>DATILI010000326.1:0-2621 GCA_035476635.1 Burkholderiaceae bacterium | reverse complement strand
CGCCACCTGTCGCGCCATGCGGGCCAGTCGAAGGCCATCGTGCGGGCGCGGCTGTCGCCGGTGGGCGAAGGCCTGCAGGTGCTGGTCTATACGCCCGATCAGCCTGATCTCTTCGCCCGGATCTGTGGCTACTTCGACCAGGCCGGCTTCAGCATCCTGGATGCCAAGATCCACACGGCCAACAACGGCTATGCGCTCGATACGTTCCAGGTCGTCAGCGCCATGCTGCCCGAGCACAACCGCGAGTTGATCAGCATGGTCGAGTCGGAGCTGCAGCACACCATCGAACAGGCCGGGCCCTTGCCGCCGCCCAGCCGAGGGCGCGTCTCCCGTCGCGTGAAGAGTTTTCCGATCACGCCGCGCGTTCACCTGGCGCCTGATGAAAAGGCGCAGCGCTGGCTGCTGTCAATATCCGCCAGCGATCGTGTCGGCCTGCTGTATTCGGTGGCGCGCGTGCTGGCCCGCCACCATATCAACCTCCAGCTGGCGAAGGTATCGACGCTGGGCGAGCGGGTGGAGGACACGTTCCTGATCGACGGGCCCGAGTTGCAGCAGAACAGGCGACAGATCGAGATCGAAACCGAGCTGCTGGAGACGCTCGCGGCCTGAAGTCATTGCGGGCGTGGCAGCAGTTCCAGCAACGTCTGCCGCCAGAAGTCCACCAGCAGCCGCGCTGCTTCCTCGCGGCGGTAGTCATGCGCCGTGCGGCGCCCTTCCTCCACCATCAATTCGAAGGTGCGGTCGCGATCGATCGCCAGCTGCACCGCCCGCGCAAGCGCATCCACGCAGCCCAGGATGTCGTCTTCTTCCACCCAGAGGCCGTTGCGCGAGTTTGCCGAATCGGTGCCGCCCACCACGCCCCGAAAGCCCGCGACGATGCAGCCGCTGGCCATGGCCTCCAGTTTGGTCATGCCATGCGCTTCCAGGCGCGCGAGCGACAGGAAGACCGCCGAGCGCCCCATCACGTCAGCCACCTGCGCCTCCGTGGCCTTGTGCATGTAAATCCAGGGCAGGTCCCGGTGCTGCGGATAATTGGCCCGGAAGAGGTCACTGATCGCCCCGAACTCCGTGGGCCGCTTGCGCGGCACGGTGGCGATCTGCAGGGTTTTTTCTGCCCGGTACACGAAGCGCGAGTGATCGACGTAGAACGGCGTGTACCCCAGTTTCAGGCCCGGGAAGCGGCGGCGGCAATAGTGCATCACCGTGTGGCTCGGGCACATGATGTGCGTCACGCCGTGATCCGCGTAGGAAGCGCGCCCTTCCAGCCCCTGGTACACGAGGAACTGGTTCTGGCAGAACACCAGCTTGGGGTTGCGGTGCGCAGCGAACGCCTTGAACAGCGATGGGTTGTTTTCAGGAAAAACCAGCATGTCACCGGGGCGGACCTGATCCAGCGTGACGACCCGCGCGCGGGTGTCGAACCAGCCCGGCAAGGCGCCGTTCTGGCTGGCCATCACCGCGTCCATTCCTGCTTCGCCGAGCAACTCGACATGCTGGAAGGCAGCCTTGATCCCACCGGACACTTCGGTGGCGGGCCAGCTCAGGTAAACGATTCTTGCCATGGCTCAAGCATACCGGCTCGATCCAGCATGTTGCCGTGGCACGACAGGAACGCCCTCTGCCCCCGGCAGTTCTGCCAGTTTTGATAAAAAAAATTGCGTGTCTGTTGCGCGATGCGCCCCAAGTTGGACCGGGATAAAACGCACACGAATCCACGCTTCGTGGGGCGCAATTGCGTCCGAATGTATTTCATGGTTACCGGGCGTCACAAACCGGGCGCCGCGCACGCCGACCACCTGTCAGACATGACAGGGTGGTCGGCGTGCACCAACTTTGACCATCGCTGAACTCATGCATATATTCCCGCCAAGGTCGGCACAGTCGGCCAGCGAGAAAGCGGAGGAAGAGAATGAACAAGAAAGAATTGCCCCATGCGGGTGCGGCGCGGCCCTCATCTCCGGCACGCCGGCAGGTCTGCGGCTTGCTCGGTCTCGGCGGTGTCATGCTGCCATTCACCGCGCAGGCGCAAAGTCCGGTGGTCAAGAAAGGCGCGAACGCGCCCTGGCGCCTGGTGGTGAACGAAGCAGTCACCGGCGAAACCAACTTTTTCCTGCTCACCAGCCGCTACCAGCCCCTGGCCGAATTCGTCACACAGCACAGCAAAGGCCATCCGATCGGCATCGAGCCGGTGGTGGACATCCAGCGCTTCATGACGCTGGCCCAGGGCCAGCCCAAGCCCGATCTGGTGTTCGGCAAGTCGGTCAACCAACTTGCCAAGCTGGTACGCGACCACAAGTACCAGCCCTTGGTGCGCCGCGCGGACCCGTACAAGGCGGCCTTCATCGTGGCCAAGGACTCGCGCATCAAGTCGCTGGCTGACATCGGACAGGCCAAGATCATCATGCCCGATGAACACGCGGCCACGACGGCGGTGGCGCGCGCCGAACTGCGGCGGCAGAACATCACGAAATCCGCGATCATACATGTGCGCTTCCAGGAGGCCGTGGCCCAGCAGGTCAAGACCGGCTTCGGGGAGGTCGGGGTCGTGAACCCCACCATCGCCCGTAAATGGGTGGAAGAAGGCGGCCGCGTGCTGGCCGAGACCCAGCCTGTCGTCAACT
>DATILI010000325.1:0-3814 GCA_035476635.1 Burkholderiaceae bacterium | reverse complement strand
GCCGGGCACAATGGCGCGATGCCCAAACTACCTGCCCTCCTTCTTGCCGCGCTGGCCAGCTTCACCAGCCTTGGCGGCACAGCCCACGCCTTCGATGTGCAAGGGCACCGCGGCGCACGCGGCCTGCTGCCGGAAAACACGCTGCCCGCCTTCGAGCGCGCACTCGAGGTTGGCGTAAACACCTTGGAGCTGGACATCGGCATCACGGCCGACGGCGTGGTGGTGGTGTCGCACGACCCCTATCTCAATCCGTTCATCACGCGCGATGCCAGCGGCCAATGGCTCGCCGGCCCCAAGGGCCCGTTCCTGAAATCGCTGAGCCTGGCGCAATTGCAAACCTACGACGTCGGCCGCATCAAGCCCGATTCGCCGTATGCGACCACGTTCAACACCCAGCAGCCGCGCGATGGCACGCGGGTGCCGACGCTCGCCTCGCTGTTCGATCGTGTGAAGGCCCTGGGCGCGGGCGACGTGCGCTTCAACATCGAAACCAAGATCAACCCGACCCTGGCGGACGACACGGCCGGCCCGGAAGAAATGACACGCGCCCTGCTCAAGGCGATACGCGATGCGGGCATGGCCTCGCGCGTGACGGTCCAGAGTTTCGATTGGCGCACGCTGAAACTGGTGCAGCAATACGAGCCTGCGATTCCCACGGTCTACCTCACCGTACAGACCGCAAACAACGACAACACCCGTGACGGCAGCTGGACCGCAGGCCTCAAGTTCGCCGACCATGGCAGCGCGCCCAAGATGGTCAAGGCCGCGGGCGGCACCGTGTGGTCGCCCAACGGCGGCGCGGTCACCGAAGCGCTGGTGAAGGAAGCCCAGGCCATGGGCCTCAAGGTGATCCCCTGGACCATCAACCTCCCGGCCGACATGGAACGCCTGATCGGCTGGGGCGTGAACGGCATCATCACCGACTACCCGGACCGGCTGCGCGAGGTCATGGCCAGGCGCGGCATGCCGCTGCCCAAGGGCCTGAAGAACTGACCGGGGCGCGATGCCTCCGGTCCTCATCCTGTTTGCGCTGACCAACCTGGTCATCGGCACCGGGGCCTTTGTGCTCTCGGGAATTCTGCAGCCGGTTTCGGCTTCGCTGAACGTCAGCGTGGCGGCGGCCGGCCAGGCCATGACGGCCTACGCCTTGGCCTCGGCCTTTCTCGCGCCGCTGATGGTGGTGGCCACCGGCCGTTGGCCGCGCAAGCGCGCGATCCTGGTGGCGCTGGCGCTGTTCGGCGCCGGCTGTGCGTTGTCCGCAATGGCCACCACGCTGCCGGTGCTGCTGGCGGGCCGCGTGCTGATGGGCACGGGCTCGATGTTCTCGGCGCTGGCCTCCGGCGTGGTGGTGGCGCTGGTGGAGCCGGCCAAGCGCGGCCGCGCCCTGTCCCTGAGTTTTCTCGGCATCAGCCTGAGCTACGCGGTCGGCCTGCCGCTGGGCACGTGGCTGGGTTTTGGCTATGGCTGGCAGGCACCGGTCTGGCTGGTCACAGGCTGCTGTGTGCTGATGCTGGCCTTGCTGGTCGCCACGCTGCCGGCCAACATCGACGCGCCGGGCGGAAATTTTGCGGGCTTGCGCGAAACGGCCAGGCAATGGCCGATCCTGCGCGTGTGGCTGCGTACCTTGCTGTTCTTCATCGCGATCTTCAGCGTATTCGCCTACATCGGACCGGTGCTGCAGGCGCTCAACCCGCTCACTTCCCTGCAGTTGTCGATCACGCTGGCGCTGTTTGGCGTCTCTGGCATGGCCGGCACCCTGACCGGCGGCTGGGCGGCCGACCGCTTCGGGCCGATCCGCTCGCTGCGGGTGCAGTTGACCGTCCTCGCGTCGATGATGGCGCTGGTCCCCTTCACCGCGGGCAGCTACACGCTGTGCGTTCTCGTGTTCATGGTGTGGGGCATCGCCGGCTTCGGCATGACGGCGCCGCAGCAGATCATCCTGGCCAGCCGCGCACCGCAGCAGGCGTCGTTGCTGCTCAGCCTGAATGCGTCGATGCTGTATGTGGGCACGGCGATGGGCGCGGTGATCAGCGGCGCCTTCATTGACACACTGGGTTTTGCGTGGCTATCCTGGGTCGGCCTGCCGTTTGCGTTGCTGGCATTGGCCACGCTGGCGTTTGACAAGCATTGATATATTCGGTCGACCGCACGACCATAAGCAGGCACCCATGGCATCAAGCGTCAGGCAGGAAGCAACCCAATGAGCGCTGCATCGGACCACGCTGAAGGCCGGCCGGCCGACATCGACGATGGCTGGGCCATCAGCAGCCTGGAACAAAGCGGATTCGATGCCGAAGCGCTGCGCCGCGTCGTACAGGCCGCCGCCACGCACCAAGCCAATCTGCACAGCGTCGTGCTGGCGCGCCGCGGCGAGCTCGTCGCCGAGTTCTATTTCACCGGGCCGGACAAGCCGCTGGGCGCCTGGTGGCAGCGCAAGACCCGGTTCGGGCCTGGCGTCAAGCACGACCTGCGGTCGATCAGCAAGAGCGTGGTGGGCCTGCTTTTCGGCATCGCCCAGGCACAGGGAAAAATCGCCGCCTTGAACACGCCGGTGCTGGAGTACTTCCCGGAGCATTCCAATGCCAACGCGCCGGAACGGCGTGCGATCACGCTGGAGCATCTGCTGACCATGACACCCGGGCTTGACTGGAACGCATCCGGCGTTCATGGCGGCCTGCGCGGCAGCGAGAACCGCATGCGATGGGCCCGCAACAGAGAGCGCTACATCCTGGTCCGCCCCGTGGTCGCCATTCCCGGCAGCCACTTCAGCTACAACGACGGCACCACGGCGCTGTTGGCCAGCGTGCTGGAGCAGGTCACCGGCATGCCCCTGGAAACCTATGCGCGCGAGGTGCTCTTCGCGCCGCTGGGGATTACCGACCTGGTGTGGAAAACCGATCTGCGCGGCAAGGCGCTGGCATTTTCCGGGCTGCGCATGCGCCCGCGCGATCTGGCCAGAATCGGCCGCATGCTGCTGGCCGGCGGCCGCTGGCAAGACCGCCAGGTGGTGCCTGAAGACTGGGTGCGCGCCTCGATGCAGCCGCTAGTTTCCACCGGCGACGGCATGCAATACGGCTACCACTGGTGGGTGAGCGCCACGGCCGGCTCGTCGGCCCATCTTTCGTGGAGCGCCGCATTCGGGCATGGCGGCCAGCGCCTGTTCATCGTGCCCAGCCTGGACCTTACCGTGGTTCTCACCGCCGGCCACTACAAGCAGACCGCCAGGGAACGCAGCCCCAACGACCTATTTCGCCGCATCATCGCCACGGCCCTGCCCTGACCTGCTTCTTGCGGCGTGGGCGCGGGACCCGCAGCGCATCCTCCTCCGGAACGATGTACTTGAGGTCAGAGGCCTTCCGCCTTCATGAATTCTGCCGAGCGAGTGGTGCTGTCGATGTACTGCTCAATTCGCCAGACGCCATCTTTGAAACGCCAACGGCTGAAGATTCCCGAGCGATCGAAGTCCCGCACGTAGCGTCCGTCTTTGCGCGGAAGTTCACCGTAGCGCTCGCGAAGAATCAAGAGCGCTTGTGTGCCATCTGCCCGGACCACCATGCGCTCGATATCGAGGCGAAGATCGTAGAGGCGCACCATGAAGCCGAGATAGCCCGCGAGTTGCCCACGCCCCCTTTTCTCGTTGAGGTAGGGATCGATGTAAAGGGTGTCCTCCGTATGAAACTGCGACAGGACATCGACGTCGCGACGCGCCCAGGCGACGAGATACGCGTCGATTGCCGTTCGAAGCTGGCGTTCGGCAGAAGCCAGCGCAGGCTGGCCCGAAGCCCAGGTCGGCGCCAAGGCGAGGATGTACAGA
>DATILI010000324.1:0-9251 GCA_035476635.1 Burkholderiaceae bacterium | reverse complement strand
AAGACTTCATCGGGCAAAGCGGCATCGACCTGAACCGCGCCGGCACGCCCCTGCTGGAGATCGTGACCGAGCCCGATATGCGCTCTTCCGAGGAGGCCGTGGCCTACGCCAAGGAGCTGCACAAGATAGTGACCTGGATCGGCATTTGCGACGGCAACATGCAGGAAGGCAGCTTCCGCTGCGACGCCAATGTTTCGGTGCGCAAGCCCGGCGAGAAGCTCGGCACGCGGCGCGAGATCAAGAACCTGAACAGCTTCAAGTTCATGCAGCAGGCGATGGACTACGAGATCCGCTGGCAGATCGAGCAGCTCGAGGACGGCCTCACGATCGAGCAGGCCACGGTGCTGTTCAACCCCGACACCGGCGAGACGCGCGCCATGCGCACCAAGGAAGACGCGGCCGACTACCGTTACTTCCCCGACCCCGACCTGCCGCCGCTGGTGGTGGCGCCGGAGTGGGTGGAACGCGTGCGCTCGGAGATGGCGGAGCTGCCGCGCGTGATGGCGGCGCGATTCGTCAAGGACTACGGGCTGCCCGAATACGACGCCACCACCTTGACGCAGAGCAAAGCCGTGGCGGCCTACTTCGAAGCGACGGCCAAGGCCTGCGGCCAACCCAAGCTGGCCAGCAACTGGGTCATGGGCGAGGTGTCGCGGCGGCTGAACGTCGGCGAAGTCGGCATCGAGCAGGCGCCGGTGAGCGCAGCCCAACTGGCGCAGCTGATCACGCGCATCGCCGACGGCACCGTGTCCAACAACGCCGCCCGCCAGGTGTTTGACGCACTGTGGAGCGACGAGGCGAGCGACGTGGACACACTCATCGAGTCCAAGGGCCTGAAGCAGATGAACGACTCCGGCGCGCTGGAGAAAATCATCGACGAGGTGATCGCGGCCAATCCCGACAACGTCGCGCAGTTCAGGGCCGGCAAGGACAAGGCCTTCAACGCGCTGGTCGGCCAGGCCATGAAGGCCAGCAAGGGCAAGGCCAACCCGCAGCAGGTCAACGACCTGCTGCGCCAAAAGCTCTCCTGAAGCGAAAAGAGATTACCGCGCCGCCGGTGCCGACGCCGGCCTGGCCGCGGTGCCGGTGGCCGTGCTGATCGCCGCTGCCTGGATGGCCCAGAGCTGGCGCAGCCGGACCAGTTCTTCGTCGAAGCGCGCATTGATGCGGCTCTTCTCGGTTTCCTGGTCCACGATAAAGCGCTTTTGCAAGGCGATGTTCTGCTCGTTCTCGGTGACCTGGCGCCTGATGGAGGGCGGCGCCTTGCTGGTGTCCTTCTTGTAGAACTCCATTTCGTTCTCGATCGCCGCGCGCTGCTGGCCGAGCTCCAGCACACGCTTGCTGGCCGCGGCGATCACCTCATCCACCTGCTTGAGCGCATCGACCCGCTCGCGGTCGTGCACGGCCTTGTTCTGGTAGCGGTTGAGCAAGGCGCGATCGCGGCGTTTCTCGTCAGCGGCGCGCGCACGCTCTTCGGCTTCCTTCTTTTCCTGCTCTTCCTTGAGCGTGCGCTCTTGCGCAGTCAGCGAAGGCCCCACGTTGCGCTTGACGGTGCCGCTGGGGTTGAGCTCTTTTTGCTCGCGGTCGTTGCACTCGGGAATCGGCCGGTCCGAGGTGATCTTGCGGCCCTTGCTGTCCAGGCAGGTAAAGATGCCTTGCGCCGCGCCCTGGCCCAGCCAGCACGTCAGCAAAACAGCAAAAATCAAACGCATGGGCAGCAGGCGGGTCACGTCGGTCTTTCATCCACGCCATAGCGCTGGCGGTAAGCGAGCACCCGGGGATGGTGGGCCGCCAGCCCGGCGCCAGGTTGATTCGCCAGATACTGCAGCAAATCGGAGAGCTTCGCAATCGCGCAAACCTGCAAGCCCAGTTGATGGCGAACGTACTGCACCGCGCTGTGGTTGACGTCGGCGCCGTTCTCGGTCGCCATTTCCTGCCGGTCCAACGCAATGACCACCGCATGCGGCGTTGCGCCCGCGGCCTGGATCAGCGCAATGGACTCGCGCGCCGCCGTGCCGGCCGACATCACGTCGTCGACGATCAGCACGCGCCCCTTCAAGGGCGCACCGACCAGCGTTCCGCCTTCGCCATGGTCCTTGGCTTCCTTGCGGTTATAGGCGAACGGAACGTTGCGGCCCAACCGGGCCAACTCGACTGCAACCGCCGCACCCAGCGGAATGCCCTTGTAGGCCGGGCCGAAAATCATGTCGAATTCGATGCCACTTTGCAGCAAGGCGCCTGCGTAGAATTGCGCGAGCCGGCCCAGCTTGGCGCCATCGTCGAACAGGCCCGCGTTGAAGAAATACGGACTCATGCGGCCGGCCTTGGTCTTGAACTCGCCAAAGCGCAACACACCGGATTCAACGGAGAATTGCACAAAGTCCAGGGCCAATTGCTCGGGCGAAACTGCACCGCCCGCCCCCTGACTCGCCACCTTTGCAACATCTGCCGCCATGGGAAATTCCTTGTTCAAACTCACCAGCCTCAACCTCAACGGCATCCGCTCCGCCACCACCAAGGGCGTGGAAGCCTGGATCGCCAAAACCAAGCCGGATTGTATTTGCGTACAAGAGGTCAAGGCGCAAGCCGCCGACGTGCAGGGCCGCTTCGAGCAACTGGCCGGGCTGCAGGGGTATTTTCACTTTGCCGAGAAAAAGGGCTATTCCGGCGTCGGGGTCTACAGCCGGCACGCGCCCAGTGAAGTGATCGTCGGCTATGGCTCCACCGAATTCGACGCGGAGGGGCGTTATGTCGAGTTGCGCTTTGACACGCCCAAGCGCAAGTTCTCCGTCGTCAGCTGCTATTTTCCGAGCGGCTCCTCGGGCGAAGAGCGGCAGCAGGCCAAGTTCCGCTTCCTGGACGAGTTCGACCCGTACCTGGTGCAACTCAAGAAGTCGCGCGAGTTCATCCTGTGCGGCGACATCAACATTGCCCACAAGGAAATGGACCTCAAGAACTGGCGCAGCAACCGCAAGAACAGCGGCTTCCTGCCCGAGGAGCGCGCCTGGATGACCAGGCTGCTCAGCGAAACCGGTTTGGTCGATGTCTACCGCCAGCTGCAGCCCGATGCCACGGACACCGCCTACACCTGGTGGAGCAACCGCGGCCAGGCCTACGCGAACAACGTCGGGTGGCGGCTGGACTACCACCTGGCCACGCCGGCCATGGCGGCGCTGGCGCGCAGCGAGGCGATCTACAAGGCCGAGAAGTTCTCCGACCACGCGCCGATCACGGTCGACTACGAATTCGAGGTTTGAATCGGTCGTCGTCGCTGCAGCTCAGCAAAAAGGTGCCCCAGGCGGTTTGCGCCGGAGGGCACCAGGGGAGAAGCGATCAGGCTTTGCGGCGCGTCAGGGCCAGTGCCGCTGCAGCCAGCCCCAGCAGAGCCAGCGTGCCCGGTTCGGGGACCGTGCCTGGGTCCGGGGAGAACTCAGTGAGCCAGCGGCCACTGAAACTGGTGGGCGTGGCACCGGCGAAAAAGATGTTCACGAAGTAGTTCTGGCCGGTCTCCAGGACAAAGCTCTCGTCCTGGGCACGAAAGGCGATGGTGTTCGCGTCAACCACCGTAGCAATCCAAATGTTCGTGTCGCTGATGGTGCAGAAGGTGGTGCCGCCGAATGTCGATCCAGCACAAGCCGCGCCGTTGCCCGTGGCGACCGAGCCCGCCAGGAACCCGCTTCCGCCGACGAAGGTGATGTCAAAGCCGTAGGCGGCCTCCGCACGGCTGTAGGGCCTGAGGCCCGCACCGACGCCCGGAGAGCCCCAATTGTTTCCTGGGCTTCCGGCTGCCGCGCCGCCGTCGAAGTTGAAGCTCCAGGACTCAACGCCCGGCGCGAGATTGCCGCTCATTCCCGCACCGGAGAACACGTAGTCCGCCTGAGCCGGGGCAGCGCATACCGCGAACGCGATGGCTGCGAGCGCAGAAGAAATTTTGTAGTTCAAACGCATAAGGACTCCCATGGAAGTGGAAGCAGCCAACCCAGCAAGTGTTGTGCCGACAGATAAACCCTTTTTGAAATCAATGGCTTGGCTGATCTCGCGTTGAATTTCGCAGCGCATTGTAAAGTTTTCCGACACGGCTTCGTCGACTATTTGAAGCACCGCCAACAATTGAAACGAAAGCCCGCGGCCCCCGAAACGCGCTGGAATCCAGCGTGTCGCAAGATCGGCATCCTGCATCCGAAGGAGCCAGCATGTCCGAACGCAAGCGCAGCGCACATCCCCAGCGCGCACCATCCATCGCCGTCCCCCGCAGGCATCTGCTGCTTGCCGCGCTGGGGGCGGGTTTGGCCTTGGGCTTGGCGCAGCCGCGCGCCCGGGCAGCCGGGGCGGGCCAGCCTCAAGCGCCGCTGAAGCTCACGTTTCGCGGCGTCGGCTTCATGCACCGCTGGTCAAACCAAGGCCAGCATGAATTCACGCCGCAAGGCGAAGACGACCTGGCCGCGTGGCGCAACATGGTCACGCTGAACGTGCACGCGTCGGTCGTGCGCGGCGAGCAACTGGCCGAGGTGGCGAACCAGGTGCTGGGCAACTACCAGCGGCACGGCAAGATCCTGCAGACCCGCTCGCAACCGCGCACAGCCGAGCGCCCTGCGGAGCACCTGATCGTTGCCGTGCTGGGCAACCCCCAGTTGTTGGAAGCGGTGTTCGCACGCTGCCTGCTGCACGAGGGCCTGGGCTTCGTCGTGGTGGTTTCGCACCGCGTGTACGGCAAGGCCGCCGGGCCCGAGATGAGCGACTGGCTCAAGGCCAACGGGCCGGCGGTGGAGCAGGCCCTGATGAACTGGGCCTTGCCCGGTGCGGCAAGCGTCAAGGGGCTGCGCACGCCAGCCTAGGCGCGCGCACGAGCGGGTTTGCTCGCTTGGGTTTTCAGGACGCTGATGCTACAGTTTCTTACAAGCTCAGGCAGACTGATACTCGTCCCGTCTCGGAGGTCCCATGAAGTCCAGACATGTTGGGTTGCCACTCGCCGCACGCAGCGAGAGCCGTTTCCATCTTGCACTTTGCCTAGGTGGCGCACTGTGGCTTGGCGCCTGCGCCAGTCCGGAGCCCGCCGCACCGTCCGCGGCGGTGCCCATGTCGCCGCCGCCACAGGCCACCACCACGGTCGCCTCGCCTCCGGCTGCCCCGCCCGCGGCGCCCATCGTCGCGCTGCCCCACAACGAAGCCGTCATGGCGGCCGCGCGCGAAGTGTTCAGCAAGGCGGGACTCCCGCCCGGGCAGAAGTACAGCCTGGTGATCGACCCGCTGGTGGACGGCACCACCCACATCCAGTCGCTGGCCACGGCTGCCATGGAGCAGGAAGTGGTCAACCTGGTCAAGACTTCCTTCCCGCAGTACGAGATCAAGGCGTTCAGCGCACCCAATGTGGCGACCCTGCCGCTGATCATGGTCGGCACCTTCACCCCCATCAACCTGCAGGGCAAGGCGGAAGGCGAGCGCGACGCCTACCGCATCTGCTTTGCCCTGGCTGATCTTCGGACCGGCAAGATCGTCAGCAAGGGCTTCGCGCGCTCGCAGACTTCAGGCGTCGACGCCACGCCCATGCCCTTCTTCCGCGACAGTCCCCTGTGGGTCAACGACAAGATCGTCGAAGGTTATGTCCGGACATGCCAGGGCACCAAGGCCGGCGACCCGATCAACCCGGCCTATATCGACAAGGTCGTGGCCGCCACCACCATCGACGAGGCCATGCGCGCCTACAACGCCCGCAAGTACCGCGACGCGCTGGCCCTGTACAACGCAGTGCTGCGCAACCCCGCAGGCGACCAGCCGCGCGTGCATGCCGGCATCTACCTGACCCAACTCAAGCTGGGCAACCGCGCGGCGGCGATGCAGGCGTTCGGCAAGGTGGTCCAGTATGGGCTGGCGGGCGAGCGCCTGGCGGTCAAGTTCAACTTCCGCCCCGGCGGCACGGCATTCGCGGTCGACGGCAGCCCCTACGACATGTGGGTGCGCGAAATCGCGCAGCAGGCCGCCAAAAGCAACACCTCCTGCATCGCGGTGGCCGGCCATGCCAGCCGCGGCGGCGCCGAGCGCATGAACGAAACCGTCTCGCTGCAACGCGCCGAGTATGTGCGCCAGCGCATGGTCACGCTGAACAAGGACCTTGCCAAGCGTGTGGTCAGCCAGGGCATGGGCTCCAAGCAGGTCATGGTGGGCACGGGCCGCGACGACGCTTCGGATGCGCTGGATCGGCGCATCGAGTTCAAGCCCGCAGCCGCGTGCGTTTGATGGCGGCCGACGGCGCGTTTTATGCCCCGTCGCCTGCTTGTTCCTGTCCTCGCACTGCTGCTGTGCCTTGGCGCCCCGGCCGGCGCGGCGGAACCGACACCGGTCTTGCGCATCGAATCCGGCACGCATACCGCGCCGATTCGCGCTGTGTCGGTCGACGCGGGCGGCCGGCTTGCGGTCACCGCTGCTGAAGACAAGACCGCGCGCGTCTGGGACCTGGCCACCGGCCGCCTGCTGCAAACCCTGCGTCCGCCGGCGGGCGCTGGCAACGAGGGCAAGCTCTACGCCGTGGCGATCAGCCCGGACGGAAACCTGGTCGCCACCGGCGGCTGGTCCAAGGAAAACGAGGTCTACCTGTTCAACCGCAGCTCCGGCCAACTCGTGCACCGCGTGGCCGGCCTGCCCAACGTCATCACGCACCTCGCGTTCTCGCCCGACGGCAAGCTGCTCCTGGTCAGCCTCTGGGGCAAGCAGGGAATTCGACTGTATGCGAGCGAAGACGGCTGGCGCACCGCGCGAGAAGCCAGTGCCGACCGCGACTATGACGGCGAGTCCTACGGCGCGGATTTCTCGCGTGACGGCCAGCGCCTGGTCACTTCCTCGTTTGACGGATTGGTGCGCCTCTACAGCCTCGGCCCGACGGGTGCACCGCCCCTGCGCCTGCTCGCCAGCGAACGGCTGCAGGCAGGACAGCGCCCATTTGCCGTGGCCTTTTCCCCGCAGGCGGCCGGCGCCGAGGGCCACCGACTTGCGGTGAGCTTTGCCGACAGTCCCGCCATCGCGGTGGTTGACGCCACCAGCCTGCGGCCGGCCTATGCGCCCTCGGTTGCCGGCGTTGGCAACGGCAATTTCAGCGCGTTGGCCTGGTCGGCCGACGGCCGCCAACTGCTGGCGGCCGGCTCCTGGAAGCGCGCCGAAGGGCAGCACGGCCTGCGCCGCTGGGCCGACGGCGGGCGCGGCGCCTTTGCCGACAGCACATTGGCCGCCAATACCGTGGTCGGCCTGCGTGCGCTTGCCGATGGCCGCCTGCTCTTCGCCGCGGCCGATCCGGCCTGGGGCGTCCTGTCGCCGGCCGGCGAAAGGATCAGCTACACGCCACCGGGGCTGGCCGACTTTCGCGGCGACCGCGCCACGTTTCGCCTTGCGCCCGATGGCACGGCCGCCAGCTTTGGCTTGGTCTACGGCGACCCGCAAACGCAGGCCTTCGACTTCACGCAAATGGACTGGGCCGGCACCGGTGCGCAATTGCCGGCGAGCCAGGCTTCCAGCCGCGAGATGGTGCTGGGCCCCTGGTTCGAGAGCACGCAGCCGATGCTGAACCAGCGCCGCATTGCGCTGGACACCAACGAGGTGGCCTTGTCGGCCGCCGTCAACGCTGCCGGCAACCAGCTGGCTTTGGGCACGAGCTTTCATGTGCGCTATTTCGGCCGCGACGGCAAGGAGCAATGGCACCTGCCGGCACCGGGCAGTACCTGGCAGGTGAGCCAGTCGCAAGACGGCCGCTGGGTAGTGGCGGGCTTCAGTGACGGCAGCATCCGCTGGTACCGCGCGAAGGACGGCGCCGAGCAACTGGCGTTCTTGCCGCACGCAGACCGCAAGCGCTGGGTGGCGTGGACGCCCCAGGGCTACTACGCGGCCAGCCCCGGCGGTGAAGACTTGATCGGCTGGCACATTGACCGCGGGCCCTTGCGCGCGGCCGACTTCTTCGCCGGCTCGCGTTTTCGCGCCAACTTCTTCCGGCCCGACGTGATCAGCCAGGTACTGGCCTTGGGCGACGGTGCGGCTGCGCTGCGTGCCGCCAACGAAGAGGCCGGGCGCAAGCTCGAAGCGGCCAGGGTCGCGCAGCAACTGCCGCCGGTAGTGACCCTGCTCTCGCCCGTCGACGGCGGCAGCGTGGCCGCGCCCGAGGTACGCATTGCCGTGACCGTGCGCGCGCCGGCCGACGCGCCGGCCACCAGCCTGCGCGTGCGGGTCAACGGCAGCGTGATCGACGTGCCCGGCGGCCGCTCCCTGCCGCGCGCCCCGCCGGGCGTCGACGAGGTACGCCATGAGCTGCGCGTGCCCCTGCCGTCGCAGGACGCGGAGGTCATGGTGTTTGCCGAGAACCGGCACGGCTTTTCGACGCCGGCGCTGCTGCGGCTGCGCTGGGCAGCGCCCGTTGCGCAGGCGGCCCCGGTGGCGCCTGCACTTGCGAACGCACGCCCGCAAGCGCCACCCCGTCCGGTCGCACCACCAGCCGCCAGCCTCATCGCCCCTTCCCCCGCCGCCGCTGCAGGCGACCTGCGCCCCGCCCTGTATGTGCTGGCCATCGGCGTCAGCCGCTACCGCAACCCGTCCATCACGCTCGACTTCCCGGCCAAGGACGCGGGGGATTTTGCCGCCGCGTTCAAATCCCAGGTGGGGCTTTATCGCAAGGTCGTCGTCAAGCTGCTGACCGATGACGGCGCCAAGCGCGACGACGTACTGGACGGCCTGGAGTGGATCCGCCGCGAGATGACCAGCCGCGACGTCGGCATGGTGTTCCTCGCCGGGCATGGCGTGAACGACAGCGACGGCGTCTACTACTACCTGCCGCAGGACGTGGAGCCCGACAAGCTCAAGCGCACTGGCGTGATCTTCACCGAGATCAAGAACACACTGTCGGCCTTGCCGGGCAAGGTACTGTTCTTTGTCGATACCTGCCATTCGGGCAACGTACTGGGCACCGGCCGGCGCGCCATCCCCAACGACCTGACGGCGATCGTCAACGAACTCTCGAGTGCCGAAAACGGCGTGATCGTGTTCGCCGCATCCACCGGGCGGCAAGTAGCGCAGGAGTCGCCCGAATGGGGCAACGGCGCTTTCACCAAGGCCGTGGTCGAAGGCGTCAGCGGCCTGGCGGACCGCGGTCGCACCGGGCGGGTCACCCACAAGATGCTGGACCTGCACATCTCCGAGCGCGTCAAGGAGCTGACGCGCGGCTCCCAGTCGCCCGTCACCATCGTGCCGCAGGGCGTGCCGGACTTTCCGTTAGTGGT
>DATILI010000323.1:0-11883 GCA_035476635.1 Burkholderiaceae bacterium | reverse complement strand
TTCCACCCATGGCGCATGACGAAGAACTGCCGGATGGCGGCGCCGGCGAACATCATGAGGATCAGCACCAGCCAGTTCTGCGGATGGCTCCAGGTGAAGCTGTAGTGGTTGCTCAGCATGCTGAAGATCACCGGCAGCGTGAAGTAGGTGTTGTGCACGCTGCGCTGCTTGCCGCGCTTGCCGTGGATCGGGTCGACCGGCTGCCCGGCATTGATCGAGGCGATGACCTTCTTCTGGCCGGGAATGATCCAGAAGAACACATTGGCGCTCATGCTGGTGGCGATCATGGCGCCCACCAGCAGGAAGGCGGCGCGGCCCGCGAACCAGTGGCAGGCCAGCCACGAAGCCACGCACACCAGCACCAGCACCAGGGCGCCGACGATGGCGTCGCCATTCTTCTTCTGGCCGAAGAACTGGCAGATCGCGTCGTACAGGATCCAGAACACGACCAGGAACGAGATGGCCACGCCGATGGCGGCGCCGGGCGACCAGTTCATGAGGGACTTGTCGATCAGGTAGGTGCTGGCGCTCCAGAGATAGGACACCGTGAACAACGCAAAGCCCGACAGCCAGGTGCTGTAGCTCTCCCAGTAGAACCAGTGCAGATGCTCGGGCAGCTTGGGCGGCGAGACATTGAACTTGACCGGGTGATAAAAGCCGCCGCCATGGACCGCCCAGAGCTCGCCGCTCACGCCCTGTTTTTTCAGGTCTTCATCGACTGGCGGCGTCAGGCTGCTGTCCAGGAAAACGAAGTAGAACGAAGAGCCAACCCAGGCGATGGCGGTGATGACGTGGACCCAGCGCAGCAGCAGGTTGGCCCAGTCGAGAAGATAACTTTCCATAGTCTCTCAACCTCGCGGCGCGAAGCCGCTTGTTTGCAACCTGCTCACCACTGCGGGCGCTCTGAGCAGAAATTTGGCCGCGAACAACAAGAAGATGTGCTCCGCTGCGACCTGTCTACCGAAGTGTATACACTTTTGTTCTGGCATTCCAGTCTTCCCCGCGCCGTCGAACCTAGCGAAAACCCTAGGTTGGGCCTACGTGCTCCAGGGTCTGCAATAACTGTGCCGCCACTGACACCGCGATCACCTCCGGCTCCTTGCCCGCGATGCCGGGCACGCCGATCGGGCAGGTGATGCGGGCCAGCTCGTCGGCAGTGAAGCCGCGCTCTTCCAGGCGATGGCGGAACGTGGCCCATTTGGTCTTGCTGCCGATCAGGCCGACGTAGGGCAAGTCGGAGGCCACGCGCAATCGCTTGAGGCAGGCGGCCACCACATCCAGGTCCTCGGCATGGCTGAAGCTCATGATCAACACTTGAGAGCCGGGCACCAGCTCGCGCACTGCGGCCTGCACCGGGTCGGAGTGCTCGCAACGCACGTTGGCCGGCAGCCGCTCGGGGAAGATGCCATCGCGGCTGTCGATCCAGGTCACGGAAAACGGCAAGGTCGCGAGAATGCGCGCCAGCGCGCTGCCCACATGCCCGCCGCCGAACAGCGCCACCGGCTGCAGGCGCTCGGCCAGGCGCGCACGCAACAGGGGCACATCGGCGGCACCCAGCAGTTCAAAGCGCAAATGCACCACGCCGCCGCAGCATTGGCCCAGGCTGGGCCCGAGGGGATAGCGCAGCACGGAAGGCGCATCGGAAAGACCCTTTTGCAAGCGTTCCCGTGCTTCATCGATGGCCTCGAATTCCAGCTTGCCGCCGCCGATCGTCCCGACGATGGCCGCGCCGAACACCGCCATCCAGGCACCCCGCTCGCGCGGCACCGAGCCCTGGCTCGAGTCCACGCTCACCAGCACCGCGTTTTCGTATGCCAGGCGTGCAAGAAACTGTTCTGCCGTGTTCACAATTCGATACTCTCGTCAGATGGAGACAGAGCAAAATTGCTACGCAAATCCTGGTCTATCCCACAAGGCTCAACAAAAAAAGGTCTCTCCATCAAGCCCGCAACTTCAGGCAAAGTATGCATTGAAGCCAAGACTTGAAACCACGCCGCCATGAAGAAACTATCCACCCTGCGCCATCGCCTGGCGCGTAGCTTTTCCGCCAGTCTTGCCGCCATCGTGGCCGGCTGCACCACAACTCCCTTGCCACCGGACTCGGCGCCGGGTGACGCCAGGGCGCCGGTGCGCGGCCCGGTCGCCACGCCCGATCCCGGGCCCTCAGGCTCACCCATGCCGCCGGCCGCCGCAGCCTCGCCGAGGGTTTCCGCAGCCCACACCCCGCGCGACTACCGGCGCGACGGCGCGGCGCACATCTACGCACTCAACGCGCACCGCATCTTCAAGGGCCAGTTGCCGCCCAACCTCTACGCCATAGGAGTCTTGCAGGTCGACCTGGACCGCCAGGGCCGCGTCACCTCGCTGCGCTGGATGCGCGCCCCTTCACACGCCCCGGAAGTCGTCGCCGAAATCGAGCGCACCGTGCGCCAGGCTTCGCCGTTTCCGGCGCCCTCGCGCATGGGCAAGGTCACCTACACCGATACCTGGCTGTGGCACAAGAGCGGCAACTTCCAGCTCGATACCTTGACGGAAGGCCAGCTTTGAAAGTCTCATGAGCCGCGGTAGGTCGAATAGCTCCAGGGACTGACCAATAGCGGCACGTGGTAGTGCTGGTCGGTATGGGCGACGCCGAAGTCCAGGCTGACCTTGTTCAGGAAATTCGGCTCGGGCAGCGCCACGCCGCGCGCCTTGAAGTAGCCGGCCACGTCGAACACCAGGCGGTAGGTGCCCTTCTTCAAGCTATGGTTGTCATACAGCGGGCCGTCGGGGTTGCGGCCGTCCTGGTTCAGGTTGAATTTCTTGACGAGCGCGGCGTGGTCGCCGTCTGTCGTGTACAGCGCCACTTCCATGCCGGCGGCGGGGCTGCCGTGCATGGTGTCCAGTACATGTGTGCTCAGGCCCATAGTGTTGTCCTTAGTCTTCCTCGGGGGAAAAACAGGTCGATGAAATCTAGATCAATCGTCGGTCTACAGAAGTGTATACACTTTTCTGATTTCCGGCTATCATGCATTTCATGGAATCCTCCACCACGAGTTTCATCGTCGAGTCGCTCACGCGCGCCATCGTCGACCACCGCCTGCAGCCGGGCAGCAAACTGGCCGAGCAAAAGCTGGCTGATCACTTCGGCGTGTCGCGCACGCTGGTGCGCCAGGCGCTGTTCCAGCTCGCACAAAACCGCCTGATCAGGCTGGAGCCGGCGCGCGGCGCCTTCGTTGCGGCGCCGGCCGCCGCCGAGGCCAAGCAGGTGTTCGCGGTGCGCCGCATGCTCGAAACCGAAATGACCCGCGCCTTCGTACGCGAGGTCACACCGGCCAAGATCCGCGCGCTCAAGGAGCATGTGGCCCAGGAAAAAGCCGCGGTCGACAAGGAAGACGTGGCCGGCCGCACCGAGCTGCTGGGCGACTTTCACGTGCGCATGGCCGAGCTCATGGGCAACGAGGTGCTGGCGCAAATACTGGGCGAGCTGATCTCGCGCTGCGCGCTGATCACCCTGATGTACCAGACCGCCAGCGCCGCCGAACATTCCAACGACGAGCACGCCGAAATCGTCAAGGCGCTGGCCGCCAAGGACGAAGAGCGCGCCGTGCGCCTGATGGACGAACACCTGCTGCACGTCGAGGAGAACCTCACCTTCGACCGCAAGCTGCCGACCAACGATATTTCACTGGCACTGTCATGAGCAGCAACAGAATTTATGACGCCACCGCGCCCTACCCGCGCGACCTGGTCGGCTACGGCCGCAACCCGCCGCACGCGCAATGGCCGGGCAACGCGCGCATCGCCGTGCAGTTCGTGCTGAACTACGAAGAAGGCGGCGAGAACGCGGTGCTGCATGGCGACGCGGGCTCCGAGCAGTTCCTCTCCGAAATGTTCAATCCGCCGAGCTTTCCCGAGCGGCATCTGAGCATGGAAGGCATCTACGAATACGGTTCGCGCGTGGGCGTGTGGCGCCTGCTGCGCGAGTTCGAAAAGCGCGGCCTGCCGCTGACGGTGTTCGGCGTGAGCATGGCGCTGCAACGCCACCCCGAGCTCACGGCCGCGTTCAAGGAACTGGGCTACGAGATCGCCTGCCACGGCTGGCGCTGGATCAGCTACCAGAACGTGGATGAAGCCACCGAGCGCGAGCACATGCGCGTTGGCATGGACATCATCAAGGAACTTACCGGCGACCGGCCCCTGGGCTGGTACACCGGCCGCGACAGCCCCAACACGCGGCGCCTGGTCGCCGACTACGGCGGCTTCGAGTACGACAGCGACTACTACGGCGACGACCTGCCGTTCTGGATGAAGGTCAGGAAGACCGACGGCAGCGTCGTTCCGCAATTGATCGTGCCCTACACGCTGGACACCAACGACATGCGCTTTGCGCTGCCCCAGGGCTTTTCGCAAGGTGACGACTTCTTCACCTACCTGCGCGACAGCTTCGATGCGCTCTACGCCGAGGGCGACCCCGAAGGCGAGAACCGACCCAGGATGCTCAGCATCGGCATGCATTGCCGGCTGCTCGGGCGGCCCGGGCGCATGGTGGCGCTGCAGCGGTTCCTCGACCACATCCAGAAGCAAGAGCGGGTGTGGATTTGCCGCCGCATCGACATCGCGCGCCACTGGAAACAAGCCCACCCCTACAAAGGTTGATCATGGCGCTCACACTGCAACAACTCAACGCCGCTTCTGCCGCAGAGGCCGCGCAACTGCTGGACGGCCTCTACGAGCATTCGCCCTGGATCGCCGAGGCGGCGCTGGCGCATCGCCCGTTCAAGTCGCTGCCGCACCTGAAGCACATCATGGCCCGCATCGTTGCCGATGCCGGCCGCGAAGCACAGCTTGCGCTGATCCGCGCCCACCCCGAACTCGCGGGCAAAGCCATGGTCAGCAACACCTTGACCGCCGAGTCGACGAACGAGCAAAGCAAGGCCGGTTTGACGAACTGCACGCCGGATGAATTCGCGAAGATCCAGCGGCTCAACGGCGACTACAACGCAAAGTTCGGCTTCCCCTTCGTGCTCGCCGTACGCGGGGCGCGCGGCACCGGTCTCTCGAAGGCGGAAATTCTGGAGACCTTCGAGCGCCGGCTGCAACACCATCCGGATTTCGAGCTGACCGAGTGCCTGCGCAACATCCACCGCATCGTCGAGATCCGCCTGAACGACAAGTTCGGTGTGGAGCCGACGCTGGGCAATATCGTCTGGGACTGGCAGGAAACGCTTGCGCAGCACAGCGATCCGGGCTACGCCGAAAAGGGCCAGCTCACGGTGACCTACCTGACCGACGCGCACCGCGCCTGCGCCCAGCGCATCTCGCACTGGATGCGCGATTGCGGCTTTGACGAAGTGAAAATTGACGCGGTTGGAAATGTTGTCGGCATCTACAAGGCCGGCCCTCACCCCAGCCCTCTCCCGGGGGGAGAGGGAGCAAAGACGCTCATGACGGGCAGCCACTACGACACGGTACGCAACGGCGGCAAGTACGACGGGCGCCTGGGGATTTTCACGCCCATGGCCTGCGTGCGCGAGCTGAGTTCCCAAGGCAAGCGCCTGCCTTTCAATTTCGAGGTGATCGGTTTTGCCGAAGAGGAAGGCCAGCGCTACAAGGCCACCTTCCTTGGCTCGGGCGCGCTGATCGGCGACTTCAAGCCGCAGTGGCTGGAGCAGAAGGACGCCGACGGCATCACCATGCGCGAGGCCATGCAGCATGCGGGCCTGTGCATCGACGACATCCCCAAGCTGAACCGCCACCCGGCCGACTACCTGGGCTTTGTCGAAGTGCACATCGAGCAAGGCCCGGTGCTCAACGAAATCGACATGCCGCTGGGCATCGTGACCTCGATCAACGGCGGCGTGCGCTACATGTGCGAGGTGGTCGGCATGGCCAGCCACGCCGGCACCACGCCGATGGACCGCCGGCGCGATGCCGCCACCGCGGTGGCGGAGCTGGCGCTGTACATCGAAAAGCGCGCCGCCAAGGATGGCAATTCGGTCGGCACCATCGGCATGCTGCAGGTGCCCAACGGTTCGATCAACGTTGTGCCGGGCCGCTGCCTGTTCTCGCTGGACCTGCGCGCACCGACCGACCCGCAGCGCAACGCGCTGGTGGACGACGTGCTGGCCGAACTGAACGCCATCTGCGAGCGCCGCGGCCTGCGCTACACCACCGAGGAAGCCATGCGCGCCGCGGCCGCACCGAGCGCGCCCGAGTGGCAGCAGCGCTGGGAGCGCGCGGTCGACACGCTGGGCGTGCCGCTGTACCGCATGCCCAGCGGCGCCGGCCACGACGCGATGAAGCTGCACGAGGTGATGCCCCAGGCCATGCTGTTCGTGCGCGGTCAGAACTCAGGCATCAGCCACAACCCGCTGGAAAGCACGACGAGCGACGACATGCAGCTCGCGGTCGAAGCCTTCCAGCTCCTTCTGAACAACCTTGCGACGGAAATCAAATGAGCGACTACGACAAACTGGATGCCTGGATCGATGCCCACTTTGACGAGGAAGTGCACTTCCTGCAGGAGATGATCCGCGTACCGACCGACACCCCGCCCGGCAACAATGCGCCGCACGCCGAGCGCACAGCGGAGTTGCTGCAGGGCTTCGGCTTCGAAGCCGAGAAGCACGCCGTACCGCAGGCCGACGTCAATGCCTGCGGCCTGGAGTCAATCACCAACCTGATCGTGCGCCGCAAGTACGGCCCGGGCAAGACCATTGCACTGAACGCCCACGGCGACGTGGTGCCGCCCGGCGAAGGCTGGACGCACGATCCCTATGGCGGTGAAGTCAAGGACGGCAAGATCTTCGGCCGCGCCGCCGCCGTGAGCAAGTGCGACTTCGCCACCTTCACCTTTGCCGTGCGCGCGCTCGAATCGCTGGGCGCCAGGCTCAACGGCGGTGTCGAGCTGCACTTCACCTACGACGAGGAGTTCGGCGGCGAAGTCGGCCCGGGCTGGCTCCTCAAGAAGGGCCTCACCAAGCCCGACCTGATGATCGCTGCCGGCTTCAGCTACCAGGTGGTGGTCGCGCACAACGGCTGCCTGCAGCTGGAAGTGACCGTGCTGGGCGAAATGAGCCACGCCGCGATTCCCGACAGCGGCATTGACGCGCTGCAGGCGGCGACGCACATCCTGAACGCGTTGTACGCGCTGAACGCGCAGTACAAGCAGGTGCATTCCAAGGTCAACGGCATCACCCACCCCTACCTCAACGTCGGCATGATCGCCGGCGGCACCAACACCAACGTCATTCCCGGCAAGGTGGTGCTCAAGCTCGACCGGCGCATGATCCCCGAGGAAGACCCGGTGCAGGTGGAAGCCGCGTTGCGCGCCACCATTGAAGAAGCCGCACGCAGCTTCAACCCGCCCCGTGGCGGCAAGGAGGTGAAAGTGGAAGTCAAGCGCATGCTTCTGGCGCGCGCCCTCACGCCCCTGCCGGGCAATGCGCCGCTGGTGACGGCCCTGCAGCGCAACGGCGAAGCCGTCTTCGGCGAAGCCATTCCCGCGGTTGGCACGCCGCTGTACACCGACGTGCGCCTGTATGGCGAGGCCGGCATCCCCGGCGTGATCTACGGCGCCGGCCCGCGCACCGTGCTGGAATCGCACGCCAAGCGCGCCGATGAGCGGCTCGCGCTGGAAGACCTGCGCCGCGCCACCAAGGTGATCGCGCGCACACTGCGCGACCTGCTGGGCTGACCCGGCCACTGCGCCAGCTTGGCGCTTGCAAGGAACTCCCGCTGCGGCGGGAGTTTTGCTTCTGGGGGTCCGCATTTGCACGCGCGCATCGGTTGAATCAGTTTTAACTTGGCTGACGGGGATCCCAAGGGATAACCCTCAGCGCACTTCGCCGCTCCTTGCCTACATTGCTTGTATGCAAGACTTGTGAGCAAACTGTCTTGCAGTTCAGAAACCCTTCGGAGACTGCGATGCCCAAATTTTTCCGCTCCCTGTTCGGCCAGGTGCTGATCGCACTGGTGGCCGGCGTGCTGGTCGGCTTTGCCTGGCCGGACACGGCCATTCAGCTCAAGCCGCTCGGCGACGGCTTCATCAAGCTGATCAAGATGCTGATTCCGTTGATCGTGTTCTGCGTGGTGGTGCACGGCATTGCCGGCACCGGCGACTTGAAGCGCGTCGGCCGGGTCGGCGTGAAGTCGCTGATCTATTTCGAGGTCGTGACCACGGTCGCGCTGGCGTTGGGCCTCGTGCTGGCCTTCGTGTTCGAGCCCGGCGTCGGCATGAATGTCGACCCGAAGGCGCTGGACGCCAAGGCCATGAGCGCCTACGTGGACAACGCCAGCAAGCTCACCGGCGGCGGCTTCGTCGAGTTCCTGATGAAGCTGATCCCGACCACCGCGGTCAGCGCCTTTGCCAATGGCGACGTGCTGCAGGTGCTGCTGTTTGCCGTGCTGTTCGGCTGCGCGCTGGCGATGCTCGGCGAGCGCGGCAAGCACGTGGGCAACTTCATCGAAGACCTCTCGCACGTGCTGTTCAAGACCATGGGCATCATCATCAAGCTGGCGCCGCTGGGCGTGCTGGGCGCGATCGCCTTCACGGTCGGCAAATACGGCATCGGCTCACTCAAGCAACTGGGCATGCTGGTGGTGCTGTTCTACGGCGCGGTGATCATCTTCGTGGTGGTGGTACTCGGCGCGATCATGCGGTTCTCGGGCTTCAGCCTGTTCAAGCTGCTGCGCTACCTGCGCGAAGAACTCGCGGTGGTGTTTGCCACCACCTCCTCCGACAGCGTGCTGCCGCAGATCATGGCCAAGCTCAAGCACATGGGCATTCGCGACTCGACCGTGGGCCTGGTGATTCCCACCGGCTACTCGTTCAACCTGGACGCGTTCTCGATCTACATCACGCTGGCGGCGGTCTTCATCGCCCAGGCCACCAACACGCCGATCTCGATGGCTGACCTGCTGACCATCCTCGCGATCTCGCTGGTCACCTCCAAGGGCGCGCATGGCGTGCCGGGCTCGGCCATCGTGGTGCTGGCGGCCACCTTGCAGGCGATTCCCGCGATTCCGGCGATCGGCCTGGTGCTGGTGCTCTCGGTGGACTGGTTCATGGGCATTGCCCGCGCCCTGGGCAATCTGGTCGGCAACTGTGTCGCCACCGTGGCCATCGCCGCCTGGGAAGGCGACATCGACCGCGAGCGGGCCAAGGCCGTGCTGGACGGCGAGCCGCATGCGGTGTTCGACATCGAAGAAGCCGAGTCCGTACCCAGCGCCGCCGTGCCCGCGCGCTGAGGGACACGCGCCATGGCCAGCCAAACCCGGATTGCACAACAAGTAGTCGAGGCCATCCTGGCCCAGAAGCTCGCACCAGGCGAGCGCCTGGGCGAGCAGGAGCTGGCCGAGTTGTTTGGCGTGAGCCGCACCCTGGTGCGCGAGGCGCTGATGCAGCTGCAGGCGCGCGGCTTCATCGAAGTGCGCACGCGCAAGGGCTGGTACGTGGTGGAACCTTCGGTGGAAGAAGCGCGCGATGCGTTCTCGGCCCGGCGCATCATCGAGACCGGCATCCTGCGCGAAGCCGGTCGGCCGCTGCAATCGGTGGTGCGCAAGCTGCGCCAGCACATCGCCCAGGAAGAAGAAGCCATCGAGGGAGCGGACGCCGCCACGCGCGCCTTCCTGCTGGCCGACTTCCATGTTTGTCTCGCCGAATGCCTGGGCCAGCGGCTCTTGTGCGACGTGCTGCGCGACCTGACCGCGCGCACCACGCTTGCGGCCTCCCTTTACCAGTCCAAGCACGATGCCGGCCAATCATGCGCCGAGCACGCGGGCATCGTCGAAGCGCTGGAGCAAGGTGAACTCGATCTGGCCCGCCAGCGCATGCTCGATCACATCGGCAGCGTCGAGGCGGCGCTGGGCACGTCGGCGCCCAACGCGGCCCAGGACAGCGAGCGGCTGCGCGCGGCGCTCGCGCCAGTAGCACGGCCAGCCTTGCGCCGGATCAGATGACCCCTTGAATTACCCCTCTTCCAGGCAAAACTGAGCTGCGCGGTTTGCGGCCAGTTCCCCGGGTTTGCCGCTATACGCGGCGCGCGCTGAAGTGTATACAGTTTCGTCTACACCTCAGTCCACGATTCAGACCCCAGGAGACTTGCCCCTATGACCTTGACCGTCCACCCCGTCGACGAACGGCTGCCCACGCCGAAACTCGCCGCACTCGGCCTGCAGCATGTGCTGGTGATGTATGCGGGCGCCATCGCCGTGCCGCTCATCGTCGGCCGCGCGCTCAACCTCACACCGCAGCAAGTGGCCATGCTGATCTCAGCCGACCTGTTCTGCTGCGGCCTGGTCACCTTGATCCAGTCGCTGGGCTTCACGCAGTGGTTCGGCATCCGCCTGCCGGTGATGATGGGCGTGACCTTCGCCGCCGTCGGCCCGATGGTCGCGATGGCCCAGGCCGTGCCGGGTATGGAAGGCGCGCGCATCATCTTCGGCTCCATCATCGCGGCCGGCGTCATCGGCATCTTCATCGCGCCGCTGGCCAGCCGCATGCTGCGCTTCTTTCCGCCGGTGGTCACCGGCACCATCATCGCGATCATCGGCATCAGCCTGATGAAGGTCGGCATCGGCTGGGCCATGGGCGGCCCGCCCTTCCTCGCCAAGATCGCCGACCCCGCGTTCGCCCAGGCCGTGGCCGCTGCCAAGGCCGCCGGTACCGCGATTCCCGCGGGTGCGGCGCCGATGATCGCCAACCCCGCCTATGCGGCGCTGGACAACATGGCCATCGCGCTGTTCGTGCTGGTCACCATCATGATGATCGCCAAGTACACCAAGGGCTTCATCGCCAACATCTCGGTGCTGCTGGGCATCGTCGCCGGCGCCGTCGTGGCGGTGGCCCTGGGCAAGATGACGTTCGGCAAGGTGGCCAACGCCGGCTGGTTCGACCTGGTGCTGCCGTTCTCTTTCGGCGCGCCGATCTTCGACCCGATCCTGATCGCCACCATGGTGCTGGTGATGATCGTGACCTTCATCGAATCGACCGGCATGTTCCTCGCGCTGGGCGACCTTACGGGCCGCAAGCTCACGCAGCAAAGCCTCACGGCCGGCCTGCGCACGGATGGCCTGGGCACCTTGCTCGGCGGCATCTTCAACACCTTTCCCTACACCAGCTTCTCGCAGAACGTGGGCCTGGTCGGCGTGACCGGCGTGCGCAGCCGCTTCGTCTGCGTGGCCGGCGGCATCATCCTGGTCGTGCTCGGCCTGATCCCGAAGATGGCGGCACTGGTGGAGTCGCTGCCCCTGTTCGTGCTGGGCGGCGCGGGCCTGGTGATGTTCGGCATGGTGGCCACCACCGGCATCCGCATTCTTGCAGCGGTGGACTACAAGACGAACAAAAGCAACCTGTACATCGTGGCGGTCTCGGTCAGCGCGGGCATGATTCCGTTGGTCGCCCCAGCCTGGTCGCAGCACATGCCGCACAGCCTGCATCCGCTGCTGGAATCCGGCATTCTGCTGACCACGGTGACGGCGGTGGTGCTCAACATGTTCTTCAACGGCGCGGTGGAAGACACGGCGGCGGCGATGGAAGCGGCCAAGCACGCGGAGGCTTGATCTGCCCCTGCGTCGGCAGGGCCGCCGTCCCGCTAGTGAGGCAACCCCTGCGGCCCGGCGACGCCGGTGATGCGGGGGGCTCCCGCTTGGGCCACCCGCCAACGCGCTTTCTGACATCGGTGCGGGATCAGGGCGGCGAGGCACTCTGCTCCGCGAATGTCCCCCGCCTTCGGCTCCTCCCTTATTTCGCTGCGCAGAGCGCCTCACCGCCCTGATCTTCAATCATTTGTGACTTGTCACGTGGCAACTCGTGCGACTCTTGGTGGCGTCTGCACAATGATGAAGCGTGACGGACTGGAACGCCCATTGCCGCCTGTCATGGGTTCCGGGAGGCGGTCA
>DATILI010000322.1:0-2701 GCA_035476635.1 Burkholderiaceae bacterium | reverse complement strand
CCCACGCAGCTGTCGAGCACGGTGGCCACCGGGTCGGTGCGCAGCGGATCGGGATTGGGCTTGATCGACAGCGAGGGACAGCCCGACAGGCGGATGCAGGAATGGTCGCCGGTACAGGTGTCCGGATCGATGCCGAAGCGCTCGCGCACCACGCGCTCTCCGCGTGCGACGGCGGCGCGCACCCTGGGCTTCTCGCGGCGTTGCTTGTTGAGCATGCACTCGCTCTGCGCCACCAGCACCTTGGGACCCTTCTCCCTGGTGGTCAGCGCCTCGCGCAGCGTGTCCACCATGGTCTTCAGGTCGTAGGTGCGGCGCACGGTCCTGACCCAGTCCACGCCGACGCCGCGCACGGCCTTTTCGATCGCATGGCCGGTCTCGCGCGTCGGATTGTGCGCGGTGGACGAAAGAACGTCCTGCCCGCCCGTGGCCGCGGTATAGCTGTTGTCCACCACGATGGTCAGGTTGTCGCTGCGGTTGAACACGGCGTTGGCGATGCCGCTGGTCAGGCCGTTGTGCCAGAAGCCGCCGTCACCCATCACCGCGATGGCGCGCTTGTCCGAGGCGACGTTGAGCGCGGCGGCACCCGCGCCGCCGAGCCCATAGCCCATGGTGGTGTTGCCGAGGTTGAAAGGCGGCAGGATCGAGAACAGGTGGCAGCCGATGTCGGCACTGATATGGTGGGCACCCAGCTCGCGCTCCACCAGCTTCATGGCGGTGAAGATCGGGCGCTCGGGGCAGCCGGTGCAAAAGCCGGGTGGACGCGCGTGCACGCTCTCATCCAGCGCGCGTTCGGGCTCGGCGACCGCGGGGGCCGCAAGCACCGGGATCACCTTGCGCGGCGCCACCGGAACCACAACGGGCGCCAGCCGGCCGTAGGCCTCCAGGAAGGCCCGCGTACCCGCCATGACGGCGGCGGTCGTGTACTCGCCGGCGACGGGCAGCATGTCCTTGCCATGCAAGGCGGCCTGCGCGCCGGCATGGCGCAGGATGGTGGCGATGTTCTGCTCGACGAAGTTGGGCTGGCCCTCCTCCACCACCAGCACGGCGCGCTTGCCGGCGCAAAAGCGCAGCAGCTCCGAGTCGACCAGCGGATACGCCACGTTCATCACGTACAGCGGCACCTGGGAGTTTCCGTAGACATCGGCCATGCCCAGTTGCTGCAGCGCGCGCAAGGCCGTGTTGTAGCAGCCGCCCTGCACCGCAATGCCGATGTCGTCGGCGCCCTCGGCGAAGAATTCGTTGAGCTGACGCTCTTCGATGAATTTCACGGCCGCGGGCCAGCGCTGCCGGACCTTTTCCTGCTCGTGCACGAAGCTGGCGGGCGGCAGCACGATGCGCGAGACGTCGCGCACCGGGTTCTCCATGGCCTGGCGGATGGTGAATTCGGACCGCAGGTTGTCGGAAGCGACGAACTGCCCGTGCACATGGCAGGCACGAATGCGCAGCTGCAGCATGACCGGCGTGCTGCTGGCCTCCGAAAGCTCGAAGCCGTACTTCACCGCCTGCACGATGCTGGGCAGGTTGGGACGCGGATCGAGCAGCCAGATCTGCGACTTCATCGCGAACGCATGGCTGCGCTCCTGCATGATCGACGAGCCTTCGCCGTAGTCTTCACCGACGATGACCAGGGCGCCGCCAAGCACGCCGCCGGACGCCAGGTTGGCCAGCGCGTCGGACGCGACATTGGTACCGACTGTGGCCTTGAACGTGACGGCGCCGCGCAGTGGATAGTTGACCGACGCGGCCAGCGTTGCAGCTGCGGTGGCCTCGCTGGCGCTGTTCTCGAAGCGGATGCCATGCTCGGCCAGGATGTCCTGGGCGTCGGCGAGAACATCCATCAGGTGCGAGATCGGCGCGCCCTGGTAGCCCGCGACGTAGGAAACGCCGGACTCCAGCAGGGCCTTGGTCACGGCCAGAATGCCTTCGCCGCTGAACACCTCGCCGGCACCCAGCCGCAGCTTCTTCACTTCCTCGGAAAACGATCTCTCAGCCATGGACAGTCCTGGTTAGCAGCGGCATGTTTCGCTTCATGCAACTATATTCACACTTAAACATATTCAAAATCATGGTTTACCCTTCTTAAGCAAAGAGCAAGCCAGGAAATGCGATTTCCGCGAATATTCAGGATTTTCTATTGGTAAACTGGCAAAAAGACTTGCATCTCGGTGTTTTAGATGACACAGTGGCTCGCACCAATTTGATTCCATATGGATGTATTTATGCACCTAGGTGAAAATAAGCCCATCCGGGCGGCGCTCCGAAATGGGGCCCGCCGCTTTGCCGCCATCCACCGCACCAGCGAGAACCTGCCAATCGATGCCTACCCCTGAAATGCCGGTCTTTGTGGACGACTACCTGGCCGCCCTGCTGGGCCAGGCCAGCCACCTGATCTCGGCGGAGTTCCACAAAGTGGTGGAGGCCAGCGGTTTCTCGGTATCGGAGTGGCGCGTGCTGGCCACGCTGACAGACCACGAGGCCATCAGCATCGGCCAGCTCTCGCAGATATCGATCACCAAGCAGCCGACCGTGACGCGCCTGCTGGACCGCATGGAAAAGCTCGGGCACGTCGAGCGCATCGCGCACGAAAGCGACCGGCGCATCACCCTGGTACGCATCACGCCCCAGGGCCAGCGCGTAGTAGCGGCCCTTGTCGCGCTGGCCAAGGAGCATGAGCGGCGCGTGCTGGAGCCGCTCGGCGCCG
>DATILI010000321.1:0-17722 GCA_035476635.1 Burkholderiaceae bacterium | reverse complement strand
TGGCTCGCGGCGAAGTATCCCGAGCGGCCGCGCTACATCTTCGGCCATTCGCTCGGCGGCGCCATCGCGATCGACCTGGCCACGCAGGTGCAGGACGAGCGCGGCACCATCGTCGAAGGCACGTTCACCTCGATCCCGGATGTCGCCAGCACCATGAAATGGGGCTGGCTGCCCTTCAGCCTGCTGGTCACCCAGCGCTTCGAATCGGTCAAGAAGGTCAATCACATCGGCTCGCCGCTCCTGGTCGTGCACGGCAGCGGCGACAGCCTGATCAAACCCGAACTGGGCCGCAAGCTATTTGACGCCGCCCAGGGCGCCAAGGAATTCCTGTTGGTCGAGGGCGGTTCGCACCACAACACCAACGCGGTTGGACAGCCGCAATACCGCGAAGCGCTGCGGCGCATGTTCGGCCTGCAGGCCGCGTTCTAGAACCGCCTTGCGGTCGGTAAGCGCGCCGGCTACTTCAGATCGCAGGTGGTGCCGTAGAAGCCGCCAGGGCGCGAGGAGATGCCGATCTTGCCGGCGGCAAAGCGTGCTCCGAAGAACCCAGCCCAAGGTCCGGACGAGAAGATGATCTTCTGCGTCTTGGCGTCATAGGCATAACTGCCGGTCTTCCCGTTGCCGGAGTAGGTCGAATTTCCCGTGATCTCCAGTTTCAGGGTGCCTGCCACGCCTGCGGCGGCCCAACACTCGTAGCGTCCACGCGCCAGTTCGTTGCCACCAGCGGCCGCCACCTGCTTCCCGGCGCCTTCGGGTTTGAGCATCCATGCCAGGTAGTACCCGGGTTTAGCGTCCGTGCTGCCGTCGAGCTTGACGTAGCAATCCGAGCCTTTGGCGTCCGCGACGACGCCGCTGCGGTTCTGGCGGTCAGTCACCCGGGCTCCCACCTGGCACACATTGTCTCCTTTGGCGACGTTGGGTGCAGCTCTTGGCGAAGCGATTCCGAGCAGAGCAGAAATCGCCAAGCTGTACTTGATCAGAACGATGATTCTCATGGATCCGCCTTTAGGAATGAGGTGGCTTCCCGCGGCTCGGTTTCGCGATCAAGTCATCCCAAGTTTCTCCTTGATTGGTGGTCATGATCCGGGAATGACGACACCGAAACACATCCTTCTTCCCCTCTCTTGCCTGCTTCTCAGCGCGACGGCCTTTGCCCAGACCGCGCCCTCCGGCCCGCCACCCGCCCCGCCGCCAGAGGCGATCGCGGCATGCGCCGGCAAAGCAGTGGGCGCACAAGTCAGCTTCACGGGCCGGCGCGGCGACACGGTCACGGGCACGTGCCAATTGATCGGCGACGTACTGGCGGCACGCCCGACGGGCGGCCCGCCGCCGACGGCAAAATGATGGTGTGAAGCACGGCAATGAATGCCTGCAGTGCCTTCAACCCCTGTGCGAGCGCCAGTACCCGGGCATGCGGCGATGGTGCGTGACGGCCAGAATCGTCACTGTGCTCCCCAGTACTTCGTAGACCACCGAGTAGGGAAACCGATGCAACACGCGCTTGCGGTTGCTCTCCTCATCCGCCGCGCTGCCCAGTGGTGCAGCGGCAATGCGCTCAATCGTGTCGAATACTTCGGTTCGAAACGCGTCCGCTATCAGGGCGTTGCGCTCGCGGTACCAAAGGAATGCGTCGCCAATGTCGCCCTCGGCCTCGTGGGCGAGCTCAACGCGGTAACCGGTCACAGGGCGCTCAGCCGGGCCTTCGCCTGCTCCCAGGGCACGGCTTGCGCCGCCCCGGACCGCAATTCGCTCTTGCGCTGGCGAAGCTCTTGCGCCCAAGCCTGTGTCACAGTCGCTTCGTCCTCGCCGTCGAGGCTGTCAAGCAACGCGAGCACAACCGCCGACCGCTCGTCTGGCGCCAGGGCAAGTGCTTCGTCGATCAGGTGGTCCACTCGAACATTCATGGCGTAAAGTTTAGCAGTGCGAAGGCTCCGGGTAGCTGGCTTCACCAGTCATTACTGCCTGACCGCGCGCGCCAGCGCTTCCCAGGCCTTGAGCGTCAGAGGATGCGTGAAGCCTGCGCCTGCCACGGGATGCGACGACAGCTTGACCACGACCATCTCGGCCGCCGGGTTGATGTGGACCATCTGGCCGTGCACGCCCGAAGCTTCATACGCGCCATCGGCGTTGTGCAGCGCCCACCACTGGTTGCGGTAGCTGTAGCCGGGCCGGAAGGCCATGCCCGAGGTCTTGAACTTCTCGCGGTCGCCGCCCTTGGCGGTGTCGTCGATCACCTCTTTGGCCAGGATGCGCTGGCCGTTGTATTCGCCGCCGCGGCGCAGCATCTCGCCAAAGCGCGCCAGGTCGCGCGCCGTGGCGTTCAGGCCTGCGCCCTGCAGCGGCGTGCCGATCGGGTCGACCATGATGTAGGCATCCTCTTCCATGCCCATGCGGCTCCAGATGCGCTCGCTCATGACCTCGGTAAAGTGCTTGCCCGTCACGCGCGAAACGATCCAGCCCAGCACTTCCGAATGCACCGTGCGGTAGACAAAGCCGGCGCCATGTTCGCCTTCCTTCTTCAGCGTCTTGAGAAAGTCATAGATGTTCTTCGGGCCGGCGTAATTGGGTGGTTGCGGCAGCAGGGTGCTGGCGAACAGGTACGGAAAGACCTCGGTCGTCGGGTCGGTGTAGACCTCGCGATAGCGCACGGCGCCGGTCATGTCCATCACATCGCGCACCTTCATGTCGCCCCAGGCGCTGTCGGCCAACTCGGGCACGTATTTGGTGACAAGTGCGTTCGGGTCGATCTTGCCCTCGTGCGCCAGCTGCGCGGCCAGCAGGCCGGTGAAGGACTTGGTCACCGAGAACAGCAGGTGCGGCGTCTCCGGCTGCATCTGGTTCATGTAGCGCTCATAGACCACGCGCCCCTTGTGCAGCACCACGATGCCGTCGGTGTAGGTGGCCTTCAGCCAGTCGGCCACGGTGATTTTCTGGCCCTTGTCGTCTTCGAAGCTGAAGCCGTCCAGGTTCTTCTCGGCCGCCGGCAGGGGCGAAGGCGCGCCGTTGCCGCGGCGGATGTTGCGCGTGGGCAGGACCTCGCGCGTGTGCTGCAGCACCCAGCGCATCTGCGGGTACTTGGTGCGGTTGCTGTTGTCGACGACCTGCGCGCCGGTCGGCGGAAACGTACTCATGTAGCCCAGCTTGTCCAGCGCCACGGCATCCGGCGCAGGCAGCTGGGGCGCCTGCGCCCATGCGCCCTGTGCTGCGTACAGGCTCAACAGGGCAATGGCAATGGCGGTGGCGGTGTTGGCGGCTGCGAATTTCGTGGTCTTGCTCAATTTATTCAAGGATGTCTCCTGGTTCTGGGAATGGAATGCGCCTGAAGTACGCCCGCGCAAGGTAGCAGGCGGTGGGGGCCGAATCTTGATGAAATCCTGATGGCCAGACCCGGCGGCGACAGCTGCGGGCTTACCCTGATCTGCTAACCTCAGACGGATGCCTGCCACGCCCACCGCTCTTTCACCTGCGCCAAGCCATGCTACGCCGATGGCGCCCGGTCTGGTAGTGCTGGTGCTGTCTCTGCTGCTGGGTATCCAGCCGGTGACCACCGACCTGTACCTGCCCGCATTGCCCGCACTGACCGAAGGCTTTGGCGCCCCAGTGGCGCAGGCCCAACTCACGCTCACCGCGCTGCTGCTGGCCTTTGGCATTTCGCAACTGATCTGGGGGCCGCTGTCCGACCGCTTCGGCCGCCGCCCCATCCTGCTCTGGGGCCTGGCCGCCTACACCCTCGCGGCCGTGGGCAGTGCGCTGGCGCCGTCGATGGCGCTCCTGATCGTGTGGCGCACGGTACAAGGGGCGGCCATGGGCGCGGCGGTCATGTGCGCGCGCGCCATCGTGCGCGATCTCTATGCGCCGGTCGAAGGCGCCCGCGTGATGTCCAAGGGGCTGACCGGGCTGGGCATCATCGCCTGCCTGTGCGCACCACTGGGCGGCCTGCTGTCGGACTTGATCGGCTGGCGCGCCGCGCTGCTCGTGCTGGCGCTGTTTGGCGTCGCCGCGCTCGCCGTGGTCGGCTTGCGCTTTGTCGAGACCGTGCCGCAGAAGAACGCGGCTGCGCTGCGGCCGGCCATGCTGGCACGCACCTGGTGGACCATCGTCCGCCACCCCACGTTCCTCGCATTCTCGGCGTTGTCGGCCGCCTCGTATGGCGCGCTGTTCACCTTTTTGGCAGCGTCGTCCTTCGTGTTCATCAAGGTGCTGGGCCTCACCCGCACGCAGTACGGCCTGGTGATGTTTTCCATGTCGTTCGTCTATATCTTCGGCACCTTGCTGTGCCGCCGCCTGCTGCCGCGCTTCGGCGTGCGGCGCTCGGTCGCCATCGCCGGCCTGCTGACGCTCACCGGTGGCACGCTGGTCGGTGGGCTGGCGCTGGCCGGCATCCACAACGGCTGGGCGATCCTGTTGCCGTTTTACCTGGTGATGCTGGGCCATGGCGTACACCAGCCGTGCAGCCAAAGTGGCGCGGTCGGCCCGTTCCCGCAGGCTGCCGGTGCGGCTTCGGCGCTGAACGGCTTCTTGATGATGATCGTGGCGTTCGGCATGGGCGGCTGGCTTGGCACGCATCTGGACGGCACGGTGTTCGCACTGACCAACGGCGTCTGGTTCTGGAGCATCTGCATCACCACGGTCGCCTGGACGCTGGTACAAAAGCATGGGGACCCCCGATAGATGACTCCCCCCCGAACCGGCTGCGCCGCCTCCCCCTCAGGGGGCAACACCAGCAGCCCGGCAAAGCCGGTTCTGCGGTGTTCCCCGCCTTCAGCCGTTTTCGTTTCACGCGGCGTGGATCGGCCGCAGCGCAATGGGTCACCGACGTGCTGAGCGCAGCGCTGCCCCGCTACATCGCCCTCGCAGGCCCGACGGCGTCGGGCAAGACGGCTGCCGCCCTGGCGATTGCCGAGCGCCATGGCGTGGAGATCGTCAGCGTCGATTCGGCCCTGGTCTACCGCGGCATGGACATCGGCACGGCCAAGCCCACGCGCGAAGAACGCGGCCAGGTGCCGCACCATTTGCTCGACATCCGCGACCCGCTGCAGGCCTATAGCGCAGCCGAGTTCGTTGCCGATGCGCAGGCCTTGATCCGCGACATCGCCGCGCGCGGCAAGCTGCCGCTCCTGGTCGGCGGCACCATGCTGTACTTCAAGGCCTTGTTCGATGGGCTGGACGCCATGCCCGCCGCCGACCCCGCGGTACGTGCCGAGCTCGAAGCCGAGGCTGCACGCGAGGGCTGGCCCGCCATGCACCGCCAGCTTGCCGCCGTCGACCCGGTCGCCGCAGCGCGCCTGCAACCGGCCGACGCGCAGCGCATCCAGCGCGCGTTGGAGGTGTTTCGCGTTTCAGGCCGACCGCTTTCGAGCTTTCACACAGTGAAGCCAGCTGCAGGCCGCGCACCCGGCCTGGCCGCCCTGATCTCGCTGGAACCCACGGACCGCGCCTGGCTGCACCAGCGCATCGCGCAACGCTTCGACGCGATGCTGGCCGGCGGCTTTCTTGATGAGGTGCTGGCCCTGCGCGCACGCGGCGACCTTTCGCCCGAGCTGCCGTCGATGCGCTGCGTCGGCTACCGCCAGGCCTGGGAAGCATTGGAGGGCAACTGGCCCTTGCGGGACTTGCGTGACCGCGGCATCTTCGCCACGCGCCAGCTGGCCAAGCGCCAGCTCACCTGGCTGCGCTCCATGCCCGAGCGGCAAGTCGTGCCCTGCGACGATGCGACTGCGCTGGAACAGGTGCTGAGCCGCGTCAAGGCCGTTGCATGAGACCCGGCACAAGGACCAACGCGTGAGCCTGGTCATCCGCGATCTCGCCAAGCGCTATGCCGAAGCGGCAGTGTTCGCCGACGTTTCGCTGGAAGTCGCACCGGGCGAGTTCGTCGCCATCGTGGGCGAGTCCGGCGTCGGCAAATCCACCCTTCTCAATTGCATGGCCGGCCTGGACCATTGGGACGAAGGCGCGGTGCTGCTGGACGGTGTCGACTTGGGCGCTTTGAGCGACGACCAACGCGCCCTGACACGGCGCGAGAAAGTCGGCTTCGTGTTCCAGGCCTTTCACGTGCTGCCGCACCTGGATGTCGCGCAGAACGTGGCCCTGCCGCTGATGCTCCTGGGCCGACCCGACGCGAACCGCGTGCAGGCCGTGCTCGAAGCCGTGGGCCTTGCCGGGCTCGGGCCGCGCCTGCCACAGCAACTCTCCGGCGGCCAGTTGCAGCGCGTGGCAATTGCGCGTGCCCTGGTGCACCGCCCTTCCCTGCTGCTGGCAGACGAGCCCACCGGCAACCTGGACCCCACCACCGCCGCAAAGGTCATGGACGTGCTGATCGCCCAGGCACGCGCGAGCGGCGCGTCGCTGGTACTCGTCACCCATTCCGAAGCGGCGGCGGCGCGCGCTGATCGCAAGCTGCACCTCACCAGTACTGGCATAGCCACCTGAATGCGCAAGCCTGCAATTGTTCGGCTGCGGGGCCGGATTAGGCTCGTCGCTGGCCTGGGGGTCTATGCAGATATGAACTTCTACTTTACTTTTGCATAACTTCCAGCAATTGCCGTCAGCACACAGCACCTCACCGGCACGTAGCGCGGGCTTGCCGGGGCATGACGCCTGCACCGCTTCATCCCGCAACTGGCGCAGGTGCCGATTGCGGCCAACAAGGGCTGATTTGGCATCAGCCTTTCGGTGTCCCCAGCTTCACACTGAATCGGTAGTCCTTGACCGCCTTGCTGGTCGGCGCCTTGCCATGGCCCAGGAAGGACAGCGTTCGGGAAGCGGCGTCCCATTGCATTGGCTTGCCTGTGTAGGGGTCGCCGTACTGCCCGGCCTGCGCCTCGATCAGTGCCGGGACCTCCGCGTCTGCCACCGTCCCCTGACGGATGAGCAAGTGCAGCGCAGTCAGCCGCTGGTAGCCATCGGTGTCGCTAAGGCGGTCCACATACTCGCGGTAATCTGGGGCCGCTATTTTCAGCAAGACCTTGCCGGTCGGGTTGTCCACGTAGTCGTCCCAGAAGTTGCCCGACGGCCAAGCTTTCAAGGGCGCAGTGGCTTGGCCCGCTGGCTGGGGTGAGCGCGAGGCCGCCGGATAGAACGGCTGCCCGCTGGCGATCAAGTTCAGCGTCGCATGCCGCTTGAACGCGAAATCGCTGCGCCTGGCCAGCAGCTTCTCAAACGTCTGATCCGACAAGCTGCCAAGGTCGCTGGCATCCAGATACATCACGGTTCTGGCGAGTACGCGCGCCTCGGAATCCAGCGCGGCCTGGATGCTTTTCTCAGCGCCCGACAGCGGCGCAAGCAGCGTTGGGGGCGGTATCGCCGGTGCCGCCGCGACCGCAGAATATTTTGCAAGCAGGGCATTGAGCAGTGCGAGGTTGTCGCGCAGCATTTTTGAGAAAACCATTTTTGTGACCAGCTGTTGCGCGTTTGCGAGCACCTTGCGCGCCGTCGCCACCGAAGCCGCCAATTGCTCCAGCGCTGGTGCGATGCGTCCCTCTTCGCACATCACCACAATCTGCGCCATGGAAAACGCATCCAGGTCAAGATAGTCTTTCAAGCTGGGCAAGGGCTCGTGCAGGCTCAGCAAGGGGCGGTCCTGGTAGTGAGAAAGCTGGGCCACGCGCTGATGGCGCTCGATCAACAAGGCGTGCTCTTCGCGAAACTGGTCCAGCTCGGCTCGCAAAGCGAGGTAGTGAGCCAAACAGTCTTTCTCGAACCAGTTGCAGCGCAGCTTGGCGGACCACGCGGCGCTAACCGACGCACTGGCGCGCAAGGCCTTGTCATCGGGCGCCGCGCTCGCGCGCGCCCCAGGCAGGGTGGAAAAATAATCGAAATGGAGCTTATCGATCTGCATGCCGGCGGCATGGGCGTCCTGCCCCTTTGGCGCACGCAGGCCGAGCAGCACGAAATACGCGTTGCTGGCAGCGTCCCCGCCGACGGGCTGCGGCTGGACCAGCGCCTGGGCCTGCGGCGTCAACGGTTCGTCGAATTGGTTGTAGGCCACAACGAATCCAATGCCCGCGAGCGGCACTGCGATCAGCACGGCCACGACACAAAGAACCACCTTGAACGTTCGCTTCATCTCGCACCTCCGTGGCGATTCTCCCCTTGTTTCGTTCTCCTCGCCCACGTTCTCGCCCGACGCGCCGGTCACAATCGCCGCATGCGCGCCCTTCTCACCACTTTCTCCTGGCAAGAGCTGCGCCACCATCCCTGGCGCAACGCGGCGGCGGTGGTGGCAGTGATGCTGGGGGTGGCGCTGGCGTTTTCGGTGCACCTGATCAACGCCTCGGCGCTGGATGAATTTTCCAGCGCGGTGCGCTCGGTCAACGGGCAGCCCGACCTGGAACTGCGCGCGATGCAAGGCGGCTTTGACGAAGCGGTCTATGCCCGCGTGGCGAACCACCCGCAGGTGCAGCTGGCCAGCCCGGTGCTTGAACTCAACACGCTGGTCCTCACGCCGCAGGGCGAGCGCAAGCCGCTGCGCGTGGTCGGCGTCGACGCGCTGGTGGTCGCGGCCATGGCGCCGGCGCTGATGCCGGTGCCCAACGCGCAAGCGGACCGGCAGGCGTTGTTCGCGCCGGACCAGGTGTTCCTGAATCCCGCAGCGCGCAGCGCGCTGGGCGTCGACACGCTCCAGGTGCAAAGCGCGCTGACGCTACGCGCGCTGCACGTGGCCGGCAGTGTCGGTGCGGCAGGGGCGCCGCTGGCGGTGATGGACATCGGCGCGGCGCAGGAGCTGTTCGGCCGGCTCGGACAACTCACGCGCATCGACCTGAAGCTCAAGGCCGGTACCGACCACAAAGCCTTTGTGCGCACGCTGCAGTTGCCGCCCGGCATTGCCGCGGCCGAGCCCGGCGACGCGGCGCAGCGCGTGAGCAACTTGTCGCGTGCGTACCGGGTCAACCTCACGGTGCTGGCGCTGGTGGCTCTATTCACCGGCGCATTTCTCGTGTTCTCGGTGCTGTCGCTGGGCGTGGCCAAGCGGCAGCAACAGTTCGCGCTGCTCGGCGTGCTGGGCCTCACCGGCCGCGAGCGCCTGCTGCTGGTGCTGGCCGAGTCATTGGTGCTGGGCATTGCGGGCAGCATGGCGGGCATTGCGCTGGGCACGGCACTGGCGGCAACGGCACTCCAATTGCTGGGCGGCGATCTCGGCGGCGGCTACTTTTCCGGCGTGGCGCCAGCCTTGCAGTGGAGCGGCGCTGCGGCGCTGGTGTATGGCGGGCTTGGCGTGGCGGCAGCGCTGGCCGGCGGCTGGTGGCCGGCGCGTGCCGTGCAAGCACTGCCGCCCGCGCAGGCACTCAAAGGATTGGGCGCGATGTCGCAGGCGCGCCGTCATCACATCTTCAGCCTGTTGCTGATCGTGGCCGGCGCGCTGCTGGCGCTGATGCCGCCGGTGCTTGGCGTGCCCATCGCCGCCTATCTGGCGGTCGGCTTGCTGCTGGTGGGTGGCATTGGCGCGCTGCCCTGGTTGATCGCGCTGGTGTATGGCGCCCTGGGGCCGCGCGTGGCGCACCGGTTGTTGCCCTTGCTCGCCGTGGAACGCGCGCGCCGCGCACGCGAAAGTGCTGCCGTGGCGGTCAGCGGCGTGGTGGCCGCCTTGAGTCTGGCGGTTGCGCTCACGGTGATGGTGGCAAGCTTTCGCGATTCGGTCACGCGCTGGCTCGACGTCGTGCTGCCGGCCGAGCTCTATGTGCGCACGGCTACCACCAGTGGCGTCGGCGAAACGGCGTACTTCGAGCCCGCCTTCGTGCAGGCCGTGGCACAGCTCGAAGGCGTGCAGCGCGTGGCCACGGTGCGCACGCGCGCGCTGCTGCTGGACCCGGCCCAGCCGCCGGTGATGCTGGTGGCTCGTACGCTGGACGACCCGGCCCGCAGCCTGCCCCTGGTCGGCAGCCTGGTGCCGGTGCCGCCAGGCCACACCGCCGTCTATGTGAGCGAGGCGATGGTGGATCTCTATGGCGCGCGGCCGGGCACGCCGCTCGGCCGGCTTTCAGCGTCGTTTGCGGCGGCAGCCAACAACGCGCATGTACCGGCCGCCCCATTCTTTGTCGCCGGCGTGTGGCGCGACTATGTGCGCCAGTTCGGCTCCATCGCGATGGACCAGCGCGATTTCGAACGGCTCACCGGCGACCGGCGCGTCAACGACATGGCGCTGTGGCTCGCACCCGGTGCCAGCGCGCAAGAGCTGCAGCCGCGCATCCGCGCGCTGGCCGAGGCACAGGCGAGCGGCGCGGCACTGATCGAATTTGCGTCGGCCGGCCAGCTTCGCGCCACCTCGCTGCGCATCTTCGACCGCAGCTTCGCCGTGACGTATTGGCTGCAGGCCGTGGCGATCTTCATCGGCCTGTTCGGCGTCGCCGCGAGCTTCAGCGCCCAGGTGCTGGCACGCGCCAAGGAGTTCGGCCTGCTCGCGCACCTGGGCTTCACGCGCAAGCAGATCCTGGCCGTGGTGGCCGGCGAAGGCGCGGCCTGGACGGCCATGGGCGCAATGGCCGGCCTGGGCCTGGGGCTGGCCGTGAGCGTGGTGCTGGTGCACGTGGTCAACCCGCAGAGTTTTCACTGGACCATGGACCTGGACATTCCCTGGCTGCGCCTCATTGCGCTATGCGCCGCGGTGGTGGCCGCGGGCACGCTGACAGCCTGGCTTGCCGGGCGCGCGGCGGCGGGACGCGATGCGGTGCTGGCGGTCAAGGAGGACTGGTAGTACGCATGCAAGCCACATGGAATTCAATGGACTTTCAGCCGCGCCTGCCGCTGCGCCGCAGCCTGCTGCTGTCGGGCCTGGCCGGGCTGTGCGGCGTGCCGGTGGCGTCTGCGCTGCCGGCACGCAGCCTGCAATTCCCGCGCGACTTCGGCAGCCACCCTGACTTTCGCACCGAGTGGTGGTACATCACCGGCCATGCCCGTGCTGGCGCGCGCGAGTTCGGTTTTCAGCTCACCTTCTTTCGCTCTCGCATCGAGTCCGCACAGGCCATGCACTCGAAGTTCGCTGCCAAACAGGTGATCTTTGCCCACGCCGCGGTGACCGACGTGGCCGGCAAAAAGCTGTGGCATGACCAGCGTGTGGCGCGCGAGGGATTCGGGCTGGCGCAGGCGAGCGAAACCGACACCGACATTCGCTTGCGCGACTGGTCGCTGGTGCGCAGCCAGCAGCACTACGCGGCCAAGCTGCCGGGCGACGACTTTTCGCTGGACCTGCGAATCAGCGAGACCCAACCCGTGCTGCTGCAAGGCGACAAGGGCTTGTCGCGCAAGGGGCCGGATGCGCGTCAAGCCAGTTACTACTACAGCCAGCCGCAATTGGCCGTTGCCGGCCGGCTGCAGATCAGGGGTGATAAGTTCGAAGTGGCCGGCAAGGCCTGGGCCGACCACGAATGGAGCCAGGAACTGATGCACCCGCAGGCCGTTGGCTGGGACTGGATCGGCATGAACCTGGACGACGGCAGCGCACTGACCGCGTTTCGCCTGCGCGACAAGGAAGGGCGCACCTTGTGGGATGGCGGCTCGTTCCGATCACCGAAAGGAGACTTGTACATTGCCAGCAAGGGCGAGGTGGTTTTCAGCCCGCAGCGGCGCTGGAAAAGCCCCGCCAGCCAAGCCAGCTACCCGGTGGAGTGGATCGTGCGCACCCCAGGCGATTTCTACACGGTAAAGGCGGTGGTCGACAACCAGGAGCTGGACAGCCGCGCCTCCACCGGCGCGATCTACTGGGAGGGCTTGAGCGAGCTGTTCGGCAGCAACGGCCAGCGCGTCGGGCGCGGCTACCTGGAGATGACCGGCTATGCACAGCCACTTCGTCTTTGAACGCTAAACAGGCGCAAGCAGCAGCTTCGTGACGTCCGCCATCGGCAGCGGCCGGCTGAACAGGTAGCCCTGCATCTCGTCGCATTGGAGCTTGCGCAGCACCTCGGCTTGCGCTTCCGCATCCACGCCTTCGGCCACCACCTTGAGCCTGAGCGAATGCGCCAGAGAAATCACCGTGGAAACAAGCGTCATGGTGTCGGGATCGTCCAGCATGGTGATGACAAACGAGCGGTCGATCTTCAGGGTTTGCACCGGCAGCTTGGCGAGGTAGCGCAACGACGAATAGCCGGTACCGAAGTCGTCGATCGCAATGCTCAGTCCAAGCTCGCGTATCTGCTCGAGCTTGACGATGTTTTCCTCGATGTCCTCCATGATCAGGCTCTCGGTGATTTCCAGGTCAATGCCGGGCGGGCACGCGCCCAGCACGATCGCCGTGCGCACGGTGTCGACGAAATCCCGCTTGCGCAGCTGAACGGGTGACACGTTCACCGCGATGCGCGGCACCGGGATGCCCAGCTGGCCCAGCTCGTCCTGCCAGCGCAGATGGTCGAGCGCAGCCTGGCGCAAGGCCCAGGCGCCAACTTCCTTGATCAGGCCGGTCTCTTCCATCAGGGGAATGAAATGCGCCGGTGGTACCAGCCCAAGCTTTGGGTTTTGCCAGCGGATCAAGGCTTCCACGCTCAGAATGCGGCGCGTGTTGGCGTCCACCTTGGGTTGGTAATACAGCACGAACTCGTTGCGTTCCAGGCCCAGGCGCAGCTGGTTTTCCAGGGTGAGCGAGTCGGCAATCTTGTCGGTCATCTCCTGCGTGTAGAAGATGTAGCGTTCGCCGCTGGCCCGCGCCTTCTTGACTGCCGCTTCGGCATTGCGCAGCAGGGTCTCCGCGCTCTCGCCATCATCAGGATACATCGCGATGCCGAAGCGCGCGGAGATCCGCAACTCGGCCTCGCCGATATGAAACGGCGTGCTGAAATACTCCCGATAGTCCGACTCCATGCGCCGGGCCAGTTCCTCCGCGGACTTGATGTCCGGGATCACGACCGCGAAATGGTCTGACTCGATGCGCGCATACCAGACACCGTCGCGCGCATGGTCCTCAAAGCGTTGCGCCATCTTCTTGAGCAACTCATCGCCGGTCTGCCGGCCCAGCGTGTCGTTGATGGTCTTGAACCTGTCGACATTGATGACCAGGACCGCCAGCTTGTGCCGCTCGCGCCGGATCGCCTCGATGTGCTGTGCCAGGCGCTCGTAGAACAAGGGCCGATTGGCCAGGCCGGTGAGTGCGTCGAAGAAGGCGAGGTAGTTCAGCCGCTCGGCCTTCTCGATATGGTCCAGCGCAAAAGTGATATCGCCCGCCAACTCGCGCAACAGCTTCATTTCGGTGGCATCGAAGAACCCCGTTTCCGAGGAGTACAGGGAGAATACGCCGACGCACAGCCCGCCAACCGTCAACGGCAGGATCGCCAGGGAACGAAAATCCTGTTCGAGTGCTTCTTCCTTGAGCGATACGCGTGGATCGCTCTGCATGTCCTCGATCACCATCGGCTTGAATTCAGTGACGGCACGGCCGGCCAGGCCGAAGGTCGCGACATCATCGTCACTCAAGCCCAAGGGCATCATCTCGATGTACTCATCACCCGCGCCATGCCAGGCCACGGGCGCAATTCGCCCGGCCGCGGCGTCGACCAGGCCGACCCACGCCATGCGAAAGTGCCCGGCCTCCACGGCAATACGGCAGGCGCCATGGAACAGGTCTTCGCGGTTCTTCGCGTGGACGATCAGCGTGTTGATCCCGCTGAGCATCGCGTACACGCGATTCAAGCGCATGATCTTGATCTCCGCCAGCTTGCGCGCGGTGATGTCGATCACCGTTCCGGCCATGTAGGTTGCCTTGTCATTCTCATCCCACAACGCCAGGCCCTTGGCGTGCGACCACCGGTATTCACCTGCCTTGGTGCGCGCGCGGTACTCGATGTCGTAGGGCACCTTGTGCAGGACATGGGCATTGAAGGCCCTGAGCACCGCCTCACGGTCCTGCGGATCCAGCAGCGCCAGCCACGCCGCCGCCGTATTTTCGATTTCGTTGTCGCCGTAGCCGTGCCGCTCCTTCCATTGCGGCGAGATGTAGGCTTCTCCGGTGGCCACGGTCCAATCCCACACATCGCCGGTGGAAACGGCGAGCCGAAAGCGCTGCTCGCTGTGCTGCAGCGCTTCTTCGGTTTGCCGCGCCAGCGTGGCAACCTTCGCATCGAGAATCGCTCGTTCCACGGTGGGCGGCAGCCGCACCAGGTTGTCCTTGAGCACATAGTCGTCGGCGCCGCTCTTCAAGGCCCGGATGGCGTACTCCTCGCCCAGCGTGCCCGAAACGAAAATGAAGGGAATGTCGGGGCGCACCTGGTGCGCGATGGCCAGGGCCGCCATGCCGTTGAATTGCGGCATGCTGAAGTCCGAGAGAATGACCTGCGGCTGAAACTCCTCGAGCTGGTGCCGGAAATCGGGCTCGGTTTCGACGCGGCGTCCGGTGCAGGCGATGCCCGAACGCTTGAGCTCGCGCAGCGACAACTCGGCATCGACCTCCACATCCTCCACCAACAGGATCTTGAGCGGCTCGCGCATGGTCATTGGCATGATGTTCATTTGGTTCTCTCCCCTTCGCTCTTGTCACACAGTGCTGGGGACCGCGCCCCAACTCGAATCCGGCGGCGCGCGCTGGCCCGCTTCCACACACGGCAGGGCGAACTGGAACGTCGCACCCTTGCCCACGCTGCCTTGCGCCCAGATGCGCCCGCCATGGCGCGTCACGATGCGATGCACGATGGCCAGGCCCACTCCGGTACCGGGGAATTGGTCCGCACCGTGCAGGCGCTTGAAGATGCCAAACAACTGGTCGTAGTACTGCATGTCGAACCCGACGCCCTCGTCCTGCACGCTGTAGACGCACTCCTGGCCCAAGATCCGCCCGCTGACCTGGATGCGCGGCTGCTCGCGCACGCCGCTGTACTTGAAGGCGTTCGAGATCAGGTTGACCCAGACCTGGCGCATCAGGGACCGGTCTCCCCACGCCGCCGGCAGCGGATCGACGATGCACTGCGCGCGGGCGCCATCGCCTGCCAGCCGCAGCTCGCCGACCACCTGCGAAACCAGCGCGTTCATGTCGATCTCGATGGCGTTGACGCGCTGGCGGCCCAGGCGCGAAAACTCCAGCAGGTCGCGGATGAGTTGCGTCATCTTCTGTGCATTGCCGCTGACGATGCGCAGGAGCCGCCGGCCCTCTTCGTCCAGCTGCGCCTGGTGGCTTTCCTGCAGGATCGTCGAGAAGCCCTGGATCGCGCGCAGGGGCGCCTGCAGGTCGTGCGAGACGGAATACGAGAACGCATCCAATTCCTTGTTCAGCGCCACCAATTGCAGCGCCTGCTGCTGCGCCCGCTGCCGCTCGTGGCGCTCCTGGCCGTAGTCCGCTGCGAGGCGGGCATACAGCATCGTGTTTTCCACCAGCAGGATGACCAGCACGAAATTTGCGGCCAGGAGTCCATAGATGCGGCCCGCGTAAAAGCCCAGGTCGAACCGGCCCCCGTTGAGAACAGCGGACAAGGCGATATCGAAAAGCCAGGCGCACATCGTGACCATCAGCAACAAATCCAGCACCGTGTGCGGCCGCCGGTACCACAGCAATCCAAGCGCGACGGCGCTCAATCCCCAGACACAGCTGACGACGGTCAAAAGCGCCGGGGTGGAGCGGTTTTTCGCCATGATGGGCGGCAGCAGGCCATGGCCTGCCGTGGCCAGCAGGACGCCCGCGCACACCAGGGCAAGGACCGTGGCCATGCCCCACAGGATGGGCCCCCGGGCGCGGCCCTGCTGCCCTGCCCGCTCCCCGGGCGCATGCTTGAGCAGCGCGTAGGCGATCACCGCGATCGGAAACCCGGCGTGCCAGAACATATAAAGCCACGCCGTGCTTTGCGGACCTGCTCCGAGCAAACCGGTGGCCGAAAAAAGGCCCGGGAATGTCAGCGCATGCGCCACCGTCAGCAGCGCGGTGAACAGGTAGGCGCAGGCCAGCACCAACAAGGACCGAGAGCGCAGGATGCTGTATTGCCCGAACAGCATGACAGCAGTGATCATGTCGCCGATGACCAGCGCGGATTCGTAGATGGGAATGAATGCCCAGACCTGGGCCAGCGGCATTTTCGCGAAGGGGGCCGCCAGCAGGAACGCCGCGGCCGAAACCAGCATGGCGCCCCATGCAAGCCGATACTCGAAACGGCCGGCAGGTGTCTTGGACAGGAACACCTGACGCTCGTCTGTAGACGTCTCGATCACCATGCTGACCCCCCTGAGGATCAAGTTGAAATCATTGTAGGGGTGGCCCGCCCCCAGCGCAATCGTCAGGGGCCGCTATTGCGTTTGCCAGCTATGGGCATCAACACTTCGCCATCCGGGCCCCATTCGACATGCGTGATGCCGGGCTCCAGCGCCTCCAGGCGCCGCCGCTCAAGATCGGCGGCGCTGACGGCACCGAACTGCACCCGGGTGGCATCCGCAAGCTCGCGCTCGTGGCGTATTTGCGCGGCGCGCTCCAGCGCCTGGCGCACCTGGCCCAGCAGGTCGGCCTCCACCCAGGGCTTGGCGAGGTAGCGGAACACCTCGGCATCGTTGACGGCCTGCATCAGCGTCTGTCCATCGGTCGACGCGCTGAGGATGATACGCACCGCTTCGGGCTGCAGGGAGCGCACCAGCTGCAAGAACTCCGTCCCGCTCATCAGCGGCATGCGAAAGTCGGAGATGACAAGATCAAAGGGCGCATCGCGCAGAAGCGCCAGGGCCTCTTCCGGGTCGGTCGTGGTCTCCACGCGCAGCCCGGCACCAAAGCCCGAGCGCAAAACCCGCTTGAGCGCCGCGATGACATGTGGTTCGTCGTCGAGAAGAAGGACGCGTTGCATCATGGTCTCCGTTGCCGTTTGATGGGAAGAATCAGGGCCACGCCGTCGCGATGCTCGCGCAGGCGCAGCAGCCGGATCAGTTCTGCCGTGAGCACGTGATCCGTGGCCAGCAGCATCACGCCTTCGCTGGACCGCAGGTCGCGCGCCAGTACCATGCCCGGGCGCAGGTCGTCGGTGCCCAGCATCACCGGCGGCTCCTCGGCCACCGGGGCCGCCTGCAGCGTGACCTGCAGGAAAACATCGACGACCTCGGGGTGAAACTGGTTGCCCCGACCGCGCGCAATGATGGCCCTTGCCTCGGCGGGTGTGAGGCCGGTGGAGCCCAGGTGGCCACTTTGCAGATCGTCGTAGGCATCCGCGACGGCCAGGATGCGGGCGCCCAGCGGGATCGCCTCGGCCGCCAGCCCGTCCGGAAAACCCTTGCCATCGTGGCGCTCGTGGTGCGCACGAATCAGCCCGGCAACGGCGTGCATGTCGTCCAACGACAGCAGTGCCTGCTCACCCAGCACCGGATGCTTGCGGTAGCGGCCGATGTCTTCTTCCGACAGACGCGGAACCGGCTGCGCCAGGATGCTGTCGGACAGGCCGATATGGCCGATGTCATGCAACAGCCCGGCAACAAAGGTGTCTTGCTGCTGCGCATCGCTCATGCCCATGGCGCGCGCGGTCTGGCGCGCCAGGTCGGCGCTGCGCCGCGCATGTCCCATCAGTTGCCCGCCGCGCAGCTCCATCAGGTTGGAGAACACCTTGATCGAAATCAGGTAGTTCTTCTTGAGCTTCTGGTTCAATTGCGACAGTTCACGCGTGCGCTCCGCGACTTTCTGCTCCAGGCCGGCATTCAGGCTGATCAATTCCTGGTTTTGCGCATGCGTCAAGGCTTCGAGTCGGGATTTTTCCGCCTGCAGCGCCTTGCGCTCGAACACCTGGCGCGCGGTCGCGAGAATCTCTTCGTCGTTCCAGGGCTTGGTGATGTAGCGGTAGACCTCCCCGGT
>DATILI010000320.1:0-17610 GCA_035476635.1 Burkholderiaceae bacterium | reverse complement strand
GAGCGCGCCCGCAAACTGCTGCAGAAGGTGGGACTGGGCGGCTACGAAGACCAGTTTCCCTGGCAGCTCTCGGGCGGCATGCAGCAACGCGCCAGCATCTGCCGCGCGCTGATTCACGAACCCAAGATGCTGCTGCTGGACGAGCCGTTCGGCGCGCTCGACGCGTTCACCCGCGAAGAACTGTGGTGCATCCTGCGCGACCTGTGGACGGAACAGCGCTTCAACGTGATCCTGGTGACGCACGACCTGCGCGAATCGGTGTTCCTGGCCGACACGGTGTACGTGATGAGCAAGAGCCCGGGACGCTTCCGCGTGAAAAAGGAGATCGCCCTGCCGCGCCCGCGCGACCTGGAGATCACCTACACCAGCGAGTTCACCGACATCGTTCACGAGCTGCGCGGACACATCGGCGCGATCCGGCAGGGCGGCGGGGTGCCGGCATGAAGATCACGCGCAACGTCGAGCGCTGGTCGCCCGTCGTCGTTCTGGCGGCGGCGCTGGTGCTCTGGCAGGCCATCGTGGCCGGCTTCGGCATCCCGGAGTTCATCTTCCCGAGCCCGCTGCAGATCGCCCAGCAGTTCGCCGAGTACAGGGGCGCGCTCTTCGACGCCGCCTGGAAAACCTTCTGGGTAACAATGCTCGGGTTCGGCCTCTCCATCGTCGTGGGCGTGCTGCTGGGATTCCTGGTGGGCAGTTCGCGCCTTGCCTACACAGCGCTGTATCCGCTGATGGTCGGCTTCAACGCGGTCCCCAAGGCGGCAATCGTGCCCATTCTGGTCGTGTGGTTCGGTATCGGCCTGGGCCCGGGCGTGCTGACGGCCTTTCTCATTTCATTTTTCCCGATCACCGTCAACATCGCGACCGGCCTGGCGACGCTGGAACCGGAACTGGAAGACGTGCTGCGGGTGCTGGGCGCGCGCCGGTGGGACGTGCTGATGAAGGTGGGCTTGCCGCGCTCGATGCCGTATTTCTATGCATCCCTCAAGGTGGCCATCACGCTGGCTTTCGTCGGCACCGTACTGGCCGAGATGACCGCCGGCGACTCGGGCATCGGTTATCTGATGCAGTCCGCTAGCAGCCAGCAACGAATGCCGCTGGCGTTTGCGGGCCTGGTGCTGATCAGCGCCATGGCCATGGCGATGTACGAGCTGTTCAGCTGGCTCGAGATGCACACCACGGCCTGGGCCCACCGCGGCTCGCAGGGCCAATAGCAAGTATGTCCTGGCACGCGCGGTTGTCACTGGCGCTGCGGCTGGAGGCCGGCCGCTGCGTTGCGCGGTTCGAGCACGACGGGCCGCTGCGCATCTTGCAGACGCTGTACCCGGAGGGCGATGCGATCTCTCACAACGTGCTGGTGCACCCCCCGAGCGGACTGGTGGGCGGCGACACGCTGGAGATCGATGTTCGCGCCGGCCCCGGTGCGCACGGCCTCGTCACGACGCCCGGCGCTTCGCGCTTCTATCGCTCGCAAGGCGAAGCGGCCGTGCAGCGCACGCGCATCAGCCTGGCCGAAGGTGCGCGTTTCGAGTGGCTGCCGCTGGAAGCGATCTGCTACAGCGGCTGCCTGGCGGAAAATCATCTCACGCTCGATCTCGCTCCCGGCGCGGAATTGATCGGATGGGACGTCACGGCGCTGGGCCTGCCGGAAGCGCAGTTGCCGTTCAACCAGGGCAGTTTCCTGCAGCACCTCGAACTGCAAGGCGCCTGGCTGGAACGCGGGCGCTTCGCCGCCGCCGATGCCACGCTCATGGACGGTCCGTTGGGCCTGGCCGGGCGTCGCTGCATCGGCACCCTGTTCCTGGCCGCGGGAACCGAGCTCAGCCGCGCTCGGCGCGAGCAGGCCCTGGAGATCGCGCGCGAAGTCATCGCTGCTCATCCGCTGTGCCAGGAAGCCGCGGCCACGGCGCCCGGGCCGCGCGTGGTCGTGGTGCGGGTGCTTGCACCGCTGGTGGAACCCGCCCTGGGTCTGCTCCAGGCCATTCGCAATGCATGGCGGCCGGGCCTGTGGGACCTGCCCGCGACGCGACCACGCACCTGGGCGCTTTAACGCCGGTTTACGGCTGGGCTGGGGTGCAGGCCGACGCTTGCAAGTCCCGTCCTACTGCGCAAGCGGCATAAGGCTTCCTTGCGTTCGGTGTGCTCTCCGGCACGGTCGAGCACCACCGCTGACCATACTGCAGGTATCGAACCCGAATCCAAGGAGTTTCACCATGCCCGCACCCGATAACGCCCGCTCCCGCAAGAGCCTTGTGTCGTTCGGCGTCACGGCGCTGCTCGCGGTGACGGCCGCCACCGCCCAGGTTGCCGCCGGCACGACGGGCATCGACGCCTCCGGCAGCTATCAGCAGGAGGTGAACGCCTGCATGAGCGGAAACACACAGCAGGACCGCGAAACCTGCCTGAGGGAAGCCCGCAATGCCCAGGCCGAGAAGAAGCGCGGACGGCTCGACAATGCCGGCGCCCGCTTCGAGGCGAATGCCCAGGCACGTTGCGACGTGCTCACCGGTGAGGACAAGGCGGCCTGCCAGGCGCGGATCATGGGCTATGGCAACACCACGGGCAGCGTTGCCGGCGGTGGACTGCTGCGCGAAGTGGAAACCGTGGTGCTGCCGCAAGGGCAGAGTTCGGTGACCATCGAGCCCCAGACTCCCGATCCCGTCGTGCTGGTGCCCTCGAAAACCCAATAAGTCGAAGTGCCGTCAGGGAGACGCTGCGGGCGGGCTCTCATGGGCCCGCCCATTTTTTTGCCGCTTCGAGTGTGTCCAAGGTAGAGAAAAGGTAAAAAAGGTGCGGCTCAGCCTGGGTTTAGCGCACTCTCGGTCACGTCTGCTAACGCACGGTTCAGCTCAGCACGCAACATCGGATTCCAACTTGAACAACCGAAGGACCATAAATGACAGCTGGGATGTTTGCCGGACGCTGGATGCGTACGGTGCGCTGGGTGAGTGCCGCAGGACTGGCCGCTGTATTGGCGGCTTGCGGCGGTGGCGGAGGCGGGACGGCGACCGGCCAGGGCACGTTGCGCGTGGCGTTGACGGACGCGCCCAGTTGCGGCTGGGACCATGTGTGGGTCACGGTGGAGAAAGTGCGAGTTCACCAAAACTCGGAAGCGGCCGATGGCGACGCCGGGTGGAGCGAGGTGGTGCTGGCACCCGCCAAGCGCATCGACTTGCTGGATCTGACCAATGGCGTCCTGGAGGAATTGGGCAGCACACAGCTGGCCGCTGGAAGCTACTCCCAGGTGCGGCTGGTGCTGACTGGCAACAGTGGAACGGGAGCCACCGCGGTAGCGAACGCCGTGCAACCCACGGGTGGCTCACTGATCCCCCTGGCAACGCCAAGCGGGCAGCAAAGCGGCTTGAAACTGAAAGCGAATTTCACTGTCCAGTCCGGACAGACGGCGGACCTGGTGCTTGACTTCGACGCCTGCAAATCGGTGGTGAAAGCCGGCAACTCGGGCAACTACAACCTGAAGCCGGTGATATCCGTGGTTCCGCGCGTTGCGGCAGGCATTCAGGGCTACGTGACAACCACGCTGGCCTTGAGCAGCACGACGGTCGCCGCCCAGCAGGATGGGGTGACGATCCGCTCCACGATGCCCGACGCCACCGGCAAGTTCAGCATTCCCTATCTCTCGACCGGCACCTATACCATCGTGGTGACGTCGGACGGCCGAGCCACTTCCGTGGTGACGGGTGTCCCCGTCGGCACCACGACCACGACCATCAACAGCACGACGACGTCCATTGCACCCACCACGTCCACGATGGCCGATCTCACCGGCACGGTGGTAGCCAGCACTCTGGAAGGCACCAGCACCGTCAGTGTTGTTGTGACCGATGCCAACGTGACGGTTTTGCAGATGCTCACCGGTGGCCCCACGATCGGGGTCGCCAGCCAGCCGGTGGACAGCGTGCTGGGCACCTACGCGTTCCGCGTGCCGACGGCGGCGCCGCTCAAGGCGCCTTACGCCGCGGGCGGTTCGCTGCTCTTCACCGCCGACAGCGCGGCCGCGAACAACTACACGGTCCATGTCGACGTCGCCGACGAGGGGCCATGATGTGACAGCCTGTAGACGAGGCCTCGTCCTACAGCGCTGACAGCCCCAGCCGGTACGCTAGGCCGTTGTGAAAAAGTCACGCACACCCAGGCGGCTCGCGGCCGCCATGTTTCCAGCGGGGCTCACGGCGCTGGTGATCGGCTTTGGCGTCTACTTCGACCATTTCGCCGGCGCGCCCGCCGCCGTTTCCGACACGGTAGCGGCGCTTCACGCCGATCTGGCGCGCGAGAACGCGTCGCCGGAAGTGCGGCGCGTGGCGCAGTGGGCGGTGAGTTCCCAGGATCCGGGTGGCTTGCCGTTCCTGGTGGTGGACAAGGCGCGAGCCCGCCTGTTCGCCTTCGACCCGCACGGACGGCTTCGCGCCAGCACGCCGGTGGTGCTCGATACGCGGCGCGGCGATGCGCCTTCCGCGCCGGCCGCCCCGGCAGGCCGGTTCGTCGCCGACGGCTGGCTGTCCGCGCCGGCCGGCAGCCTGGTGTGGGTGAACGCGCAAGCCTCTTTGTCTCTGCACAGCTTGCCGCCGGACCGGGTAGCGGGCCAGGGGGCCGAGCGCGCGCTGCACGTGGCGGGCGACTTCTATCGCGACTACCTGGTCCCGCTCAAAAGCCAAGGCAGCGTTGCCTATGTCGTGCCAGACTTCACTCCGTTGCACGAGGTCGTGAGCAACGACGCCTGGGATGACGCACCTTGGGATTTCGCTCGATCGACGCGACTGGCCGCCGCCAGCAAGCCATTTTGACGCGTCAGGGCTTCAGATCGACACCATGTGACGCACGCCCTGGGTGTCCATGTCCTCGCCCTGGCCGCGCGCGATGAACTCGCCGCGCTCCATCACCAGGTAGTCGTCCGCCAATTCGCGGGCGAAATCGTAGTACTGCTCGACCAGCAGGATGGCCACCTTGCGGCCGTTCATGCCCTGGTCGGCGAGCATGCGGATGACGCGCCCGATATCCTTGATGATGCTGGGCTGGATACCCTCGGTCGGCTCGTCCAGGATCAGCAGCTTGGGCTGGGCCGCCAGCGCCCGGGCGATCGCCAGCTGCTGCTGCTGGCCGCCGGAAAGATCGCCGCCGCGGCGCGACAGCATCTGCTTGAGCACCGGGAACAGCTCGAACAGCTCAGGCGGGATCGGCGTGCTCGCGCTCTTGTAGGCCAGCCCCATGCGCAGGTTTTCCTCGACGGTGAGCCGCGCGAAGATTTCCCGCCCTTGGGGAACGAAGCCGATGCCGGCGCGCGCGCGCTGGTAGGGCGTGGCGTGCTGGATGGGTTGGCCTTCGAACTCGATCGTGCCGGTCTTGATAGGCACCAGGCCCATCAGCGACTTGAGCAGCGTCGTCTTGCCCACGCCGTTGCGACCGAGCAGCACCGTCACCCGACCCACGTTGGCTTCCAGGCTCACGTCGCGCAGGATGTGCGAGCCGCCGTAGTACTGGTTGATGTTCTTGACGACTAGCATGTTCTGTCCAAGGCGAAACGGCGGGACTTCGCGCGGGCCGCCGCGGAACCGGCTTCGCCGGGCCGCTGGCGGCGCCCCCTTGAGGGGGAGGCGCCGCAGGCGCTTCGGGGGGGAGCCTTATCTGCCAAGGTACACCTCGATCACCCGCTCGTCGTTCTGCACCTGCTCGAGCGTTCCCTGCGCCAGCACCGAGCCTTCGGACAGCACCGTCACGATCTCCGAAATGCTCTTGATAAAGCTCATGTCGTGCTCCACCACCATCAGCGAATGCTGGCCCTTGAGCTCGAGGAACAGTTCGGCGGTGCGCGCCGTCTCCTCGTCGGTCATGCCGGCGACGGGCTCGTCCAGCAGCAGCAACTTCGGGTCCTGCATCAGCAGCATGCCGATCTCCAGCCACTGCTTCTGCCCGTGGCTCAGGTTGCCGGCTTGCCGGGTGACACTGTCTGCCAGGTGAATGGTGTGCAGCACCTCGGCCAGCCGATCGCCCTGCCCCGAGTCAAGCCGGAAGAACATCGAGGACTTCACGCCCTTGTCGGTCTTGAGCGCGAGTTCCAGGTTCTCGAACACGGTGAGCTGCTCGAACACCGTCGGCTTCTGGAATTTTCGGCCGATCCCCATCTGGGCAATCTCGGGCTCGGTGTAGCGCAGCAAGTCGATCGTGCTGCCGAAAAACACCGTGCCCTCGTCGGGACGCGTCTTGCCGGTGATGATGTCCATCATCGTCGTCTTGCCCGCGCCGTTGGGACCGATGATGCAACGCAGTTCGCCGGGCGCGATGTCCAGGGACAGTTTGTTGATCGCTCGAAAGCCGTCGAAGCTGACGCTCACGTCTTCCAGATACAGGATACGGCCATGGGTGACATCGACCTCGCCGGCGGTGTGCGGGCGGCCGAACCCGGCCTCGCGCCCACCCGATTCAGTCTTGCCGCGCAGCACCTTGTGCTTGCGTCTTTCCAGGCGCTGGGCGCCTTCCTCGAGCAAGTCTGGTGTCATGCGTCGCTCATTTCAGCTTGGCCTTGACTTGCTTGACCAGGCCGACCACGCCATTAGGCAGGAACAGCGTGACGGCGATGAACAGCGCGCCCAGGAAATACAGCCAGAACTCGGGCGCGGTGACGGTGAGCCAGCTCTTGGCGCCGTTCACGATGAAAGCGCCGATGATCGGCCCGATCAACGTAGCCCGCCCGCCCACGGCGGCCCAGATGGCGATTTCGATGGAGTTGGCCGGGCTCATCTCGCTCGGGTTGATGATGCCCACTTGCGGCACGTACAGCGCACCGGCCACGCCGCACATCATGGCCGAGATGGTCCAGATGGTGAGCTTGTAACCGATGGGGTTGTAGCCGGAGAACATGACGCGCGACTCGGCGTCGCGCACCGCCTGCAGCACACGGCCGAACTTGCTGGCCACCAGCCAACGGCCGAACAGGAAGAACGCCAGCAGCGTTACGCCCGTGAGCACGAACAGCAGCATGCGCATGGAAGGCGTGGCGATGGCGACGCCCAGGATGCGCTTGAAGTCGGTGAAGCCGTTGTTACCGCCGAAACCGGTTTCGTTGCGGAAGAACAGCAGCATCGCGGCGAACGTCATCGCCTGCGTGATGATGGAGAAATACACGCCCTTGATGCGCGAGCGAAAAGCGAAATAGCCGAAGACGAAAGCCACAATGCCCGGCACCGCGACGATCAGGAACAGCGTGGCGCCGAAGCTGTCGCTGAAGCTCCAGTGCCAGGGCAGCGATTTCCAGTCGAGGAACACCATGAAATCCGGCAGGTCGCTCTTGTAGTTGCCGTCGCGGCCGATCTGGCGCATCAGGTACATGCCCATGGCATAGCCGCCGAGCGCGAAGAACACGCCGTGCCCCAGCGACAGGATGCCGGTGTAGCCCCAGATCAGATCCATGGCCAAGGCGCAGATGGCATAGCACATGATTTTGCCGACCAGCGCCACCGAGTAGTCGCTCATGTGGAACACGCTGCCCTGCGGCACCATGAGGTTGAGCAGCGGTGCCACGGCGCAAACCACGATCAGCGCCACGATGAAGGCGCTCCAGCCGGCGCGAGAGAGAATCGGCGCCGGTTTGGGCAATGCAACAGCGGGCGTCACAGGAGCTTCCAGATCTCGCATCATCATGCTTCGGCACTTCTTCCCTTCATCGCGAAGATGCCTTGCGGGCGCTTCTGGATGAAGATGATGATGAATACCAGCACGGCGATCTTGGCCAGCACGGCGCCGGCCCAGCCTTCGAGAAACTTGTTGAGCACACCCAGCCCCATGGCGGCATAGACCGTGCCTGCGAGCTGGCCGACGCCACCAAGCACCACCACCATGAACGAGTCGACGATGTAGCCCTGACCAAGGTCCGGGCCCACATTGCCGACCTGGCTCAAGGCGCAGCCCGCCAGGCCCGCAATGCCCGAGCCCAGGGCAAATGCGTAGGTATCGATGCGGGCCGTGTTCACACCCATGCAGGAGGCGATCGGCCGGTTCTGCGTGACGCCGCGCACGAACAGGCCCAGGCGCGTCTTGCTGATCAGCCAGGCCATGCCCAGCAGCACGGCAATGGCAAAGCCGATGATCACGATGCGGTTGTAGGGCAGCGAGAGGTTGCCCAGGACCTGCACGCCGCCGCTCATCCAGATCGGATTTTCGACGCCGACGTTCTGCGCACCGAAGATCGTGCGCACCAGCTGCTGCAGCATCAGGCTGATGCCCCAGGTCGCCAGCAAGGTCTCCAGCGGGCGGCCGTAGAGAAAGCGGATCACGCTGCGCTCCAGGGCGGCGCCCATCAGCGCCGAGGCCATGAAGGCCACCGGCACCGCCGCGAGCAGGTACCAGTCAAACGCGCCGGGCAGGTATTTCTGGAACAGGCCCTGCACGACATAGGTGGCGTAGGCGCCGATCATCATCAGCTCGCCGTGGGCCATGTTGATCACGCCCATCAAGCCGTAGGTGATGGCCAGGCCCAGCGCCACCAGCAGCAGGATGGAACCCAGGCTGATGCCGCTGAACATGGCGCCCAGCTTGTCGCCCCAGGCCAGCGCGGACTCGACCTGGCGCAGCGAGCTCTCCAGCGCGGCCTTCACATCCGCATCGTCTTCGGACTTCAGGCGCTCCAGCAACACCGTCTTGGTATTGCCGCTCTTGCCCTGGCCCAGCAGGCGCGCCGCTTCCAGGCGCCTGGCCTTGTCGGTGCTGTTGAGCAGGATCGCCGCGCGCACCATCTCCAGCTGGTCTTTCAGTTCGGGCACGGTTTCCGCGGCAAAGGCCTTTTCGATCAGCGCCTGCTTGGATTCGTCGCTCTCGCCCTGCAGCGCCTTGATGGCTGCGCGGCGCACCTTGTCGTCCTTGGAGAACAGCTTGAGCGCGGCCATCGCCGTGTCCAGCTCGCCGCGCATGCGGTTGTTGTTCATCACGTCTTCGGCATCGTCGGGAACGGGCAGTTCAGCGCCGCTGGCCGGGTCGTAGCCCTTGCCGTCTTTCATGACAAAGACTTTCTCGCCTGCGACCTTGACGGCGTCGTCCGACAGCGCCTGGATGAACGCGGCGGTCCTGTCGTCGGGGGTCGCCACCGCCTTGTTCAAGGCCTCGATGCGCGCATCGCCCTCGCCTGCCGCCATGGCCAGCGCCTGCGCGGCTGTCAGCGCATGGGCACTGGTCGCGAGGAATAGGGTGATGGCAACTAAGAGTGATCGAAACAGCATGAATGGGAAACCTGTTGTGTGGGCACGGCGCCCATGGATGCCGGATCAAGTCCGGCATGACACCCTGTCATTGCGGGCTTGACCCGCAATCCATGCACACGCAACAAGACTCTCGCAAGTCCCGGGCCAGGAGGACGCACTGGGCGCCCCTCCGGCCGGGAACCTCAGCGCTTACTTGCTGGCGACTTTTTCAGGCTCGTCCTTCTTCTTGTCGTTGCCTTCGATGTACGGGCTCCACGGCTTGGCCTTGACCGGGCCGGGGGTCTTCCACACCACGTTGAACTGGCCGTCGGCCTTGATTTCGCCGATGAACACGCTCTTGTGCAAGTGGTGGTTCTTCTCATCCATCTTGGAGACGATGCCCGACGGTGCCTTGAAGGTCTGGCCCGACATCGCGGCAATCACCTTGTCGACGTCGGTGGACTTGGCCTTCTCGACCGCCTGCTTCCACATATAGACGCCGATGTAGGTGGCCTCCATCGGATCGTTGGTCAGCGGCTTGTCCTTGTGGCCGGCGATGCCCTTGGCCTTGGCGTAGGCGCCCCACTTCTTGATGAACTCGGTGTTGGCCGGGTTCTTGATGGACTGGAAGTAGTTCCAGGCGGCCAGGTGGCCGACCAGCGGCTTGGTGTCCACGCCACGCAACTCTTCTTCACCCACCGAGAAGGCCACCACCGGCACGTCCTTGGCTTTCAGGCCGGCGTTGCCGAGTTCCTTGTAGAACGGCACATTCGAGTCGCCGTTGATGGTGGAGACCACGGCCGTCTTGCCGCCGGCGGAGAATTTCTTCACGTCAGCAACGATGGTTTGGTAGTCGCTGTGGCCGAACGGGGTGTACTTCTCGTCGATGTCCGAGTCCTTCACGCCCTTGCTCTTCAGGTAGGCGCGCAGGATCTTGTTGGTGGTGCGGGGATAGACATAGTCGGTGCCCAGCAGCACCCAGCGCTTGGCGCCGCCGCCTTCCTTGCTCATCAGGTAGTCGACAGCAGGAATGGCCTGCTGGTTCGGTGCGGCACCGGTATAGAACACGTTCTTGGAGAGTTCTTCGCCTTCGTACTGCACCGGGTAGAACAGCAGGCCGTTGAGTTCTTCAACCACCGGCAGCACCGACTTGCGCGACACCGAGGTCCAGCAGCCGAACATGACGGCAACCTTGTCCTGCGTGAGCAGTTGCTTGGTTTTCTCGGCAAACAGCGGCCAGTTGGAGGCCGGATCCACCACCACGGGCTCGAGCTTCTTGCCCAGAACGCCGCCCTTGGCGTTGATTTCGTCAATGGCCATCAGCACCGTGTCTTTCAACACCGTTTCGGAAATGGCCATGGTGCCCGACAGGCTGTGCAGAACACCCACCTTGATGGTGGATTGTGCGTAAGCCGGCAGGACAGTCACGCCTGCCAGGGCGACGGCGGCGGTGATCGCCTTGAGGGTAAATCGACGTTGCATGTGTGCTTCTCCTGCGAAGTAAAACCGGATTAAAACCAGATCAAGCTGAACTCGCCCCATCCCGCCCCGTTTGCGGAGCGCCTCTGATGCGGACGGTTTGATGCTAGGGAGAAGCCGGTGGCCCGGATATACGGCGGATGGCGTATGGGGCTCAGCGCTTGCCGAAGCCCGTCTCTCGCATTGACGAATCCGTGCCACCCCGATGTGCAAGAATCCCGCATCCAAGGCACCAGGAGCAGTCCATGCGCAATGGCCCCGGCATTCTCTTGCATGTGCACGCAGGCAGCCTGGCTCTGCGGCCGTGGCGGTTCGTCGCGGCCGCCCTGGTACTGGCCTTCGCGCCCGTGCAAGCCCAGGCACCCGCGGACATCCGGATCGCCCTGGTCATTGGCAATGCTGCCTACCCCGCACCGGCGCAGCTGGCAAACCCCGCCAACGACGCACGCGCCATGGCCGATACCCTGCAGCAACTGGGCTTCTCGGTGATCGAGCTGCGCGACGGCAGCAAGGCGCGCATGGTCGAGGCCATTGCCCAGGCGCGCGAACGCCTGCAAGACAAGCGCGGCGTGGGCCTGCTGTACTACGCCGGCCATGGTGTGCAGTTGGACTTCCACAATTTCATGGTGCCCGTCGATGCCCGGATCGCCCGTGCCGCCGATGTCGCGCAGCAGACGGTGAGCCTGGGCGTCGTCATCGATGCCTTCAAGTCAGCGGGCACCCGCATGAACATCCTGGTGCTCGATGCCTGCCGGGACAACCCATTCTCCGACAAGGCCTCGGCCAAAGGCCTGGCGCCGATGGACGCGCCGCCCGGCACCTTCCTCGCCTATGCCACGGCCCCCGGCAATGTGGCCGCGGACGGCGACGAAGCGAGCGCCAACGGTCTATACACAGGCTACCTGCTGGAGGAACTGAAGAAGCCCACGGCCCGCATCGAGGACGTGTTCAAGCGCGTGCGCTACCACGTGCTCAAGAAGAGCCGTGGCCGTCAGGTGCCCTGGGAAAGCACAAGCCTGGAGGACGACTTCGTGTTCAACCACGGCGTGGCCATCGCGCCGCGCCCCGAGGTCGCGGACCGCGAGCGTAGCTTCGCGCAGCAAAAGGCCGAATGGGACAGGATCAAGGACAGCGACCGCTTCGATGACTTTCATGCGTTCCTCGTCAAATATCCGAGCGGCCTGATCAGCGACCTGGCGCAATTCCGCCTGAACAGCCTGCAGAAAATCGCCATCGTGGCGCAAGCCGACAGCCATGGCGTGGCCGATCTCGTCTATTCGCTGCGCGATGGCGACCGCACCGAACTGATTTACAAGAATGGCCTGACCGGCGTGGTGTTTCGCACCACGACATCCGTAACGAAAAAGGTCGGCCCCGACCTGTTCGAAGATGCGGCCCCGGGCACCGGAACGATCGTGGTCAATCAAGCCGGCTTCGTGTTCAAGGATGTGTTTGGCGAGTACGACCCACCCTGGAGCGTCGTGCCAGGCAGCGAATTCAGCGTCGGCAAGCGCGCCAGCATCCGCTCCGTGCACACCAGCCCCGGTGGCGCAAAGCAATGGATGGACGTTGACTCGCGCATCGTGGCGCGCGAGAAGATCACGACACCACTGGGTGTGGTGGATACGTTCAAGGTGGATGTGAACGCAAGCTTTCAGTCGGGGAATCGCACCAAGTACAGCTTCTGGTTCGAACCGGGCTGGGGTTACCCGGTGCGGATGGTGATCGAGTTGCGCGAGCGGACGTCGGGCGCGCCGACCATCCTCGTGCGCGAGGTCACGGCGCGGTCCAGGCGCAGCTGAGCCCCGCCATTACCCCTCGAACTGCGGGTGCAGTTGCCGGATGCGATTCAGCGCCATGGCCGCGGCCGAGGTGCGGGTTTCCACGCCGAGCTTGGCGAAGATGCGCTCCAGGTGCTTCTTGACGGTGGCCGGGCTGGCGCCGAGGATGTCGGCGATGTCGCGGTTGATCTTGCCCTTGACCACCCAGTACAGGACTTCGGCCTCGCGCGCCGTAAGCTTGAAGGACAGGCTCATGGCCTCGATCACCGCAGTGTCCGATTCTTCGCGCATCACGATCAGCCAGTCGCCGCCGCCCTCGCCGCCGCCCTCACTGTCGCCGGTCTGCTGGTGCAGTCGGAACGTGAGGCGCCGCGCCCCTTGCTCGGTGCTCAGGCGCGGCGGCTCGATCTGTTTCTCGGCGTCTTTCAAATACCGGCGCAGCCAGGCCACGACAGGCTCGGGTGCCTCGGGCGCGCTGGTGCCGTAGTAGGCGCGCAGCAGGTCGCGCGCCAGGGGCGTTTGCCACATGAGCCTGCCGTCGCTGGCGCGCACGGTGATGCTGGCGTAGCCGAACGCGTCGAGCGCATTGCGCGTTTGCCGCGCCTGGCGCGCGCCCTGCATGTGCACGTTCATGCGGGCCAGCACTTCCTTGGGCTTGATCGGCTTGTTGACGTAGTCCACGCCGCCGGCGTCCAGCGCGGCCACGAGATGCTCGGTCTCGGTCAGGCCGGTCATGAAGATGATGGGAATGTGCGCGGTGGCCGGCATGGCCTTCAGGCGCTTGGCCACTTCAAAGCCATCCATGCCGGGCATCATCGCGTCCAGCAGCACGATGTCCGGCAGGGCCTGCGCGGCGCGCTGCAGCGCCTGCTCGCCGGAGGTTGCCACCAGCACGGTGTAGCCCGACTCGTCCAGCGCGTCGTGCAGCACCGCGAGGTTGTCGGGCACGTCGTCCACGATCAGCACCACGTCGCTGTTGGCGCGGTCCAGGGTGTGGTGCAGCGGCGCGGTGCTCATGGCTGCCTGGCCCCAGCCAATGCGGGCACCAGTTGCCGGCTCATCGCGTCGAACTGGAACTGGCGCGCCAGCTCACGCAGGAGCGCGACAAAGGCGGCGCTGCCAGGATGCGCCGCCTCCATTTCATCGAGCTGGTTCAGGATGCCGCGGTAGTAGCCCAGGTTGACCAGGTCCTGCAGTGCTTCCAGTTGCGGGCGCGGCGGGTAGGCCGTCGCCCCTGCAATCACGGCAGTCATCGGTGGCGCCGGCTCGGGCAGGGTCGGAGCTTGCGCAAGCCAGCGCAGCGCAAGGCGCCGCTCCAGCCAATCCAGCAGCTCGCTGTGGCGCACGGGCTTCAAGACAAAGTCTTCGGGCCGTATGCCGACATCGTTGTCCAGCCCCTTGTCGAAGGCGTTGGCGGAAACGATGGCCACGTGGGCATTCAATTCCGGCAGGCGGCGCATGCGGCGGATGGTCTCCCAGCCGTCGATGCCTGGCATGGCCAGGTCCATCAGCACCGCATCGGGCCGGTAGCCGGCGGCCAGCAGGTCCAGCGCATCGTGGCCGCTGGCGGCGGTGCGCAACTCAAAGCCCAGCGGCTCCAGCAGTTGCACGAGCAAGTCGCGGTCGGCCTCTTCGTTGTCCACCACCAGCAGCTTGCGCCGCGCCCCTTCGTAGCCGCGCCGGAGCTTGGGCGCCGTGGCATGGGCCATGCCGGCAATCGTGGCGCCGCGCACCTCGGGCAGGAACAGCTTGACCCGGAACACCGAACCGCTGCCCGGCGCGGTGACGACTTTCATCTCGCCGCCCATCAGGTCGGTCAGCATCTTGGCAATGGTCAGGCCCAGGCCTGCGCCAGGTGCGGATTGGGTGGACTGGGCGGAGGATTCGCCGCGTGCGAACGGTTCGAAGATTTTTTCAAGCTCCAGTGCGCTCATGCCCGGGCCGGTATCCACGATCTCGATGTGCGCCATCTCGCGCGCATGGCGCAGCCGCAAGGTGACCTGGCCAACGCTGGTGAACTTGATGGCATTGCCCAGCAGGTTGAACAGGATCTGGCGCACGCGCTTCTCGTCGGCCCGCACCACCTCGGGCAGCACGCCTTCCGCTTCGAAGGAAAACGCCAGGCCCTTGGCCGAGGCCTGCAGCTCGAACATGCCGGCCATCTCATGCACGCAGTCGGCAAACGCCATCGGCTTGACATTCAGCGTGAGCTTGCCGGACTCGATGCGTGCGATGTCCAGGGTGCCCTCGATCAGCGACAGCAGGTGCTCGCCGCCGCGCTTGATCACGTTGACGGCCTGCTTGCGATGCGGGGGCACGCTGGTGTCCTCGCCCATCAGCTGGGCATAGCCCAGGATGCTGTTGAGCGGTGTGCGCAACTCGTGGCTGATGGCGCTGATGTAGCGGCTCTTGGCCTGGTTGGCGAGGTCAGCCTGTTCGCGCGCCATCTCCGCGGCGCGCTTGGCCTGCTGCAGGGCTTCGTCGGTCTGCCGGTGCAACTCGATCTCGCGCGTCAGCAAATGGGTTTGCCGATTCGACTCTTCCTGCGCCACCTGCCGGCTCTTGTGCGCCAGCACCAGCCACCAGGCGACGATGCCGGCGACCACCAGCAAGGCCATGTAGGCCTTGAGAAAGCCGGAGCGCAAGCCCATTTCGGACAAGGCCGAGGCCTCGCGCGCCACGCCCACCGCCTCGGCCAGCGCCCGCAACTCCTGGTGGTAGAGCAGGCCGAACACGGCCGCCAGCAAAGGCACGATCACCAGCATCAGCAGCAGGAAGTGGCCCAGGCCGGTGTCCAGGTAAGGCCAGATGGGCCGTGGCAGCAGCCAGCGCAGGGTGGCCGACCATTGCGTGGACAGACTCGCGTGCGGCTTGCACAAGTCGCCGCAGCGCGCGTCCAGCGTGCAGCACAGCGAGCAGATCGCGCCCTGGTAGGCGGGACACTGGGCCATGTCCGGCCCCTCGTACTCGCGCTCGCAGATGACGCAGCGCTGCAGGACATAGCGCTGGTAGCCAGGGTCGCCCGGGTCGGCCTGCACATCGGGCAGCGCCACCGCGATCGGAATGACCGGCGACCGCGCGATGTAGTAGCGACCGCGGGTACCCCAGGCAATCAGCGGTGTGGCTACGAAGGCGGTGCCCAGCGCGATCAATGCCGAGAAGGCCTGCGCCGACGGGCCGAACAGCCCGAGGTGCGCCGAGATCGACAGCGCCGAGGCCAGCGCCATCGCGCCGACACCCACCGGATTGATGTCGTAGAGATAGGCGCGCTTGAACTCGATGCCCGGTGGCGACAGGCCCAGTGGCTTGTTGATGACGAGGTCGGCCACCACGGCCATCATCCAGGCGATGGCGATGTTCGAGTACAGGCCGAGCACGTCGCCCAGTGCCTCGAATACGTTCATCTCCATCAGCATGAAGGCGATCAGCGTGTTGAACACCACCCAGACCACGCGCCCGGGGTGGCTGTGCGTCACGCGCGAAAAGAAGTTGGACCAGGCCAGCGAGCCGGCATAGGCGTTGGTCACGTTGATCTTCAATTGGGACACGACGACGAACAAGGCGGTGGCAGCAACCGCCCAGCCATAGTGCGGAAATACGTACTCGTAGGCCGCCAAATACATCTGGTTGGGGTCCACCGCGCGGTCGATCGGCACCATATGGGTGATCGCCAGGTAAGCGAGCAAGGCACCGCCCAGCATCTTGACGACGCCCAGCACCACCCAGCCCGGCCCGCCCACCAACACCCCGGCCCACCAGCGGCCACGATGGGCGGCGGTCTTGGCGGGCATGAAGCGCAGGTAGTCGGCCTGCTCGCCCATCTGCGTGATGAGCGCAATGCCGACCGTCAGGGCGGCACCAAAAAGATGCAAATCGAAACTGGGGCTCGCGCCCTTCTCACCTTTGTAGTGCACGATGCCGGAGAACGCACCAGGATCGCGCATGAAGACATAAATGAAGGGCACGACCAACATCACGAGCCACAGCGGCTGGGTCCAGATCTGCAGCCTGCTGATGACCGACACACCGTGCGTGACCAGCGGAATCACCACCAGCGCGCATACCAGGTAGCCCCAGCTCGGCGGGATCCCCAACGCCAATTCCAGCGCGTAGGCCATGACCGCCGCCTCCAGCGCGAAGAAGATGAAGGTGAACGAGGCGTAGATCAACGAGGTGATGGTCGAGCCGATGTAGCCGAAGCCCGCGCCGCGCGTGAGCAAGTCCATATCCACGCCATAGCGCGCGGCGTAGATGCTGATCGGCAGGCCGGCCAGGAAGATGATCAGGCCGGTGGCGACGATCGCCCAGAACGCATTGAGAAAGCCGTATTGCACCAGCAGGGTGGCGCCGACGGCTTCGAGAATCAGGAACGAGGCGGCACCAAAGGCGGTGTTGGCCACCCGCCACTCCGGCCATTTGCGAAAGCGCTGCGGCGTGTAGCGCAGCGCGTAGTCTTCCATGGTTTCGCTGGCGACCCAGCTGTTGTAGTCGCGCCGGACCTTCACGACGCGCTGGGGCGCCTCGGGGCCGGCCGGGGAAGTCTGGGTCTCGCTCACAGTCCAAAGGTGCAGGTTTCATGCCACGGCCGCACCGGCTCTACGCCATCTGCCGTATGGCCCGGCACGCGGCTTGCAACATAATCGTTTGGAGACATGGAACCTACCATCCTATGGAACTGACGCCCCGCGAAAAAGACAAGCTGCTCATCTTTACTGCAGCCCTGCTGGCCGAACGGCGCCGCGCGCGCGGGCTCAAGCTCAACTACCCCGAAGCCGTGGCGCTGATCTCCGCCGCCGTGATGGAAGGCGCGCGCGACGGCAACACCGTGGCGCAGCTCATGAGCGCCGGGCGCGAGGTGCTGACGCGTGCCGATGTGATGGACGGCATCGCCGAGATGATTCCCGACATCCAGGTGGAAGCGACCTTTCCCGACGGGACCAAGCTGGTCACCGTGCACCAGCCGATTGTCTAGCCTGTACCACGGAGACCGATAGCCATGAAATTTGCAATCAACGCGATTCCCGCCCTGTTGCTGTCAAACGCCGCATGGGCGCACGACGGCCACGGCATGGCCGGCACACATTGGCACGCCACCGACGCCTGGGGTTTCGCGCTGGCCGGCGTGCTGATTGCACTTGCCATCTGGCTGTCGCGCGGCGGCAAATAGG
>DATILI010000319.1:0-5207 GCA_035476635.1 Burkholderiaceae bacterium | reverse complement strand
GTCACGAGGCGCATGCCTTCTTCGATGAAGCTGCCGCAGGCGCGAAAGCGCTGGCCGGTGTCGGTCGCGATCCAGCAGTCCTGGCAGGCGCCCATCAGGCAAAAGCCGGCGCGCGGTGCGCCGCTGAATTCGCTGCGGCGCAACTGGTCGGCGTGGGTCAGCACGGCGGTCAGCACGGTGTCGCCGGCCAGTGCAAAGACAGGCTTGCCATCCAGCGTGAAATGAATCGGCGCGCGGCCGGTCTCGGCCAGGCGTTTCAGCAGTGCCATGGATTCAGTCCGGTTGAAGGAGGGTTCATCGATGGCCGACCAGGATCTTGTCCAGGCCATAGACCCGGTCCAGCACCAGCATGGCGGCGGCCGTGAGCGCCACCATGAGCGCCGAGACCGCGGCCATCATCGGGTCGATCGACTCGGTGGCGTACATGTACATGCGCACCGGCAGGGTCACGGTGGACGGCGCGGTGACGAAGATCGACATCGTCACCTCGTCAAAGCTGTTGATGAAGGCCAGCAGCCAACCACCGGTGACACCGGGCAGGATCATCGGCAAGGTGATGCGGCGGAACACCGTAGCCTGGCTCGCGCCGAGCGAAAGCGCCGCCTGCTCGGCGCTGCGGTCGGTGCCGACCACGGCCGCCAGCACCAGGCGCAGCGCATACGGCGTGATGATCACCACATGCGCCAGCACCAGCCAGAAAAAGCTGCCGGTGCCGCCGACCAGCGAGAACATGCGCAGCAGCGCCACGCCCAACACCAGGTGCGGAATGATCAGCGGCGAGAGGAACAGGCCATTGAGAAAGTCGCGCCCCGCAAAGCTGTGCCGCGCAATCGCCAAGCCCGCGGGAATCGCGATGGCCGTGGCCAGCGTGGCCGACAGGAAGGCCAGCCACAGGCTGTTCTTGAACGACTGCATGAAGTCGGAATGCGCGAACACCGCCTTGAACCAGCGCAGCGAAAAACTCGTGGTCGGGATGGTCAGCGTGTTCTCGGGCGTGAACGCAACCACGCAGACGATGAGCAGCGGCGCCATCATGAAGGCGATGACCAGGGCGTTGAACGCCAGCGCGATCGGACCGTTTTTTGACATGGCTAGGCCCTTCTACCCCAACGATTTTCTGTAGGAACGCTCGACCACGCGGTTGTAGCTGAGCATCACCACCAGGTTGGCCAGCAGCAAGGTCAGCGCGATCGCGGCGCCCAGCGGCCAGTTCAGTTCGTGCAAATACTCGTCGTACACCACCGTCGCCACCATCTTCAACCGCCTTCCGCCCAGGAGACCCGGAATGGCGAAGGCGCTGGCGCTCAGGCCGAACACGATCAGGCTGCCCGAGAGCATGCCGGGCGCCACCTGCGGCAGGATCACGCGGCGCAAGGTGGTGAAGTGCGAGGCACTGAGCGATAGCGCCGCATCCTCCACACCGGGGTCGAGCTTTTGCAGCGAGGTCCAGACCGGAATCACCATGAACGGCAGCATCACGTGCACCAGCGCGATCACGACCGCGGCTTCGGTGTACAGGATGCGCATGGAAGGCAGGCCGACGGCGCGGATCGCCTGGTTCACCAAACCTTCGGGCCCGAGCAGCATGCTCCAGCCGAACGCACGCACCACCACCGACACCAGCAGCGGCGCCAGCACCACCAGCAGCAGGATGGAGCGCCAGGGGTTGCGCATGCGGCTGAGCACGTAGGCTTCAGGCGCGCCAATCACCACGCAGATCAGGGTGACCAGCGCCGAGATCCAGAACGTGCGCCAGAAGATGCGGTGGTAGTAGTCGTCGGTCAGCACCGCGGCGTAGTGCGACAGGGTGAAGGTGTTCTTTACGCCGGTGGCGTGGTCGAAGACTTGAAACGAGAGCACTGCCGTCAGGGCCAGCGGCAGCAGGAGCAGGCAGGCGAACAAGGCCAGCGCCGGAGCGGACAGCAGCCAGGGTGCGCGGGCGACAGAGGGCCGCGTGATACCTGGCAGCGTAGCAGCCGTGGTAATGGCGCTCACAGCTTGCCCCCTTCTTTCTCCCTCTCCCACCGGGAGAGGGCGGGGGTGAGGGCGACGGCCTGCGCCAGTATCCCTGCCCTCACCCCAACCCTCTCCCGGAGGGAGAGGGAGGAAGGCGAAGACAGCGCCCTATTCATCCGAGCGCTCTTCATGCCGCCACCTCCAGCGCCACCTGCGTAGCAGGCACTTCCAGGTGCATTGCACCCGGCAACAGCCGCACCAGATGCGCCGGCCAGTCCAGGCCCACCTCGGCACCCTCTTGCGCGGGCGCCTGGCCATCGTTGGCGCAGACCACCACCAGATCGCCCGCCGCGCTGGCCACCTTGTACAGCCACTGGCTGCCAAGAAAGAAACGTTCACGCACCACGCCATCGAGCTTGCCTTGGCGCGTGGCGACGAGGCGGATCTTTTCCGGGCGCAGGCTGAGCACCACGGCCTCGCCCGGCTGCACGCCCGGCGCATCGACTTCCAGCGAAAGGGTGCCGAGCGCCACCGTGGCACGCGCACCGGCGTGCGTCACGCGGCCATCCAGCAAGTTGGCCTTGCCGACAAAGTTGGAGATGAAGCGTGTCTGCGGATGTTCGTAAAGACGATGCGGCTGGTCGATCTGCGTCACGCGGCCGGCCTCCATGACCACCACGCGGTCGCTGATGGACATGGCCTCGGTCTGGTCGTGCGTGACCATGACCGTGGTGGTGCCGACCTTGCGCTGGATCTGCCGCAGCTCGAACTGCATCTCTTCGCGCATCTTGGCGTCCAGGTTGGACAGCGGTTCATCGAGCAGCAGCACCGGCGGCTCGATCACCAGCGCACGGGCCAGCGCCACGCGCTGCCGTTGGCCGCCGGAGACCTCGCGCGGGTAACGCGTGGCGTGCGCCTCCAGGTGCACCAGGGCCAGCGCTGCCTTCACGCGTTCGGCCCGTTCGGCCTTGGGGATGCGCCGCATCTCCAGGCCGAAGCTCACGTTGTCATGCACCGTCATGTGAGGGAACAGCGCGTAGCTCTGGAACACAATGCCCAGGCCGCGCGTATTCGGCTTGGCGTGCGTGATGTCGCGGCCATCCAGCGTGATGCGGCCAGCGCTGACATCGGCAAAGCCCGCAATCATCTGCAAGGTGGTGGTCTTGCCGCAGCCCGAGGGGCCGAGCAGCGAAACGAACTCGCCCTTTTCCACGGTGAGGTTCATGTCGGCCACCGCGCAGGTGCTGCCGTAGAACTTGGACACGTCGGTGAGTTGGAGGAATGACATGAACGGCCTTTCTTCTCTCTAACGGCAACGGGCTCGCACCCCCATGGTGCAAAAACGAAAACTTTTCGCTCAGAGCCTGCAAACTCTATTGCAACAAGCCGGCCAGCTTTCATCGGGTATTCCATTAATCAGAATGTTTTTTAAATTTATTCCGATCAATGAAATATTTGCCTTAGACTTGGCAGATCAAATTCCATTCAGCAACCATGTCCAATCCCATCGACACCGACTCCCCTGCCGCAGCCGCTGCCACCGGCGGCGTGCCGCGCATGTTTTCGGTGATTCGCGCGCTCGCGGCGGTGCAGGCCGACGGCGGGCGGGTCACCCAATTGGCGCGCGCCGTGGGCTTGACGCAAGCCACCACGCACCGTTTGCTGCAATCGCTGGTGGCCGAAGGCATCGTCGAGCAGGACGAGCGCACCAAGCTCTACCGGCTGAGCATCGAGTTCTTCGCTCTGGCTGCCAATGCCGGCAATCCGGGTGACTTGCGCACGCTGTGCCGGCCCGTGTTGCTGCGGCTTTGTGCGAGCCTGGGCGACAGCATCTTTCTGCTGGCGCGCAGCGGCTTCGACGCGGTCTGCCTGGACCGCAGCGAAGGGCCCTTTCCCATCCGCTCGTTCACCGGCGACATTGGCGGACGCATCGCACTGGGCGTGGGCCAGGGCGCGCTGGCCATCCTGGCCTTTCTGCCGGAGGCCGAGCGTGAAGAGGTGATCCGGTTCAACCTCGCGCGGCTGCGCGAATACGGCGTGTACGACGAGGTCTACCTGCGCACCGAGATCGAGCGGGTGCGCCAGGCAGGCTATGCGGGCCGCAACACCGGCCTGCTCGAAGGCATGGCCGGCGTGGCCGTACCCATCTGCGACCGCGAAGGCCGCGCCGTCGCCGCCCTGAGCGTGGGCACCATCGCCGACCGGCTCAACGCCGACCGCATGCCCACCGTGGTGGAACTGCTCAAGCGCGAAGCCGCCGCCATCGGCCCGAAGATCCATCCCTTCGACGCGACCCTGCGCCGGCCATCGCAAAGCCTGGCCAGCGCACCCGCAGCGCAGCGCATCTCTATGCCGGCCGCCGCACAACCGCAAAAGAGCGCTCCATGAAGGCCCCCCAAAGACTGCAATCCCTGATCGAAGAGGGTCTGATCGACACCGTGGTGCGCCAGCTCATGAGTGGCAAGGAGGCGATGGTATTTGTGGTGCGCTGCGGCGAAGAAACCCGCTGCGCCAAGGTCTACAAGGAGGCCACGCAGCGCAGCTTCCGCCAGGCGGTGGACTACACCGAAAACCGCAAGGTGAAGAACTCGCGCCAGGCACGCGCCATGGCCAAGGGCACACGTTTCGGCCGGCAGGCGCAAGAGGCCGCGTGGCAAAGCGCCGAGGTCGATGCCCTGTACCGGCTGGCGGCTGCCGGCGTGCGCGTGCCCAAGCCCTACAACTTTCACGATGGCGTGCTGCTGATGGAGCTGGTCACCGACGCGGCGGGCGACGCTGCCCCGCGCCTGAACGACGTCGCCTTCAGCGCCGAGGAGGCGCACCTGCACCACGCCGCGCTGCTCGCCGAAGTGGTGCGCATGCTGTGCGCCGGTGTGGTTCATGGGGATCTCTCGGAATTCAACATCCTGCTGGCCGCGGACGGCCCCGTCATCATCGATCTGCCGCAGGCCGTGGACGCCGCTGGCAACAACCATGCGCAACGCATGCTGCTGCGCGATGTCGGCAACTTGAGCGCCTTCTTCGGCCAGTTCGCGCCCGGCCTGCTGGCCACCGCCTACGGTCCGGAGATCTGGAACCTCTACCAAAGCGGCCTGCTGCAGACCGAGACGGTGCTCACGGGCCGGTTCGAGCGCGCGGCCGGCGCGGTGGATATGGAAGGCGTGGTGCGCGAAATCACCGCGGCACGCGACGAGGAAGCGGCGCGCAGGTTGGCGCGGCAGTAGAAATCAGGCCGGCACTGCCTGCGCGCG
>DATILI010000318.1:0-4502 GCA_035476635.1 Burkholderiaceae bacterium | reverse complement strand
CGCCGACGACGGCGAACTGACCCGCACCAACAAAGTCCGCCGCGGCTTCATCGCCGAGAAGTACGAGGCGCTGATGGATGCGCTGTATTCCGGCAAATCCGAGCAGTACATCGAGACGCAGGTGCGCTTCGAGGACGGGCGCACCGGCAGCGTGAGCGCCACGCTCAAGATCATGGATGCGCGAAGCTTCGCGCCAATCAAGGCAGCGGCATGAAGATCATGAGAGAACCCGCAGGCATGAACGCAGCACCCCCCTCGCCCTCGGACACGGGGCGCCGGTTTGGCGAGGTCATCCTCGACGTGCAGAACATCTCGCTGGCCTTTGGCGGCGTGAAGGCGCTATCGGACATCTCGTTCAACGTGCGCGAGCACGAGATCCGCGCCATCATCGGCCCCAACGGCGCCGGCAAGAGCTCGATGCTCAACTGCATCAACGGCGTGTACCAGCCGCAGCAGGGATCGATCACCTTTCGCGGCCAGACCTTCAAGCACATGAACAGCCACCAGGTGGCGGTGATGGGCGTGGCGCGCACCTTCCAGAACCTGGCGCTGTTCAAGGGCATGAGCGTGCTGGACAACCTGATGTCCGGGCGCAACCTCAAGATCAAGAGCAACCTGCTGATGCAGGCCCTGCGCATCGGCCCGGCCGAGCGCGAGGAAATCCGGCACCGCGAAGCGGTCGAGCACATCATCGACTTCCTGGAAATCCAGGCCTACCGCAAGACACCGGTGGGCCAGCTGCCCTACGGCCTGCAAAAGCGCGTCGACCTCGGGCGTGCGCTGGCCATGGAGCCGCAGGTGCTGCTGCTGGACGAACCGATGGCCGGCATGAACGTCGAGGAAAAGCAGGACATGTGCCGCTTCGTGCTGGATGTGAACGACGAATTCGGCACGACCGTGGTGCTGATCGAGCACGACATGAGCGTGGTGATGGACATTTCCGACCGCGTCGTGGTGCTGGACTACGGCAAGAAGATTGGCGATGGCTCGCCGGATGAAGTGCGCAACAACCCCGAGGTCATCAAGGCCTACCTGGGTACTTCCCACTGAGGATGAAATGATGGGACCTTTTCTCGAAACACTGATCGGCGGCCTGATGTCGGGCATGCTGTACTCCCTGGTTGCCCTCGGCTTCGTGCTGATCTTCAAGGCCTCCGGCGTCTTCAATTTCGCCCAGGGCGCGATGGTGCTGTTCGCGGCGCTGGCGATGGCGCGCTTTTCCGAATGGATTCCGCAGTTGACCGGGCTGGAAGGCAAGATCCTGCCCAACGTCCTGGCCTTTGCCGGCGCGCTGGTGGTGATGATCGTGGTGGCCTGGCTGATCGAAAAGCTGGTGCTCGGCAAGCTGGTCAACCAGGAGGGCGTGGCCCTGTTGATGGCGACCCTGGGCGTGTCGTATTTCCTGGACGGCTTCGGCCAGACCATCTTCGGCTCCAGCATCTACAAGATCGACGTGGGCCTGCCCAAGGATCCGATCTTTCTGCTGGAAAGCACGTTCCAGGGCGGCTTGCTGATCAACAAGGAAGACATGTTCGCGGCCGTCATCGCCGCTGCGCTGGTGGCTGCGCTGGCCGCCTTCTTCCAGTACACCGGCACCGGCCGCGCCTTGCGTGCCGTGGCCGACGACCACCAGGCCGCCCAGTCCATCGGCATCCCGCTGAACCGCATCTGGGTCATCGTCTGGAGCGTGGCGGGCTTCGTCGCACTGGTGGCCGGAATGATCTGGGGCAGCAAGCTGGGCGTGCAGTTCTCGCTCTCGGTGCTGGCCTTGAAGGCCTTGCCGCTGGTCATCCTGGGTGGCCTCACCTCGGTTCCGGGCGCCATCGTCGGCGGGCTGATCCTGGGTGTCGGCGAGAAGCTCGCGGAAGTGTTCCTCGGACCGCTGGTGGGGGGCGGCATCGAGATCTGGTTTGCCTATGTGCTGGCGTTGGGATTCTTGCTGATACGGCCGCAGGGCTTGTTCGGAGAGAAGATCATCGACCGCGTCTGAACTGAGAGAGAACACAAATGCTTTACCGTGAAAATGGCCAGTTCAAGACGAGCTACCGCGCCGACCAGCAGATCTTCCCGATCTCGCAGGACCGCATCGCCGTGCTGCTGATCCTGGCCTTTGCCTTCGTTGCCGTGCCGCTTTTGGCCAGCGACTATCTGTTTCGCGCCATCCTGATCCCGTTCGTCATCATGTCGCTGGCCGCGCTGGGGGTGAACATACTGGTCGGCTATTGCGGCCAGATCTCGCTGGGCTCGGGCGCCTTCATGGCGGTGGGGGCCTACGGTGCGTACAACTTCTTCGTGCGCCTGCCGGGCCTGCCGCTGGTTCCGGCGTTGATCCTGGGCGGCCTGTGTGCCACGTTCTTCGGCATCATCTTTGGCTTGCCGAGCTTGCGCGTCAAAGGCTTGTACCTGGCGGTCACCACGCTGGCCGCCCAGTTCTTCTCCGACTGGATGTTCCTGCGCATCAAGTGGTTCACCCTGGACACGCCCTCGGGCTCGGTGGCGGTCTCCAATCTCCAGGTGTTTGGTCTGCCGATCGAGAGCGCCGCCAGCAAATACCTGTTCTGCTTGGGCCTGCTCGCCGTGATGGCGCTGCTGGCGAAGAACCTGGTGCGCAGCGCCATCGGCCGCGAGTGGATGGCCATTCGCGACATGGATGTGGCCGCTGCGGTGATCGGCATCCGGCCGATGTACGCCAAGCTCACGGCGTTTGCCGTCAGCTCCTTCATCATCGGCGTGGCCGGTGCGCTCTGGGCCTTTGTCTACCTGGGCGCCTGGGAGCCGGCCGCGTTCTCGGTCGACATGTCGTTTCGCCTGCTGTTCATGGTGATCATCGGCGGCCTGGGCTCGATCATGGGCAGCTTCTTCGGCGCGGCTTTCATCGTCGTGCTGCCGATCGCGCTGAACCAGTTCCTGCCGGTGTTCCTGGGCCTGTTCGGCATCGACATCTCCACCGCCGGCATCTCGCATGCGGAACTCATGATCTTCGGCGGCCTGATCGTCTGGTTCCTGATCGTTGAGCCACATGGCCTGGCCAAGCTTTGGTCCACCGGAAAGCAGAAGCTGCGCCTGTGGCCGTTCCCGCATTGAGAGCAGGGGTTACGCGCAATCCCTGATGGCGCTTTGGGTGGTTTGTCCGTTTACTGATGGTTCGGTTTTTCTGGTGCTTCGACCTTTTATTCACAGGAGACAAAAATGAAGCTTCGCAATCTGGTTCTGGCCGTGGCCGCGGTGGCCGTCGGCGCATCGGTCGTTTCGACCAGTGCATTCGCTCAAGCAAAGGAGCAGTTCATCCCGGTGCTGTCGTACCGCACGGGCCCCTACGGCCCGAACGGCACGCCCTGGGCCAACGGCTATGTGGACTACTTCAAGCTGGTCAACGCGCGTGGCGGCCTGAACGGCGTCAAGCTGTCCTTCGAAGAATGCGAAACCGGCTACGACACGGCCCGCAGCGTGGAGTGCTATGAGCGGCTCAAGGGCAAGAATGGCGGCGCCTCGCTGGTACAGCCGCTGTCCACCGGTGCGACCTTCGCGATCACGGAAAAGGCCCCCGCCGACAAGATCCCGGTGGTCACGATCGGCTATGGCCGCAGCGAAAGCGCCGACGGCACGGTGTTCAAGTGGAACTTCCCGATCGCCGGCACCTACTGGGTTGCCGCCGATGCCATCCTGCAAGCCATTGCCAAGAAGGAAGGCGGTTTCGACAAGCTCAAGGGCAAGAAGATCGCGCTGGTCTACCACGACAGCCCGTATGGCAAGGAGCCCATCGCCCTGCTGCAGGAACGCAGCAAGATGCATGGCTTCGACCTGCAACTGCTGCCTGTGACCGCGCCCGGCGTGGAGCAGAAAGCCACCTGGCTGCAGATTCGCCAGTCGCGCCCCGACTACACCTTGCTGTGGGGCTGGGGCGTCATGAATTCCACCGCCATCAAGGAAGCGCAAGCCACCGGCTACCCGCGCGAGAAGATGTATGGCGTGTGGTGGTCCGGCGCCGAGCCGGATGTGAAGGACGTGGCCGACGGTGCCAAGGGCTACAACGCCGTGACCTTGCAGCACGGCGCCGACATGCAGGCCAAGGTGGTCAAGGAAGTGCTGGCCCAGCTGCACGCCAAGGGCCAGGGCACGGGGCCGAAGGAAGAAGTGGGCCAGGTGCTGTACCTGCGCGGCGCCATGAGCGCCATGCTGGCGGTGGAAGGCATTCGCGCGGCGCAGGACCGCTTTGGCAAGGGCAAGGTCATGAGCGGCGAGCAAGTGCGCTGGGGCCTGGAGAACCTGAACCTGACGCAGCCCAAGCTCGACGCACTCGGCTTTGCCGGCGTGATGCGCCCGATCAGCACATCGTGCGCCGACCACATGGGCGCCTCCTGGGCCCGGATCCACTCATGGGACGGCAAGGAGTGGAAGTTCACGTCCGACTGGCTGCAGGCCGACGAGCAGGTCATCAAGCCGCTGGTGAAGAGCACAGCGGCTAAATACGCGGCGGAGAAGAAGCTGACTGCGCGTACGCC
>DATILI010000317.1:0-38028 GCA_035476635.1 Burkholderiaceae bacterium | reverse complement strand
GCCGAGGCCGACCGGTTCCTGGGTGCCACCCTCACCGCGCACCACCTGCTCTACAACCGCAACGCCATCTTCACCGGTGGCATCCGCCCGCACTGGTATTGCCTGCCGGTGCTCAAGCGCGAAACCCACCGCCAGGCCCTGGTGGCTGCGGCGACGGGCGGCAACCCCCGGTTCTTCCTCGGCACCGACAGCGCGCCGCACCCGGCCCACCTGAAGGAACACGCCACCGGCTGCGCCGGCTGCTACACCGCACACGCCGCGATCGAGATGTACGCCGAGGTCTTCGACGCGGCGGGCGCGCTCGACAAGCTGGAGGGTTTTGCCAGTTTCTTTGGCGCCGATTTTTACGGCCTGCCGCGCAACACCGGCACCATCACCCTGAAGCGCGAAAGCTGGACGCCGCCGGAGAGCTTTGCGTTTGGCGAGGCCGAACTCAAGCCCCTGCGGTCGGGTGAAGCCTTGCCCTGGAAATTGATCGCCTGAGTCCATGTGCGCGTTCTCCGAGGCGGTGCAGACCTGGCCGGCGCCCGACTGGTCTCAGCCCTGGAACGCGCCGTTCGCTGAAGACGGCGCGTCGGTGCGCGGCGCCTGTGAACAGGGTGTTCCGCTGCCGCAGGCGCTGACGCAGCGCATCGGCACCGCTGGCCCGCGCTTTGTGCCGCAGACCGATCTGCCTGAGGGCGTGGCCTACGAGCGGTTCATCTTCGACACCGGCAGCGTGCCCACGCGCGAAGGCCTGCACGATTTCTTCAACGGTCTGGTGTGGATGCGCTTCCCCGCCACCAAGCGCCTGCTCAACCGCCTGCAGGCGACTGAAATCGCGAAGGCCGGCGTCGGTCAGGTGCGTGGGCCGGTGCGCGATGCGATCACCCTGTTTGATGAAAACGCGGTGCTGTTGCAGGCCCCTGAAGAGCTCTGGGAGGCGCTGATCGCGCGCGAATGGACCCGCCTCTTCGTGGCGCTGCGGCCCCTGTGGGCACAGGCGCGGCTGGTACTGTTTGGTCACGCGCTGACCGAAAAGCTGGTGGCCCCCTACAAGTCCATCACCGGCCATGTGTATCGCGAGCCGGTGCCGCTGGCCCTGGGGGACGATCTGGCGGCTTGGGACGCCTGGCTGGCCGGTCGTTTGACGGCCGCCGGGCTGGGTGCCAAGCCGTTCACGCCCCTGCCCGTGCTGGGGGTGCCGGGCTGGTGGCCCGCCAATGAAGACCCCGCGTATTACACCGACGCCGGCGTGTTTCGCCCCAGGCGCGTGCCCGTTTGAGGCGCGCTGCGCCGTCCGCCGACGGCGCTCCCGTTTGTTTTGCTGGACAACCCATGACCTTGCCCGTTTCCCCTTCGTGGTCTCACCTCAAGCTGTCGCAGAACGCCGACCGCGCCCAGCTCGCCGCCCATTTCAAAGCCAGCGGCGTGCGCGACGTGGAATGCCTGTTTGCCGACGTCACCGGCTACCCGCGCGGCAAGCTCATGCCCGCGGCCAGCTTTGCAGCGGGCGGCGAACTGCGCATCTGCCAGGCCATCCCCATGCAGTGCGTGACGGGCGAATACAGCTACGACCCGGTCTTCCCGGACAGCGACCCGGACGTGCGCCTGGTGCCCGACCTCGCCACGCTCAAGCGCTCGCCCTGGGCCAGCACGCCGCGTTACCTCGCGGTGCACGATGCCTATGAAATGGACGGCAGCCTGTGCGAATTCGCGCCGCGCTCGGTGCTGAAGAGCGTGGTGGCGCGTTACACCGCGTTGGGCCTCACGCCGGTGATCGCGCCCGAGATCGAGTTCTACCTGACCGCCGCCATGACCGACCCAGCCCTGCCGCTGGCCTCACCCACCGGCAAGGGCGGTCGCCCCGAGGTGGGTCAGTCGGCTTTCAGCCTGAACGCACTCAACGAGCTGGCGCCGTTCTGGGATGCCTTTCATGCCGCCATCGACGGCCTGGGCATCCGTGCCGACACCTGGCTGCACGAGGTGGGCGAGAACCAGTACGAGATCAACCTGCTGCACGGCGACCCGGTGGCGGTGGCCGACCAGGCCTTCCTGTTCAAGACCGCCGCGCGCGAGATCGCTTTGCAGCACGGTCTCAACGCCGTCTTCATGGCCAAACCCATCGCGGGCCAGGCCGGCAGCTCCATGCACCTGCACCAGAGCGTGGTGGACGCGCAGGGTCGCAATGTGTTCAGCAACGCCGACGGCTCGGCCAGCGAGGCCTTCTTCCACTACCTCGGTGGCCTGCAGAGCTGCACGCCGGACCTGATGCTGATCTACGCGCCCACCGTCAACAGCTACCGCCGCTACGTGGCCGGCAGCCAGGCGCCGACCAATGTGCAGTGGGGCTACGACAACCGCACCGCCGGCCTGCGCGTGCCGGTGAGCGCGCCGGTCGCACGCCGGGTGGAAAACCGCCTGGCGGGCGCCGATGCCAACCCCTACCTGGCCATGGCCGCCACGCTGGCCGCCGGGCTGGCCGGCATGGAAGGCAAGGTGCAGCCCACGGCGCCCGTGGAGGGCAATGGTTATGCCCAGGCGCGTGGTCTGCCGCGAACTTTTGACACCGCCCACGAACAAATGGCAGCCAGCGAGCACGCGCCGCGCCTGCTGGGTGAACGCTTCGTGCGCGGTTACCTGGCGGTGAAGGCGCTGGAGCACGACCATTTTCTGAACGAGATCAGCGCCTGGGAGCGGCGTTACCTGCTGCCGCAGGTTTGAGCCCAAACATGGCCCCAGCTTGAAATCGGTGTCTGCCGCCCCCACTATGATTTGCCCGTTGTTCCCTTCCCTGGAGATTGCATGAAACGCATCCTGTTGTTTGTCCTGACCAACTTCGCCGTCATGGCGGTGCTGCTGGTCACCACCCGCATCCTGGGGGTGGACCGTTTCCTCACCGCCAACGGGCTGGACATGACGGCACTGGCCGGGTTCTCGCTCGTGATCGGTTTTGGGGGCGCCATCATCTCCCTGCTGATGAGCAAGACGATGGCCAAGATGAGCACCGGCGCGCGCATCATCAACCAGCCGCAGAACGCCGACGAGGCCTGGATCGTGCAGACGGTGCAGAAGTTTGCCGAGAAGGCCGGCATCGGCATGCCCGAAGTCGCGATCTACGACGGCGCGCCCAATGCGTTCGCCACCGGCGCCTTCAAGAACTCGGCCCTGGTGGCGGTGTCCACCGGCCTGCTGCAGGGCATGACGCGGGACGAGGTCGAGGCCGTGATCGGCCACGAGGTGGCCCACGTGGCCAACGGCGACATGGTGACCATGACCTTGATCCAGGGCGTGATGAACACCTTCGTGGTGTTCCTGAGCCGCGTGATCGGCTAGGCGGTGGACAGCTTCCTGCGCCGCGGCAGCGACAACAACTCCGGCCCGGGCATCGGCTACATGGTGACCACCATCGTGATGGACATCGTGCTGGGTTTTCTGGCCGCCATCATCGTGGCCTGGTTCAGCCGCCAGCGCGAATTCCGCGCCGATGCGGGTGCTGCGAGCCTGATGGGTCGCAAGCAGCCCATGATCAACGCGCTGGCCCGCCTGGGTGGCCTGACCCCCGGCGAGCTGCCCAAAACCATGCAGGCCATGGGCATCACCGGCGGCCTGGGCAAGCTGTTCTCGACCCACCCGCCGATGGAAGAGCGCATCGAAGCCCTGCAGAAACTCTGATCCCTGCGTTCTGAAGCCCCGATTCGATCGGTGGCTTCCCGGTCAACAAAAAGCCCCGCGAATTTCTCGCGGGGCTTTTTTGTTGGGGGGAAGGCCGGCGGACGGAGCGCTTATTCGGCGCTGGCCTGCTGGACCGTGGCTGCTGCGGCGAGGTGTTGCCGCTGCGACTGCGCCACCGCTTCAAAGCGGGCGCGGAACGTCGGACTCACCGGGATGTTTTCACTCTGACGGGCAATTTCCAGCGGGTCCCGGTGCACGCCCCGGTCGCGGAATTCGAAGTGCAGGTGCGGGCCGGTCGAGGCACCGGTGGAGCCCACAGCGCCCAGGCGGTCACCCTGCGAGACCTTCTGGCCCTTGCGGACATCGATGCGGCTCAGGTGGGCAAAGAGGGTGGACTGGGCATCGCGGTGGGTGACCTCGATCACGTTGCCGTAGCCGCGTTGCCAGCCTGCAAAGGTGACCACGCCGTCACCGATGGTGCGCACGGGCGTTCCGGTGGGGGCGGCGTAGTCCACGCCCAGGTGGGCTTTCTGCTTGCCCGAGATGGGGTGGAAGCGCATGCCGTAGCCGCTGCTGACGCGGGAAAACTCCAGCGGTGAACCCAGGTAGGATTTGCGCGAACTCTGGCCATCGAAGCCGTAATAGGCCCCCTTCTGTCCGGGTTCCTCGAACCAGATGGCTTCGTGTTTTTGCCCGTCGTTGACGAATTCGGCGCTGAGCACCCGACCCGCGCGCATGGTTTCGCCGTCGGCTTCCAGGCTTTCGTAGACCACGCTGAAGTGATCACCCTGGCGCAGGTTGCGACGGAAGTCGATGTCGGACGCGAAGATCTCGGCCAGTTGCACCGCCACGCTGTCGGGCAGGCCGATGGCGTCGGTGGCGGCAAACAGCGAGCTGTTGATGACGCCGCCGGCCAGGCGGACGCTGGGCGTGAGTTCGGCGGTTTCGAGTTGCACGTTGTAGCCCTGCGGGCCGCTGGTGATCACCAGGCGCTGGAACTGGCGCTCGTCGTCGGGCAGCCAGCGTGCGCTCAGGCGCTGCAGTTCGTGGCGGTCGTTGGTTTCCACGGTGACCAGCTTGCCGGGGCGGCCAGTGAACAACTGGCGCGCCGTGGCGTCGTCGCGCAGAAACGCCAGGGCCGCCGAGTCGGCCACACCGAGGCGCTGCAACAGGCTCTGGGCGGTGTCATCGCGACGCACCTGGTCGCTGCGGAACAGCGTGAGCGACGCGGCGGGCACAGAAAGATCGTTGAGCAGCGGGGCACCCAAGGGGGCCGTGTCCAGTGCCTCGATCACTTGCCGCACAGGCAGGTTGGCGGCATCGGGGGCCAGTGGTGCGATGCCAAACGCGGTGACGCCGGTGCCCAGCAAAACCGCACCCACGCCGAGCATGATGCGGCGGGGATACCGGGTCAGGCCACGGACCAGGAGGCTGGAGGAAGAGCGTGCAAGCTGGGGCAGCGAGTCCGGGCGGTTTGAAATCAAGGTACGGTTCCAGCGGGCGGGCCACCGGAGCGGCACGCAATCAAAGAAGAAAAAGGGACCAGAAGCAGGACACGGGCCCTCCCGCGGAGCTGCGGGCTGCGTCTCGCCGGGACGCTCGGGGGCAGGACCACTAAAATCCACGCTCGGAAACCAAAAGTATAGCCAGTTCCAGGGCTGTTGCATCTGAAAAAACCCTTATGAATCACAGCCTTAACGAAACAAAAGGTGTTCAGAAACCCACCTCGGAGGCGGTCCAGCCGACAGACGGTGTGCGCGAGGCACTGGCGGTGACCCTGCGGGGCATCGAAGAACTGATTCCCCAGGACGACTGGGTGAAGAAACTGGCGAGGTCCGAAGCCACCGGTGTGCCGCTGCGCATCAAGCTCGGCCTGGACCCGACCGCGCCCGACATCCACATCGGCCACACCGTGGTGCTGAACAAGATGCGCCAGCTGCAGGACCTGGGGCACCAGGTGATTTTCCTGATCGGCGACTTCACCAGCCTGATCGGCGACCCGTCCGGGCGCAACAACACGCGCCCACCGCTGACCCCCGAGCAGATCAAGGCCAACGCCGAGACCTACTACAAGCAGGCCAGTCTGGTGCTGGACCCGGCGAAGACCGAGATCCGCTACAACAGCGAGTGGAGTCTGCCGCTGGGTTCGATGGGCATGATCCAGCTGGCCGCCAAGTACACCGTGGCGCGCATGATGGAACGCGACGATTTCAACAAGCGCTTCAAGGATGGCCGCTCCATTTCGGTGCATGAATTCCTTTACCCGCTGATGCAGGGCTACGACTCGGTGGCGCTGAAGTCGGACCTGGAGCTCGGCGGCACCGACCAGAAGTTCAACCTGCTGGTTGGCCGCCACCTGCAGCAGGAATATGGCCAGGAGCCGCAGTGCATCCTGACCATGCCGCTGCTGGAGGGCCTGGACGGCGTCGACAAGATGTCCAAGAGCAAGAACAACTACATCGGCATCAGCGAAGACCCCAATACCATGTTCGCCAAGGTGCTGTCGATCAGCGACACCTTGATGTGGCGCTGGTTCACCTTGCTGTCGTTCAAGAGCGAGGCCGAAATCGCAAGCCTGCGCAAGGAGGTCGAGGGCGGGCGCAATCCCAAAGACGCCAAGGTCATGCTTGCCAAGGAAATCACCGCGCGTTTTCACAACGCCGGCGCGGCGGACGCGGCCGAGCAGGATTTCATCAACCGGAGCAAGGGCGGCGTGCCGGACGAAATTCCCGAGGTGTTGCTGGCCGGCGCCCCGCTGGGCATCGGCGCCTTGCTCAAGATGGCGGGACTCGCGCCCTCGACATCCGAGGCCAGCCGCCTGATCGATGGCGGCGGCGTGCGCGTGGACTCCAGCGTGGTGGGCGACAAAGGCCTCAAGCTCGCGGCCGGCACTTATGTGGTGCAGGTCGGCAAGCGCAAGTTCGCCCGGGTCCACCTGAGCTGATCTTTTTCGGGCTGATGTGGCTCAGCTCGCCTGAAACCCCGCCAGCGCGGCGTCCACCACGGCCAGGGCTTCATCCAGCCGCGAGGCGTCTGCGGCAACCCAGCGCGCCAGTTCATTCATCGTACCGTTGAGGGCCACGGCAACCGCGTCAAGCGCGGCTGGCGTGCGCCCGCTTTTGCCCATCGCCTGTTGCACGCCCTCGCGCAGCGAGGCATATCCGTGCCGGGCATCGGTCGAATTCCAGGCATCCGGGCCGAGCACGGCAGGTGCCTCGATCAATAGCAGCCGTGCCCGGCGCGGGTCGGCCACCGCCCGCATCCAGGCGTGCGACCCCGCGCGCAGCGCATCCCGGGGATCTGTGACTTCCCGCGTTGCTTCTTCTATGACCAGTACCAGCTCACGGTGCACCGCGTCGCAAACGGCGTCGAACAACGCCTTCTTGTCGCGGAAGTGGTGGTACAGCGCGCCGCGGGTAAGACCGGTTTGCGCCAGCAATTCTTCGGTCGAGGTCGCTGCATAGCCCTTTGCCTCGAATAGCCGGCGCGCACTCTCGATGAGCGCCTGGCGTGAGGCGAGTGCGCGCTCGGTTTTTTTGTTGACATACATACTGTCTGTATCTATATTTCAATTCACATACAGACAGTATGTATCAAATCATCCAAGGCATCAACGGAGCCATCCATGCGACTCGTCGATCATTACCCCATCATCACCACGCCGGCGCGCGACGCCTGCCGCGACTTCTACACCAGCCATTTCGGTTTTGAAGTCCGCTTTGAAGCCAGCTGGTTCGTCTACCTGCATCGGTCCGGCGCGGAGGGCGAAGCACCCATCAGCCTGGCCTTCATGACGCCCGACCATCCCTCCACGCCGCCGGGGCCCGAGGTGTTCAGCGGGCTGGGTGCCATTCTGTGCCTGCAGGTGGAAGACGCCGCCGGCCTGCATGCCGAACTCGAAGCGGCGGGCGTTGTGATTTCCTATCCGGTGCGCCAAGAGCCCTGGGGCCAGATCCGGTTCGAGTGCAAGGATCCCTCGGGCTTGATCCTGGATATCTGCCAGCAGGTCGAACCGGCTCCCGGCTTCTGGGATCCCTATCTGGCCGACACTGCCCCTGCTTCCAATTAGCGCGCGCCGACGTTCTCCAGCATGCGCACCATTTCCTGGTAGCCGCGTGATTTTGCCAACTGCAGCGGCGTGTTGCCCTGGCGGTCGGCAAGCTGGAGATTCGCGCCGGCCTGGATCAGGGCGCGCAAGCTTTCCTGGTGGCGCGGTCCGCCGTTGCCCAGAACGATGGATTCGATTGCCGCGGTCCAGTGCAGGTTGTTCACATGGTCCAGCGGTGCGTTCGCGGCGATCAATTGCCTGACCACGCCGTCGTGGCCCAAGTGCGCCGCGGCAATCAGGGCCGTGCCGTCGTAGCGGCTGGTGGTCTGTTTGGCGCTGGCACCCAGCGACAGCAGGGTGCGCAATGTCTGCTCGTCATCGGCAACCGATGCAATCGTGACGCCGTCGTAGCGGTCGTTCTCCAGCAGGTTGATGTTGGCGCCGGCCTTCACAAGCGCGCGGATCGCCTCGCGCTGTCTTGCAAACGCGGCTACATGCAGCGGGGTGCGGCCATTGCCGTCGCGGGCGTTGGCATCAGCCTTCGCGGCCGCGAGCCTTTCGATCTGGGCTACGTCGCCCTTGTGGGCGGCGGCGTGCAGGCCTTTGTAGCTCGCGGCCTCTGCGGCTGCGGGGCCGACCTGGGACCAGGCTGGCCCGCTGGCCATGGCACCAAGCCCGCAGGCCGCGGCCAGCACCAGGCTTTGCAGAGGCAAACGCAGGGTTCGGTTCATGGCGGATCTCCTGGAGTTCTTGTTGCGTGTGGCTTATTTCAGTTGGTCCTTGACCTTGTCCAGCGCAGCCACCGCGCAGGCTTCGTCCAGGTGGCCGCCCGGCGCGCCGCCGACGCCGACCGCGCCGATCGTTTCATTGCCCACCTTGATCGCCACGCCACCGCCCAGCAACAGGAAGCCGGGGATGTGCACCAGGTTGGCAGCGGCCGGGTTCTTCTGTGCGCCTTCCATCATCGCCAGCGTGTTGTTCTTTGCCGAAGCGGAAGTGAACGCCTTTTCCTGGCTGGCGCCCAAGGTGTGCGGGCCGGCGTTGTCGGCGCGCTGCACGGCACGCACGCTGCCAGCGCGGTCCACCACGGTGGCGGTCACCGCGTAGCCGCTGGCGGTGCAACTGGCAACGGTGGCGGCCGCGATCTGGTTGGCCAGTTCGAGCGACATGTTCTTTTCGGTGCGCACAGCCTGCGCTTGCGCGGCGGCAGCCACCAGGGACAGGGCGAGTGCGGAAATTTGGATGAGTTTGTTCACGAAGTGCTCCAGAAGTTTGTTCATTGAAAACGGTTCAAATCAACCGTGCATGAACTTTAGGAGGCGGGCACCTTTTCGCCCATTCGTATGGCTACGCGCACGGCTCCGTAGAACTACGGAGCGGAGTTTTCGTCCACCAGCGCGGCGTAGCTTCGGATCAGCTGCGCCAGCGATTCGGCTTGCAACTTGGCGAACAGGTTGGCCCGGTGGGTTTCCACCGTGCGCGGCGAGACTTCGAGTGCCCTGCCGATTTCCTTGTTGGTCAGCCCCGCCACGATCAGGCCCAGCACTTCGCGCTCCCGCTCGGAGAGCTGGGCATAGCGTTCGCGCGCTTGGCGGTCGGCCTGGTTACGCTCGCGCGAGCGGACATGCTGGCGCACCGCGTTTTGCAGCGCTTCGAGCAAGACTTCGTCGTCGACCGGTTTTTCAAGAAACTCGGCCGCGCCGGACTTGAAGGCGCGCCGGCACATCTCGACCGTGCCGTGGCCCGTGAGCATGAGAATCGGCTGGTCCACACCCTGGGCCACCAGCATGTCCAGCAGAGTGAGGCCGCTGATGCCCGGCATGCGCACGTCCAGCACGATCGCGCCGATGCTGTGCCGGTCGAAGTCGCGCACGAATGCCTGCGGGTCGGCCCAGGCCTGCACGCGCAGGCCCACGGTGCCGATCAGCAGCGCAAGGCTATTGCGCACGGCCTCGTCGTCGTCGATGAGATGGATGGTCGGCGAGAGCGTGGGCGACGGAGTTGGGCTCTTCATGCGGCGGCCAGTGGCAAGGACAGGTGGAACGCTGCGCCGCGCGGTGTGTGCTGCGTGGCCCGCAGGCTGCCGCCCATGCCGGAGGCCAGGGTTTCGCACAGGCTCAGGCCAAGCCCGAGGCCGCCCTTGCGCGTGCTGAAAAACGGTTCGAAGAGACGCGGTAGTACCTCGGGCGCGATACCGGGGCCGTTGTCGGTGACCGTAAGCACGCCCTGGCCGTTTTCGGATCGCAATGCCACGCTGAGCGTGCGATCCCTCGCAGGCACCTGCTCCAGCGCCTGCACCGCATTCATCAGCAGGTTGTGAATGATCTGTTCCAACGCCACCGGCTCGGCCAATACCGTCACGGGCGCGGCGGGCGGCGTGATCTCCAGCGCCACATCGCGGCGCTTGAACTCCGGCTCCAGCAGGTACACGGCGCTGCGTACCGCATCCTGCAGCACCACGGCCTGCAGTTGCGCGGCCAGGTCGGGGCGCTCCACGGCGCGGCGCAATTGGCCCACCACCGCCGACGCACGGCGCGCCTGCTCGACCGCCTGGTCCATGGCTGCGCGGGCGATGTCGAGGTCTGGCGGCTCGTCCTTCAGCAGGCGGCTCGCGGCCTGCGTATTGGCCAGCATCGCGGTAAGCGGCTGGTTCAGCTCATGCGCCATGCCGGCGGCGAGTTCGCCCAGCGTGTTCAGCCGGGCCACCCGGCCCAGCCGCAGCAGCTCTTCGGCGCGCTGGCGTTCGGCGCGCTGGCGTTGCAGGGACCACAGTGCGGCGCACGCCGCGGCCGCCGCGAGCGCCCAGCCCAGCATCTGGCTCCAGGGCAGTTCGGCCAGGCTGATCTGGCGCACGGCCGCCACGTCGAAGGGCTGGCTCTCGGCGGCCAGATGCTTGTGAAATTCATAGCGCCAGCCGCCGCTTTGCAGGCGCCCGGGTTGCAGCACAAAGGTCTGGGTCGCGTGCTCCAGCGTCACGCGCACCGGGCTGGCATCAGGCGCCATCGGCCATTCGCTCCAGGGCACTACGGCGCGCATGTCCATCTGCAACGCAAAGCTTGCGGGCTGCGCGGCCAGCACCAACTGGTAGCGCCCGTTCGCGAAATCGACCTCGGCCAGCGCGGCGCGGCGCAGCGCACGCGACAGGGTCTCGGCCGCGCGCAACTTCTCGTCGGGCCATGCGGCATCGCGGTCGCGCCGCAGCACGCGCTGGATCTGTGGATAGACCGATGGCAGCCTTTGCTCGGGCGGCGAGGTCTCGGCTACGGGCTGCAGCAAGGCCAGCGTGGCCAGCACGGCTTCGTGCTGTACTGCGCGCTGGCTCAGCAGGCGATGCGCAATGCGCGCATCGGTTTCAAACGCCTCGCGCAGGCGGCCCAATTCCAGCCGGGCCAGGGCCAGGCAGCCCAGGGCGGTAATCGCCGCCCAAGCCACAATCCACCACGCATGACGCTGCGAGACTCCGAACATGGGCGCATTCTTGCATGGCCTTGCTTCACAATGCGCGCATGAATTCGCCCCGCGCAGCTTCGTCCTACGCCGCCCTCACGCCGCGGCGCCTGCTGCGCGCCTCGATTGGCGTGGCGCTGGTAACGATCGCGTTGAAGACGTGGGCCTGGTGGCTGACGGATTCCGTCGGCTTGCTGTCCGACGCCATGGAGTCGTTGGTGAATCTTGCGAGTGCGGTCTTCGCGCTGCTGATGGTGATCGTTGCCAAGCGCCCCGCCGATGAAGGCCATCCCTATGGGCACACCAAAGCCGAGTATTTTTCCTCCGGGTTCGAAGGCCTGTTGATCATCGTGGCCGCCTTGGGCATTCTCTGGGCCGCTGCGGCCCGGTTGTTGAATCCGCAGCCGCTGCAGCAACTCGGCTGGGGCCTGGCGCTTTCTGTGCTGAGCTCGGCGCTCAACGGCGCGCTGGCCTGGGTCATGCTCAAGGCGGCGAGCGAGCACCGGTCGATCGCGCTCGAAGGCGACGCTCGGCATTTGATCACCGATGTCTGGACGTCCGCCGGCGTGGTGGTGGGCATTGCGCTGGTCGCACTGACAGGCTGGCTCTGGCTCGACGCGGCGGCGGCCATTGGCGTGGCGCTCAACATCCTGCGCGAAGGCGTGCACCTGATGTGGCGCTCGTCGCAGGGCCTGATGGACGAGGCGCTGGAGCCCGAAGTGCTGGCAGAAATCGAAAAGACGCTGGCTGGTTTTCGGCACCACACCATCCGTTTTGACCATGTCTCCAGCCGCCGCTCGGGCCAGCGCCGCTTCATCGACCTGCACATGCACATGCCCGCGAACTGGACGCTGGGGCGTGCGGCCGCCGTACGGACCAGCGTGGAGCAGGCCCTCATGAGCGCGGTACCCGGCTTGCGCGCCACGATCCAGCTGCTGCCCACCGACGTGGAGCCGCACTTCGACGATGAAGAGGACTTGATTTGATTGCACTGATCCAGAGAGTGAGCGAGGCGCGCGTGGTCGTGGCGGATGAGACCGTCGGCGAGATCGGCGCCGGACTATTGGTGCTGCTGTGCGCGGAGCGCGGTGACCGCGAGGCCCAGGCCGACAAGCTCCTGGCCAAGCTGCTCAAGCTGCGCATCTTTTCCGACGCAGCCGGCAAGATGAACCGCAGCTTGCAAGACACCGCAGGCGGTCTCCTGGTGGTGAGCCAGTTCACCCTGGCGGCCGACACCGCCGGTGGCAACCGGCCGAGCTTCACCAATGCGGCGCTGCCCGATGAAGGCCAGCGCTTGTACGACTACTTCGTGCGCCAGGCGCGCGCCGCGCATCCGCAGGTAGAGACGGGGCAGTTCGCGGCCGACATGAAAGTCCACCTCGTCAACGACGGACCGGTGACCATTCCGCTGCGTATGGAGCCGGGCGCGCAGCGTTAGCCGTGGCCGCCAGGCTCAATGACATAGCGCGTGACCAGGGGTGGCGCTTCGCCGGTATGGAAGGCCAGCTTGCGGTCGCGCAGCGCAACATCGGCCGCAGTGACACGGTCGAAACGACGCAGATGCTCGGTCCATGATTCGTCGATGATCTGTTCCACGTAGCGGTCGGGTTCGCCAATATCGTGCAACAGCTCCCAGCCCAAGGCACCCTGGCGCAAGCGGCTGCGGCGGCTTTCCTGCATCAGCGCCCGAAAATCGCCGGCGCGTGCGGGGTTGATGCGGTACTCGATGGTCACCAGCACGTGGCCGGTCTGCGGCGGCGTTTCGGCCACCGGCCGCTTGAATACGCTGGACGGCGTGAGGTCTTCCTCCATGGCGCGGTCGACCACCAGCCGCTGCGCGGCGACCATCGCCACGATGCCCGAGACTGCGGCCACGCACAGGCTCGCTTGCACGCTGGACAGGGTGGCAACCTGGCCCCAGATCGCGGCGCCGGTGGCACTCGCTCCCATGATTGCCATCTGGTACATCGACATGCCGCGCGCCCGCACCCAGTCCGGCAGCGCCAACTGGGCCGAGACACTGAGCGAGTTGGCCGTGGCAATCCAGGCCATGCCGGCAATCACCATGGCGGGCACCGCGAAATAAAGGTTGGGTGCAAAGGCCACGGCCGCCGTCGCGAGTGCCTGTGCGACGGTGCCACGCATCACCAGCGCATCGCGCGACATCGATTGGCGCAGCCGCGGCAACAGCATGGCCATGGCGATGGCGCCGGCGCCCATGGCAGCCAGCAGCACGGTGAAGGTGCCCGCGTCGCCGCCTTCCAGGCCATGCGCCACCAGCGGCAGCAGCGCCAGCAAGGCGGTAGAGTGAAAGAAGAATAGCGAGACACGCGTCAACACCGCACGCAGCCGGGCAGACTGCCGCACGAACTGCACGCCGACGCGAATGGCGCTCCAAAGGCGTTCGCGGCCCAGCGGGTTGGGCACGTGCTGGTGGCGCCAGCGCATGATGATGAAGGCGGAAATCACCGACAGAACAGCGTTGAGCACGAAGACGTAGATGCTGCCTGCACTGGCGATCAGCGCGCCGGCCACCAGGGGGCCGATGATGCGCGAGGCATTCATCGCGACGCCGTTGAGCGCCAGCGCCGACGGCAACTGCGCGCGCGGAACCAGTTCTGGCACGACGGCGGCGAACACGGGCCAGCGCATCGCCAGGCCGATGCCGTTGGCAAAGGTCAGTGCCAGCAGCAAGCCCGGCGTAGTCTGCCCCGATGCAATGGCCAGGCACAGGAGCAGCGCCACCGCGGCGACCCAGAACTGCGTCACGATGAAGTAGCGGCGCCGGTCCAGGATATCGGCCAGCGCGCCGCTGGGCAAGCCGAGCAGGAAGACAGGCAGGGTCGACGCTGTTTGCACCAGCGCCACCCAGATCGGCGACTTGGTCAAGGTGGTCATCAGCCACGCCGCGGCCACGTCGTTCATCCACATGCAGATGTTGGCAATCAGCCAGGTGCTCCAAAGCATGCGAAAGACAGCGTGCTTGAGGGGCGCGAGCGCGGAGAGGGAAGCGGGGTCGGGTGTTTTTTCGGGCGGGAGCGACGCTGGCGGCATGGGCATGGACGCTATTGTCGTGCTGCGCGCCCTATCGCACCTCGACAGGGATTTTCTTTATGCGCACAATGAACCACGACCAATGAAGAAGGAGGACGGCAATGCTGAAAATTCTGATTCCCGTGGATGGCTCCGAACTCGCGCTCGATGCGGTTCAACACGGCCTGCGCCTGGTGCGCGAAGGCCTGAAGGCGGAGTTCGTGCTGGCCAATGTGCAGGAGCCGGCGTCGCTCTACGAGATCGTGGTCGCGCGCGATCCGCAGGTCTTGCAAGGCGTGAGCGCGGGCGCCGGGGCGCATCTGCTGGAGCCGGCCGAAGCCCTGTGCAAGGCTGCAGGGGTGGGCTGCGAACTGGAAGTGGCGTCAGGCGACCCCGCGCACACGCTGATGGATATCGTCGAGCGTTACGCCTGCGACGCGGTGATCATGGGTGCGCGCGGCCAGGGCGCGGTGCGCAGCGCGCTGCTTGGCTCCGTGTCGCAGGAAATGATCCACGCGTGCAATGTCCCGGTCACGGTCGTCAAGCACGTGTTGCCGGATGAGGGCGAAAGCGACCTGGGCGACGAAGGGGAAGTCTGACCTTCCGCTGGCTTAAGCCACTGGTGCGGCCACTCTTTGCGCCAGGTGGGCCAAGGCTTCCTCGACCTGGTCCACCAGGATCAGGCACAGGTCGCCGGGCTGCAGCCGCGCCAGGGCCGTGTCGATGGCGAGAAACTCGCCGCGGATTTCGTCGATCTTCTTGGTGCGCTTGGCCTGGGCCAGTCCTTGGCGCAACAGCGCCATGACCTCGCCGTCGGCGCGGCCGCGCTGGGCGGCATCCTGGTACAAGAGTACGTCGTCAAAGGCGTCGCCCAGAATCACCGTCTGGTCGCGGATGTCTTCGTCGCGCCGGTCGCCGGCGCCGCTGATGACGACCGAGCGGCGCTTGGCCGGCATCGCGTCCACGGCCGCCACCAGCGCGCGCATCGCGTCGGGGTTGTGGCCGTAGTCGGCGATCAGCGTGGCGCCGCGGTAGTCCATCACGTTGAAACGCCCGGGTGCGTTGTCCGAATCATTGACGAAGCTCGCCAGGCTGCGGCGCACGGCGTCCCAGCCCAGGCCCACGCCCCAGGCGGCAGCGATCGCCGCCATCGCGTTATCGACCTGAAACCCGATCGTGCCGTTGCGCGTCAAGGGAATATCGCGCAGCAGCAGGCGCTCGCGCCAGGTGCCTTGCGACACCACGATGGCGTCGCCATCGACATGCACGGTGCGTTTGCCTTGGGCACGGTGCGTGGCCATCACCGGGTGGTGGCGGTCGGCGGCGAAGAAGATCACGTTGCCCGGGCAGGTCGGCGCCATGTCCGCGACGCTGGGGTCGGCCGCATTCAGCACCGCATAACCCTTGGATGCGACGTTTTGCACGATGACCCGCTTGAGCACCGCCAGGTCGGCCACCGTGGTGATGTAGTTCAGGCCCAGATGGTCGCCGCTGCCGATGTTGGTGACGACCGCAACCTGGCAGCGGTCAAAGCCCAGGCCTTCGCGCAGCACGCCGCCACGCGCGGTCTCAAACACTGCCGCATCCACGTCGGGATGCATCAGCACGTTGCGTGCGCTCTTGGGGCCGCTGCAGTCGCCGCTGTCGATCTGGCGGCCATTGACGTACACGCCATCGGTATTGGTCATGCCCACGCGCATGCCACTGCCCGCCAGCAAGTGCGCGATCAAACGCGCGGTGGTGGTCTTGCCGTTGGTGCCGGTCACGGCCACCACCGGCACGCGCCCATCGTCGCCATGGCCGAACAGGTTGCCGATGATGGCTTCGCCCACCGGCCGGCCCTTGCCATACGAGGGCGACAGGTGCATGCGCAGGCCTGGCGCGGCATTGACTTCGACAATGCCGCCGTGCTGGTCTTCCAGCGGGCGCAGCACGGTCTCGCACACCACATCGACGCCGCAGATGTGCAGGCCGACCATTTGCGCCGCCGCCACCGCGCGCGCCGCCACTTCAGGGTGCACATCGTCCGTCACATCGGTAGCCGTGCCACCGGTGCTGAGATTGGCGTTGTTGCGCAGGATGACGCGGCTGCCCTTCTCCGGGACGGACTCGGGCGTCAGGCCCTGCACATCCAGGCGCGCCACGGCGATGTCGTCGAAGCGGATCTTGGTCAGCGACGTGGCGTGGCCCTCGCCGCGCCGCGGATCGGAATTGACGATGTCGACCAACTGTCGCACGTTGTGCACGCCGTCGCCGACGACCAGGGGCGGCTCGCGCCGGGCGGCCGCCACCAGGCGGTCGCCCACCACCAGCATCCGGAAGTCCTGGCCGGGCAGGTATTTTTCGACCATGACATGGCCGTGCTCGGCCGCGGCCCGGTACGAAATCTCAAGATGCTCGCGGCTCACGATATTGACGGTGACACCCTTGCCCTGGTTGCCGTCCTGCGGCTTGACGACGACGGGCAGCCCGATCTCCAGCGCGACGGCCCAGGCTTCATCCACGGTCTGCACGGGGCGGCCAAACGGGACCGGAACGCCGGCGGCGTGCAGGAGCTTCTTGGTCAGGTCCTTGTCCTGCGCGATGGATTCGGCCACGGCACTGGTGGAGTCGACCTCCGCCGCCTGGATGCGCCGCTGCCGCGCGCCCCAGCCAAACTGCACCATGCTGCCGGAAGTCAGCCGTCGAAACGGAATGCCGCGCGCCGTCGCCGCATCGACGATGGCACCGGTGCTGGGGCCCAGGCGGACGTCTTCGTCTGTATTGCGCAGGGCCGTCAGTGCAGCGCTCACATCGAATGCGGTGTCGTTCAGCGCCGCCTGGATCAGCGTCTGGGCGAGCTCGAATGCCTGGCGCCCCACGGTTTCCTCGCTGTATTCCACGACGACCTGGTAGACGCCTTCGTCGAGCGTGGTGGCGGTGTGGCTGAATGTGACCGGGCAACCGGCCTGGGCCTGCAAGCTCAGGGCGGCGGCTTCGAGCACATGCGCGAGCGAAACCGGTCCCTGCTTGCCCAGGGGCTGCAGCGCGCCGACGGCGGGAAACAAGGCGCGCAGGCGCGGCTCGAATCCCTTCAGGCCGGCCAGCGCGCGCTCATGTTTTTCGCAGGCCACGATCGCCTCGATCGCCGTGTGGCGGCTCCACAGGTTGGGGCCGCGCAGGGCACGGATGCGGGAAACTTCCATCAGCTTGTCTTTCTGCCTACGTTTCGGTGGTGCGGTACTTGGGTCTGCGCAGATCAGTGCACGGCTGCCGGTTCCGGCGTGGCGCGCAGGGCGGCAGGTTCGGGCTCGAAGGTTTCGATGCCCGCGACGATCAGGTCGGGTGAGATCTCCAATGCCCAGGCCGCCGCAATCCCGGCGAGCAGAACGCCATCCGATTCCGGTGCATGCTGGCCATGGCGAAAACTGAGAGCGCCCAGCTCGGCAATCGAGAATTCACCGGCGCCGGAGGCCAGGATGACGCGCCCATGGCGCACATACACGGCGCGGCCGCCCTCGGCGCGGTGCGCGACGATCGCGGGCAGCGCGGGGTCATGGGCATAGAGAATGACGTCGCCGTCGCACAGGGGCGCCATGCCGGCCACGCCTTCATCGGCGGCGTTGAGTACCGCCACGCCATCGCTCAGGACCACGTCGACCTGGGTGCGCAAGACTTTGTAGAGCTGGCCGGTTTCATGGATGTCGAACTCGGCCAGGGCTTCCACGCCGCCGAAGTCGGTCACGATGCCGACCTGGCAACGGTCATAGGCCAGGCCGTCGCGCAGGATGGACGCCGGGCCGTTTTCCACCACCACGGCCTGCACCGCGCGATTGATCAGGAGCCGGTGTGCGGGCTCCCAGCTGGCGCAATTGCCGCGCTGCGCCAGGCGGCGGTCGAAGAACAGGCCGTCGCGGCAGGCCAGGCCGACGTGGTGGCCGCTCAGGTGCAGCAGCCACGCCACCAAACGGGCGATCGTCGAGGTGCCCTGGGTGCCGGCAACGCCCACCACCGGAATACGCCCGGCCTCGCCTTCGGCAAAGAGATGGTCGACGATGGCCTGGCCGACCGGCCGCGGCGATCCCACGCCCGGTTTCAGGTGCATCAGCAGGCCTGGGCCGGCATTGACTTCGACCACGGCGCCGGCTTGCGCCTGCAATGGCCGTGAAATGTCTTCGGCGACCACGTCGATGCCGGCGATGTCCAGTCCGACCACGCGGGCGGCGAGCGACACGACGTGGTCCACCTCGGGGTGGACTTCGTCGGTGCAGTCGATCGAGACATTTCCGTTGCGCTGGATCAGCACCCGCCGCCCGGCAGCCGGCACGGCGTCGGCGCTCAACCCCTGGCGCTGCAAGTCCAGCAGGATCGCGTCATCTCCCAGCGTGTCGATGAGGTTCAGCGGGAAGTCTTCATCGGGACCGCGCCGGGGGTCGGTATTGAGTTGGGAGTTGACCAGTTCCACCACGGTGGATTTCCCGTCGCCGATGACCCAGGCCGCCTCGCCGCGCGCGGCGGCAACGACCCGGCCATTGACGACCAGGAGCCGGTGCTCATGGCCGCGCACAAAACGCTCGACCAGCACCTCGCTGCCATGCAGCTGCGCCACGTGGAAAGCGGCTTCGATGTCTTCGCGTTTGTCCAGGTCCAGAGAAACTCCGCGGCCGTGGTTGCCATCCGTGGGCTTGACCACGACCGGCAGCCCGATGTCCTGCGCCGCTTCCCAGGCTTCTTCCGCGCTCGCCACTACCTGGCCCTCGGGCACCGGCACGCCGCAGGACTGCAGCAGGCTCTTGGTCAGGTCCTTCTCGCGCGCGATGCCTTCGGCGATGGCGCTGGTCAGCTCGGTCTCGGCCGTCCAGATGCGGCGCTGGCGCGCGCCATGGCCGAGCTGCACCAGATTGCCCTCGTTCAGGCGGATGTGCGGGATCCGGCGATCTGTCGCGGCCGCGACAATGCAGGCAGTGCTGGGGCCGAGGTAGCAGTCGTCGACCTTCTCGCGCACCAGGGCAACGGCCGCCGGCACGTCAAATGCTTCGGCATTGATGGCCGCCATCAGCAAGCGGTGCCCTTGGCGCAGCGCTTCCCGGGCGACCTGCTCGTCGCGTGCGCGAAAAACAGTGCGGTAGATGCCGCGCTGCGAGGTGCTGCGCGTTTGGCCGAAGCCCGTGGGCATGCCGCCCAGGTTCAGCAATTCGATGACGACATGTTCCAGCACGTGGCCGGCCCAGGTGCCTTCGCGCAGCCGCTCGATGAAGCCACCGCGCTCGCCGACGCCGCAATGGTGCTCTTCAAGCGCCGGCAACAGCGCCAGCAGGCGGTCGGTGAAGCCCGGGATCAGGTTCGAGGGAAATTCTTCGAGTTCGCCGAGGTCCAGCCAGACTTCCAGCACCGGACGGTAGGTCCAGATGTTGGGGCCGCGCAGGTAGTTGGTGCGCAGCAGTTTGATGTCGTCTGATTTTTTCATAGTTGGCGAATGCTAATGTTGCCGGTTCATCCGGCCGCGGGCCTCAATTGTGCGCCACGGCTGGCATCTGTCCGGGTGCCGGGGCGCAGGCATCGCGGCAAGTCCAGTTCGGCGAAAATCCCGGTTTCCCTGTTGGGGGCGCGGCACGGATTCGGGTCGCGCGGTACGGAATCAAAATGCAACATCACCCACCTGTCGACGCTTCCGGTCTTTTCGCCGATCCCGGCCGGGTCGACTTGCAAGCGCAGCTTGCACCCGACGAGAACGTTCTAACCTTGCTGGAGGTTGACCTTGACCCGCAGCTTCGCTTTGCCACGGGCTGGCTGGCGCTGACCGAACGGCGCTTGCTGGCCCGCGCCCCCGATACCGGGCAGTGGCAGGCCTGGCCGCTGGCCCAGGGGCTTGCGCTGCAGCTCTTCGATCATGCAGGGGTCGGCACCATCGAGCTGCACAGCCCGCAAAGGCGGCTGGCGCGTTGGCACTTCACCCTCAAGTCCAATAGCCATGCCACGCATCTGGTTACCCAGTTCGGCCGGCAACTGGCGAACCAGCCCCCCGGGGAAGAGCCTTCCCTGTGTCCGACCTGCCGGGCGCCGCTGCCGCCGGACAGCGAGGAGTGCCCCGCCTGTGCCCGGGAGCTGCATACGCCGCCATCGACCTGGGTGCTGCTGCGCCTCTGGCGTTTTGCCCGGCCCTACCAAAAGGAGCTGGCCGTCGGCTTCGCGCTGACCCTGGCTTCGACCGCTGCGACCCTGGTCCCGCCATACCTGACCATTCCCTTGATGGACGAGGTGCTGATCCCGTACCAGAACGGCAAGCAGATCGATCCCTGGTTTGTGGTGGCCCTCCTGGGCGGTTTGCTGGCTTCCGCCGTGGCGGCCTGGGGCCTGAGCTGGGCACGGACATATCTGCTCGCGCTGGTGTCCGAGCGGATCGGCGCCGATCTGCGCACCGCGACCTTCGAGCACCTGTTGAAGCTTTCGCTCGACTACTTCGGCGGCAAGCGCACGGGCGACCTGATGACCCGCATCGGCTCGGAGACCGACCGCATCTGCGTCTTCCTTTCGCTGCATGCGCTGGACTTCGCGACCGACGTGCTGATGATGCTGATGACCGCAGCCATCCTGTTTTCCATCAATCCCTGGCTTGCACTGGCCACGCTGCTGCCGCTGCCCTTCATCGCCTGGATGATCCATTCCGTGCGCGACCGCCTGCGCACCGGCTTCGAGAAGATCGACCGGGTCTGGGGCGACGTGACCAATGTGCTGGCCGACACCATTCCCGGCATCCGGGTGGTGAAGGCGTTTGCCCAGGAGCGGCGCGAGGCCGAGCGCTTTCGCGAGGCCAACCGCCACAACCTCGAAGTCAACGACCGGTTGAACAAGGTCTGGTCGCTGTTTTCGCCGGCGGTTTCGTTGCTGACGGAGATCGGCCTGCTGGTGGTCTGGGCATTCGGCATCTGGCTGGTCAGCAAGAGCCAGATCACGGTCGGGGTGCTGACCGCCTTCATCGCCTATATCGGGCGCTTCTACACGCGGCTCGACTCCATGAGCCGCATCGTCTCGGTGACGCAGAAGGCCGCGGCCGGTGCCAAGCGCATCTTCGACATCCTGGACCATGTGTCCAACGTGCCGGAGCCCGAACAACCGGTTCCCCTTGCGTCCGTGCAGGGCCGCATCGAACTCGGCAACATCGGTTTTCGCTACGGCAACCGGGCGGTGCTGCGCGGGCTGGACCTGAGTATTCAGCCCGGCGAGATGATTGGACTGGTCGGTCACAGCGGCTCGGGCAAGAGCACGCTGGTCAACCTGATCTGCCGCTTCTACGACGTGACCGACGGGGTGATCCGGCTCGACGGTACCGATATCCGGCGCTTTCGCGTCGCCGACTACCGGCGCCACATCGGCCTGGTGCTGCAGGAGCCCTTCCTGTTCTTCGGCACCATCGCCGAGAACATCGCCTACGGCAAACCCGAGGCCACGCGCCAGGAGATCGTGGCGGCGGCCCGCGCGGCCCACGCCCATGATTTCATCCTGCGGCTGCCGCAAGGCTATGACTCGCTGGTGGGCGAGCGCGGCCAGGGCCTGTCGGGCGGCGAGCGCCAGCGCATCTCGATTGCACGGGCGCTTTTGATCGATCCGCGCATCCTGATCCTGGACGAGGCGACTTCATCGGTCGATACCGAGACCGAAAAGGAGATCCAGAAGGCGCTGGACAATTTGGTGCAGGGCCGCACCACGATCGCCATCGCGCACCGGTTGTCGACCCTGCGCAAGGCAGACCGGCTGGTGGTCATGGACCGCGGCCAGGTGGTGGAAGTGGGCCCGCACGACGAACTCATGGCGCGCCAGGGCGCCTACTGGCGTTTGTACGAGGCCCAGGCGCGCCGGGTCGATTCCGATGACGACGAAGATCGCTCCGTGCCGGTGGCCCCCCCGGCGGCCCATCCGGCGGGCAACTCCTGAAGGACCCACGGCCATGACGATTCCTGAATTTGAACTTGCGCGCAACGACTTCGGTCGATTGGTGATGACCGATGCGCAGGGCGGAAGCCATGCCGGTGTGACACCGGTGCGGGCATTTCCCCTCGCTGCGCCAGACGAGGGCCTTTCTCTTGTGGGTGCCGACGGCCATGAGTTGGTCTGGATCGAGCGACTGGACGCGCTGCCCCCCGGCTTGCGCGCGCTGATCCTGGAAGAGCTCGCCGCCCTGGAGTTCATGCCCGAGATCCGGCGCTTGAAGAGCGTTTCGAGCTTTTCCACACCCAGTACCTGGGAGGTCGAGACCGACCGTGGCGACACCCGTTTCGTGCTCAAGGGCGAAGAGGACATTCGCCGGCTGGGCGGATCGGCGCTGCTGATTGCGGGCAGCCAGGGCATCCAGTACCGCGTGCGCGACATGCGTTCGCTCGATCGCGGCTCGCGAAAGCTGCTCGAGCGCTTTCTTTGAGGTTGGATCCATGCATACCACTGCCCTTGTTCTTTTTTCCGGTGGCCAGGACTCCACGACCTGCCTGGCGCAGGCCTTGTCCAGGTATGAGCGCGTGGAAACACTGGCATTCGACTACCGCCAGCGCCACGTGGTGGAGCTGCAGGCGCGCCTGACCGTGCTGGAGCAGATCCGTTTGCAGTTTCCCCAATGGGCCGGGCGCCTGGGAGAAGACCATTGCCTGGACTTGGCCGTGCTCGGGCAGGTCAGCGAAACCTCGCTCACGCGCGACATGGTGTTCCAGATGGAGGAGACCGGTCTTCCCAACACCTTCGTGCCGGGGCGCAACCTCCTGTTTCTCACCCTGGCCGCGGCGCTGGCGTACCGGCGCGGCCTGCAGGTCATCGTCACAGGTGTTTGTGAGACCGACTTTTCGGGCTATCCGGACTGCCGCGACGACACCATGAAGGCGATGCAGCTGGCGCTGTCGCTGGGGATGGACCGGCGGTTTTTGATCGAAACACCGCTGATGTGGATCGATAAAGCCGCCACCTGGCAGTTGGCGCATGCCCTGGGCGGCCAGCCGCTGGTCGACCTGATCGTGGAGCACACGCATACCTGCTACCTGGGCGACCGCACGCATCGCCATTCCTGGGGTTATGGCTGTGCCCAATGCCCGGCATGTGAATTGCGGGCGAGGGGCTTTGAGCGGTACCAACAGGCCGGCGCCGAACCGCAGAGCCTCTAAATAGGCGGAATCCGGCCGAAAGCAGGAACGACCCCTCTTGATCTTGGGGAACAAGGCTGGAAAAATAGGTGAAAACCCCTAATAACTCGGCAATCCCTCAAAAAGACCTAAATTCACCCTTCTTTTTGCCGTAAAGAATGTACGAAGCCCAAAAAAACCTATTCGTGCCTTCCAGCCTTACGTGATCGTCATGCAACTGCCACCTGTTGATCGAAATCTGAATTGGCGCCCGCCCGGCGCCGATTTGTATTCGACCGGCGCTTCCGGTGCGGTGCCCGTACGTCCAATCAATCCGGCCAATCCGGTTGAATCCACGGACTACATCGGCGGTGGCGTGGTGCCGGGCGGGCCGGACAAGCCCTCCGTCAAGCCGGAAACTCCCAATCGCGACTGGACCACGGTGAGCAAGCAGGTGACGGCCGAAGAACCGCCAGAGCCGCCCAAGGAACCAATCTCCAAGCAGCTTCTGGAATTCCTCCAGGCCATGTGGCGCGCCGGCGGCGCCGCCATCCTGGAAGCCACGGAAGAGGCCACAAAGGCGGCCAACAAGCCCGCCAACCTGCTCCAGGAACCGCTGACCTACTCCGACCCGAAGGTCAAGAAGAGTTCGCGGCTCTGACCGCACCCCGTTTTCAGGCTTGGGCTTGCCGTAGCTGAAAGCGCGCTTTTTCGCCCTCGGGCGACTTTTCCAGCACCCAGTACTTGTTGTGAAACGCCGCCACCCCAGGCCGGTGGGCGATTGAAATCAAGGCGCCGTCCGTGCGCTGGGCCAGCGCCAGGAGCCGTTCGTACAGTGTCTTTTCGGCTGCCTCGTCCAGGGCGCTGGTGGCCTCATCGGCAAATATCCACTTCGGTTTCTTGAGCAGCACGCGCGCGATCGCCAGGCGCTGCTGTTCGCCGCCGGAAAGCTTCTGGCTCCAGGCGTCCTCATCGTCCAGCCGGTGCGCCAGCTGCGGCAGCAAGGCGTCGGCCAGCGCCTGCTGCAGCGCGACATCGCTGTATCGGTCGGCTGGCTCGGGGTAGGCCAGCGCATCGCGCAGCTTGCCGTTCGGAAAGTACGGCCGTTGCGGGATGAACATGGCCTCGCTGCCGAACTTCGGGGGAATGGCGACTTGGCCCTGCGCGAAAGGCCAGATGCCGGCGAAAGCCCTGAACAGCGTCGATTTGCCGCTGCCCGACGGGCCTTGGAGCAGCACGCGGTCGCCCGCGCCGGCGTGCAAGGTCAGGCCCGCCAGCAGCACTTCGCCGGTCGGCAACGCCAGTTGCAGGTCACGGGCTTCAAGCGCTTGCGAATCGGTGGCGATCTGCGCCCCGGTCTGCGGTGCCTGGGCCGCAATGCTTTCCGAAAAACTGGTCAGGCGATCGGTGGTCGCACGCCAGCTCGCAAGGCTGCTGTAGTTGTCGACGAACCAGCTCAGGGAGTCTTGTACCCGGCCGAAGGCGGATGCGATCTGCATCAATTCGCCAAGCTGGATCGCGCCCGAGAAAAAGCGTGGCGCGGCCACGATGAACGGAAACACCACCGCAGCCTGGCCGAAGAAATTGGTGAACCAGACCAGGTTCTTCTGCGCCTTGATAAGCGCGAGGTAGTTGGCGAGCACGCTGGAAAAACGCCCGCCGAGCTGCCCACGCTCCACCGTCTCGCCTTTGTCCAGCGCAATCGATTCGCTGAACTCGCGCACCCGCACCAGGTGGTGGCGAAAATCGGCTTCAAAGCGTTGCTGCTGGTAGTTCAGCCGGATCTGCGGCCGGCCTATGTAGTGCGTGAGCACGCTGCCGGCCATGCAGTACAGCACCGCCATCCAGACCATGAAGCCGGGAATGTTGTAGCTGTTGCCGCCAGCGCTGAAGGCGAAGCCACCAGACAGGCCCCACAAAATGCCGACAAAGCTTGCCAAGGTCACGGCGGCGTTGAGCAGCCCCATGCTCAGCGAGATGGAGAACGCGGTGAACAGGTTCAGGTCTTCCTGGATCCGCTGGTCCGGGTTGTCGGGCGTGGCCTGCGCGTCGCCAGAGAAGCGCGCCAGCTCGATCTTGTAGAACACGTGATCGGCCAGCCAGCGTTGCAGGTAGTGCGCGGTCATCCACGCGCGCCAGCGTACTTCGAGCAACTGGGTCAGGTAGAACCGGTAGACGGCAATGACAATGAAGCCGAACGCCAGGTACGTGAAGCGCCCGAGCTGGGTCCAGAACACAGGCTGGTCCTTGTTCTGCAACGCGTCGTAGAACAGCCGGTTCCATTCGTTCAACTGCACCAACATGAAGACGGCCGCCAGGTTCAGCGCCACGATCGCTGCCAACAGGCCGCGCGCCTTCCACTTTTCCTCGGAGCGGAAGTAGGGCAAGGACAGTTTCAGCACCTTGCCGGCGAAGGTCTTGAATGAAATGAGTTTGTCGCGAAAGCGCATGCGGGCTTCCTTGGTTCTTATGCCTTGTTGGCAACGCCGCTGGCCACGTGGCCGGCCGGTACGTGCAGCGAGGCCGATTCGATATGGCCGGTCTGGTCGTCAAAGAAGAAATCCGGCTCGAACTCGCGCAGGAACTCGCCTTTGGACAAGCCGCCGAGGAACATGGCTTCATCGACCTCGATGTGCCAGTCCATCAAGGTGCGGATCGCGCGCTCGTGCGCGGGTGCGCTGCGTGCGGTGACGAGCGCGGTGCGGATGCGCATATTGGGTGTGCCGCCTTGCTGCAATCGGTGCAGCGCCTGCAGCAAAGGCTTGAAGGGGCCGGGCGGCAGGGGTTTGTCAGCGCGCTTGCGTTCGTGTGTCTGGAAGGCCGCCAGTCCACCACGCTGGTAGACCTGCTCGGCCTCGTCGGAAAACAACACCGCGTCGCCATCGAATGCGATGCGCACTTCATGCGGGTAGTTTTCCCCCGCGCGCACAGATCCGGTGTGCACCGTCGCAGCGGCAAAGCCTCCGTTGAGTGCGGCGCGCACGTCACCGGGGTTGGCTGAGAGAAACAGGTTGGCCTGTAGCGGCTTCAAGTACTTGTAGGGCTCGCGGCCCTTGGTGAAAACGCCGCGTTCCAGTTTGAGCTTGCTGGCCTGTGCCGAGCGAAAAACCCGCAGGCCGGAGACCGGGTCGTTGCGCGAGAGGATCACTACCTCCACCAGCTTGGTTTCCTGGTTGAACGCCAGCAGCTTGCGTACCAGCGAGTAGGCCACGCCCGGCTTGGCCGGCAACTCCAGCCGCGCGAGCTGCATCTCCATGTAGGCACGGTCGTCGTGCTGCTCGAAGACCAGGTTTTCTTCTTCGAAGTCGAACAGCGCGCGCGAGGAGATCGCTACGACGAGTTGGTTGGCAAGCGTGGCGGTCATTTCAGTTTTCCATTGCTTCGCGCGCGGCCCAAGCCAGTGCACCCGCGGGACCGGCTTCGCCGGCCCGCTGGGTGCGCCCCGTTGAGGGGGAGGCGCCGCAGGCGCTTCGGGGGGGAGTCATCTTACCCACTGGTTGAGCTGGATGATCGGCATCAGGACGGCCAGCACGATCAACATCACCACCATGCCCATGGCCACAATCAGTAGCGGCTCCAGGATGGTGGCCAGTTGCATGGCGCGACGCTGCACCTCGGTGGAAAGCTGCGTGGCGGCGCGCTGCAACATGACGGGTAGCTGCCCGGTCTGTTCGCCCAGGCGGGCGAACATGCTGAGCAGGCCCGGAAACCGCTTCTTCTGCGCCATCGCCGATGCCAGTGGCGCTCCTTCGCGCACCAGCACCAGCGCATCGAGCGCATCGGCGCGCATGGCCGTGTTCGAAAGCGTTTCGGCCGCGGCCTGCAAGGCCTTGAGAATGGGGACGCCGGCCGCCGCGAGCATGGCCAGGGTGCTGGCAAAGCGCGCCGCGTTGTAGCCGCGCGCGAGCTTGCCGACCAGGGGCAGCTTCAGCCAGGCGGCGTCGAATTTTTCTCGGAATGCGGCATTGGCCAGCATCGCGCGCATGCCAGCAGCCATCAGGACCAGCGCAGCCAGCATCAGCCAGCCATAGTGGCGCACAAAGTCGCTGATCGCGAGCATGGCCATCGTGAGAAACGGCAGCGCGCGCTTGGTGCCGGCAAACACATTGGCCACCTGCGGGACGACATAGCTCACCAGGAACAGCACGATGACGATGGCAACGATGGTGACGATGGCCGGATACAGCGCCGCGCCGATCAGCTTGGCTTTCAAGGCCTGCCGTTCTTCGAGGTCGTCGGCCAGCCGATCCAGCACCAGGCCGAGCTGGCCACTGTGCTCGCCGGCGCCGATCACCGCGGTATAGATGGGCGAGAACTCGCGCGGGTGCTGCGCCAAGGCCTTGGCAAAACTGGATCCGGCATTGACTTCGGCGCGCAGCGCGGCCACCAGGTTGCGCTGCTGCTCGGTCTCGGCGTCGTCGGTCAAGGCCGTCAGCGCGCGCTCCAGCGGCAGGCCCGAGGACACCAGCCCTGCGATCTGGCGCGTCCAGATGGCCAGCGCGGTGGCATTGAACACGCGGCTGGCGAAAAGCCTTGTGTTCAGCCCAAAGCGGCTTTCGTTGGCGGCCTGGGCGCCGGCAGTGCCGTTGCCCGCGCCCACTGGCGCCACCGACAGCGGAACCAGCGCCTGCGCGCGCAAGAGGCCGCGTGCGGCCTTGGCCGTATCGGCTTCCAGCACGCCCTTGCGGGTCTGGCCTTGGCTGTCAAGGGCTTCGAAGGAGTAGGCGGGCATGGGGTGATGTTAGCTGCCGCGCAGGATACAGCGGCCTATCGGCGGTCAGATCGGAAAATGCCGCGGGATGGCATCGCGCCTGTAGACGGATACCGCGGAGCCGATGGCCTGCAGTAGGAAATAGCTGGTTGCCAATCCGCGGGCCGCCAGATTCCCGAGTGGGCCCAAGCCCACAGCCTGCCGATGTTGGCGGATTCGCCCAAAGGTTCGCTTCAGATTGCTGCGCAAAGTCCAATAGATGAGCTTCAAGGTACGACTGTCCCTTTGGCCATCCAGGCCGGAAATCAGGATCCAATCCCTTCCGTTGTGCAGCGCACGTGCCATGTAGTACCGGACACCGAGCGGGCAGGGGTGCGAAACGCGTGCCCGCTTTTGCACGTACAGGCCGATATGGTTGGCGTGCAATGTCCTTCCCAGCATGACGCACTGCGCCCGATAGGCGTCCATGGTTGGGAATGGGTGCTTCGCGAATACCTCCGAGCGAAACGCCACATTGTTGGCGTGAAAGCGCGGGGCCGGCTCCAGCGCTTCGGAGCAATCGCGCAGTGGAAAAAACCAGAACAAGGAAAACGCCTTGCTGTAGAAACCGGTTTGTTCGATGTACGTCTCCCCGGCCACTGCGCCTACGTCGGGGTTGTCGAATGATTCGAGCATGGCGGCGAGCCAGCCCGGCTCCGGTACCACATCGCAGTCAAGAAATATCTTGATGTCGCCACTTGCGCTCGCCGCGCCCAGGTTCTTTTGCTCGTAGTAGCGCAAGCCATCGGTGGGAATGATCTGCGTCGTGGCGGGCAGCGCCCCGTAGGTGAATTCCTCGGCGAGTACACGCTGCACCAGGGCAGCGTCGATGCTGTGCCGGTCATACAGGAAATTGACCACAGGCAGCGCCGGCGGTGCGGGCAAGGCAACAATTTGCTTTCGAAGTGCCCGCAGCATCAGCCGGGTGCGCTGCAGCTCGGCAAACCGGGCGTTTTCCCATTCCACGGAAATGGAAAACGTGGCGCTGCGCGTGTCGCTCAAGAAACAGCTCCCTTGTGCGCGTTCAGGAGCCGGGATTGAAAAATCATCCCTTTGGTGCGGTGGTATGTCTGAAAGGCGAGGAACGCCCGGTCGGATTGCCCCAGGAGTTGCAGGCTCATCGCCTTGCAATAGCTAAGCACCATTTTTCTGTAGAGCCAACGCTCGGCGCCAAAGATGCGGGGGGCGTTGGCTTGCCGGACATCATCCAGTAGATACAAAGATCGGCCATGCCGGAAAAACCGTTGCAAGACCCACTGCTTGGACAACTGGTTCTCGCGCACGATGTGCTCTACCTTGGCATCGGTACAGAACCACGCTTTGACGCCTTGTGCAGCCAATCTCCTGGTGAATTCGTATTCCGAACCCATGGCATAGTGCGGCGTGCCGTCCGGGCCGACCGCCGGATTGAAACGGACGCCCGCGTCAAAGAGCGTCTTGCGGATCGCCATGTTGGGGCCCCAAATGAAGCCGACATCCACCGGTCCGCTCTTCATGCCAGGGTCCGAAGCGGCGTAGACCATGCCCATTGGGACGTGCTTCAGGATCCAGGCATCGGGCGCACGCGGCCAATGCGGAATGATCGGGCCGCCGAAGACGCCATAACCGGGGTTCGCGCGGGCGCAATGCTGCAACGCGCAAAGCCATTGGGGATCCGGAATGACGTCATCGTCAGTGAACACTACAAGATCGCCATCAATGTGCCTGAGCGCTTCGTTCAGGGCGAAATTCTTTCCGCGGCCCGGCACCGTAAGCACTTGCATCGGCAGCCGGCCGACAAAGGACTTCATGATGTCCGCTGTGCTGTCGGTGCTGCCGTTGTCAACCGCGATCAGTTTCCAGCCGCCCTCGGGGATGGCCAGACTGGCAAACGCAGCAAGGGTTGTGCCCAGCGTCCGTTCGCCATTGAAACTGGAAAACACGACATTGATCAATTTTCTTGTGCCCTATGAACGTCAATCCCTGGTCACGCGCACCAGTTCTTCGCGCGAGGTGATGCCCGCGCGCACCAGCCGCTCGCCGTCCTCGCGCATCAGGGTCATGCCGGCCTTCAGCGCGGCATTGCGAATATCGGCTTCGGCGGCCTGGTTGTGGATCTGCGCGCGGATGGCCTCGTCCGTCACCAGCAGCTCGAACACGCCGGTGCGGCCCTGATAGCCGGTCTGGCCGCATTCGGGGCAGCCAACCCCCTGGCAATGCCGGCAGAGCTTTCGCACCAGCCGCTGCGCCAGCACACCCAGCAAGGACGAGCTCAGCAAAAAGGGTTCCACGCCCATGTCGGTGAGGCGGGTGACCGCGCTGGCGGCGTCGTTGGTGTGCAAGGTGGCCAGAACCAGGTGGCCGGTCAGCGAAGCCTGGATGGCGATCTGTGCGGTTTCAAAGTCGCGGATCTCGCCGATCATGATGACGTCCGGGTCCTGGCGCAGGATGGCGCGCAGGGCCTTGGCGAAGTCGAGATCGATCTTGGCGTTGACCTGGGTCTGGCCGATGCCCGGCAACTCGTACTCGATTGGATCCTCCACCGTCATGATGTTGCTGCGCCCGGCGTCCAGGCGCTGCAGCGCCGCGTACAGCGTGGTGGTCTTGCCCGAGCCGGTCGGCCCCGTGACAAGGATGATGCCGTGCGGCTGCGCGATCAGGCGCTCGAAGCGCTCCAGCGCATCGCCCTGCATGCCTACGGACTCCAGGCTGAGCTTGCTTTCGCTCTTGTCCAGCAGGCGCAGCACGGCGCGCTCGCCGTGGGCGCTGGGCAGGGTGCTGACGCGCACGTCCACCGCCCGCGTGCCGATGCGCAGCGAGATGCGGCCGTCTTGCGGCAGGCGCTTCTCGGAGATGTCGAGTTCGGCCATGATCTTCAGGCGCGAGATCAGCGCGGCGTGCAGCGCACGGTTGGGTTGCACCACCTCGCGCAAGCTGCCATCCACGCGAAAGCGCACCGACGAATGGCGCTCGTAGGGCTCGATGTGGATGTCGCTGGCGCCATCGCGCGCGGCCTGTGTGAGGAGCGCGTTGAGCATGCGGATGATGGGCGCGTCGTCCGAAGTCTCCAGCAAGTCTTCGATGGCCGGCAGCTCCTGCATCATGCGCGAGAGGTCGGCGTCGCTTTCCACTTCGCTCACCACCGCGGCCGCGCTCGATTCGCCTTGGGCGTAGGCGGCGCTGATGCGCTGCACCAGCGCGTCCTTGCCCAGGCTTTCCACGCGGCGCACGGCGTACTTGCGCATCACTTCGCTGATGCCACCGGCTGGCGACGCCGCATGCAGCCAGAGCGTGAGCTCGCCGAGGTTGTCCTCCAGCAGCAATTGCTGGGTGCGGGCGAAGGCGTAGGGCAGGGGGTGGCGCATGGGGAGTCTTCGCGGCGGGGTTCAGCGCAGCGGTGCCGGTACGAACGCCGGCCGCGCCGGCGTGTTGGGGCCGCCCAGCGGCGCCACCACCGGCGCTTCGTTCACGGGAATGGTGGCACTGGGCACGGGCTGCGCTTGCAGCTGCATGCCGCGCATCAGGTCGTAGCGGTCCGCCGACAGGGCGTCGGTATCGCGGGCATCGCGCACCACCACCGGCCGCAGGAACACCATCAGGTTGGTTTTCTTGCGGCTGCGCGCTTCACTCTTGAACAGGTTGCCGAACAGTGGCACATCACCGAGCACGGGGACCTTGTCCTGGTTGCCGGTGTATTGGTCTTGCAGCAGGCCGCCGAGCACCACGATGTTGCCGTCGTCCACCAGCACGGTGGATTCGATCGATCGCTTGCTGGTGGTCGGGCCGTTGGTGGCCGCCTCGGTGCCGGCTTTCACCGCCGAGGTTTCCTGGTAGATCACGAGCTTGACGGTGCCGTTTTCGTTGATTTGCGGGCGTACCTTCAGCGTCAAGCCGACGTCCTTGCGCTCCACCGTGGTGAACGGGTTCACCGAGCCGGCGCTGGTGTTGTTGTTGGTGTAGGAGCCGGTCACGAAGGGCACGTTTTCGCCGATCACGATCTTGGCTTCCTCGTTGTCCAGGGTCAGCAGGTTGGGCGTGGACAACACATTGCCGTCGCCATTGGTCTGCAGGAAATTGGCCAGGAAACCCAGCACATAGACGCCATTGGTCTGGTGCGCGACGCCGAAGTTGCCGCCCTGCGAAGGCTTGACCGTGCCACTGGCGGCGCCCAGCGCCAGGTTGATGATGTTGGTCGTTGCGTTGGTGCTGAAGTTGGTGCCCAGCAGGCCGATGTTGGCGCTGCCCTTGTTGCCCAGGGCGCCTTGCCACTGGATGCCGAACTGCGCCGCCTTCTCGGCGTTGACCTCGACAATCAGGCTTTCCACCAGCACCTGGGCGCGGCGGCCATCAAGCTGGTCGATCACGGCGCGCAACTGGCGGTACTGCGGTTCGGGCGCCGTGATGATCAGCGAATTGGTCGAGGGGTCGGCCTGGATCTGCCCGCCGGTGGACGGCTGGTTGCTACTGCTGCTGGACAAGCCCGACTGGCTGGACTGGCCAGACTGGCTGCTGCCAGCGGCGGATGTGGTGGACATCGTCGATGCCGGTGCCGACACGGTGCTTGCGCCGGCGGCGGAGGTGGCCGAGCGCGATTCACCGGCCAGGGCGGCACGCAAGGTGGTGGCCAGCTTGGTGGCGTCGGCATTCTTCAGGTAGACCACATGAATGTTGCCGGAGGCGCCGCTGGCCCCGGACGTCGGCTGGTCGAGCTTTTCCACCAGCGATTTCACGAGCGAGACGCGCGCGGGGTTGGCCGCGCGCAGGATCAGCGCATTGCTGCGCGGCTCGGCGATCAAGGTCGTCCTGAACGAGGTGTCGGCCTGGCCCGCGGCAGCGGCCGGCGCGGCCGCTGCCGAGCCCGAGTCGATCAGGCGCTGTACCAGCGGCGCCAGGTCCACGGCAAGCGCATGCTTGAGCGGCAGTATTTCCACATCAGTCGCATTGGAAACATCCATCGCGGCGATGATGCGCGCCAGGCGGCGCAGGTTGTCGGCGTAGTCCGTGATCACCAGCGAGTTGTTGCCGGGGTTGACGTTGATGGTGTTGTTCGGGCTGATGAGCGGCCGCAATACCGGCACCAGGTTGTTGGCGTTCTCAAAATTCAGCCGGAAGATCTGGGTGACGATCTGGTTGCCCGCCACAGGGGTCGCGGCACCGCCCTCGCTGACCGATACGGCACCGCCTTGCAACTTGGCATCGGCTTCGGGCACTACCTTGTCCAGGCCGGCGGACTCCACCACGGTGAAGCCCTGCAGGCGCAGCGCCGCCAGAAACTGGTTATAGGCCACCGCGGGCGGTACCGGCCGGTCGGTGGAGAGGCTGATCGTGCCCTTGACGCGCGGGTCCACCACCACGTTGCGCCCGGTGATCGTCGCCATGGTGCGGGCCACGGCTTCGATTTCGGCGTTGACGAAATTCAGTGTGATCGGCTCGCCACGCCGGCTGGAGGCGGCGGCGGGCGCCGGCTGCGCCTGCGTGTCCGACGGGACGACGGTGGTCGTCCCCGCGAGAAGGGCGTTGATCGCGAGGGATATCGCGGCAATCCGGTGGCGTTGCAAAGGGAAGTGTTGCATGGCGGTCAGCCTACTTTGATGATGGCGCGCGCGCCGTCGCGCCGCCCGATGATGTTCAGGAGATTGGACAGTGCGTCCACGCGGTCCGGCTCGGCGCTGGCGATGCCTTCAAAGCGCAGGCGCGAGCCAACCCATTGGCCGTTGCCACTTAAATGGAGGCTGCCTTCCAGCGTTTCGACCCGCAGTGTTGCGGTGGGGCCGCCCTGCACAATGACGCGGTAGCTGCCGATCGGGCGCAGCGTGCTCAGGCGCGATGAGACTTGCTCCAGGTCGAGTTGCATGCGCCCATTCAGCGTGAGGCGCCCGGCGTTCCAGTCGGCGGAAACCCCTTGCGTCGAGAGCGCTAGCTGGCCCTCGGGCTGCAGCGTGTTCCACGGGGTTCCCAGGCCGGCCAGCAAGGCGGCGGGCCATTGCGAGTTTGCGTCCGATACCGCCAGTTGCATGCCGCCCCAGCGCAACCTGGCCTGCAACTGCCAGGGCTGTGCCATGCAGCAGCGCGCCAGCACGCCCGCCGACAAGCCGTAGGCGGCGGGGCGAATGCGCCACTCCACCCGCTGGCTCAGGGTGGCGGTGTCACGGCTGCCGCTGCCACCGGACAACACCAACCGCGCGGAGCCGCTCCAGACGGTGCCACGCGCATCGGCCAGCGTCACGCGTCCGCCGCTGCCATCGGCCAAGGCCGCGGCCAGCCAGCTTGCCGGCGCGAACAGGCTCAGCGCCAGCAGCAGGCCCAGGCCGGCGCCTGCCAGCGCCCAGCGCCAGGGCGCGCGGTTGGCGTAGGGAATGGAGATGCGTGCCACGTGTCGTTGCCGTGCTGTTCAGCGCGCAGGCAGGCTCAGCACCAGGGTGCCGTCCCAGGCCGGCCCGGATGCGCCCGCGGCCGCCGGGCTGCGCACCAGGCGTGCTTCGGCGGGCAGGGCGCGGGCATTGATGCGCGCCTGCGCCAGCCACTGGGCTAGTGCTTCGGCCGAGGCGCCTTTGAGCGTGACCGTGGCGCGGTCGCCCACGACGCTGAGCTGCGCCGTGCCGCCCATGCGTTGGCGCACCGAGGCTTCGAGCGCGCGCAGGGCGTCGTCGTAGCTGAGCTTGGGGCTGGACTGCAGCGTCTGCGCCTCGGCCTGCAGGCTGCGCATTTTCTGCAACTGGATATCGAGTTGCGCATGCTGCCGGTCGGCGTCGCGCAGGGTTTGCAGCGCCGGAGCGAGCAAGACCCACCAGAGCAATGCGGCGGCCACGAGCAGTGCGGCGGCGAGCACGGCCCCTCGTTCACGCGGCGCCAGCTTGTCCCATTGCGCCCGCCAATTCGCCCAGCTCATCGTCCGGCCTCCGGCTGCACCACCAGGCGGTCAGCTTCATTGCGCGCTGTGTAGCCCAGGGTGCGCAGTTGCGTATTGAAGGCGGCAGCCTCGGCGTCGGGCAGGGACATACCCTTGAGCCGCAGCTCGCCCGCGGAAAATTCCAGCGCGTTCGGCGCTGGGCTTGTTGCCGCCGCACGGGACGCCGCGGCGCCCGTGGCACCCAGCAGGGCCTCTAGGTCGCGTCCCGAGGCGGTACCGCTGTTCTGGCGCAGCAATGCAAGCTCGCGCTCCATCTGGATAGGCGCATCGACGACGACTTTCACGCTCGGGAATGTCTGTGTCAGGGTTTGGCGGATTGCCCCGCGCTTGTCGTCGAGGGCTGACTTTTCCTTCCAGGCCCAGGCGTTGAGCCCGAGCAGATGGGCCGCCACAAAAATCGCCAGGCCCCAGCGCGCGGGTCGCCAACGCGGCGCCTGAAGCGCGTCGCGCGCCTGCGCGGCCAAGCGCTTCCAGGCACGCGAACGGCTCGAATTGGTGAATGCGAACTGGGCCAAGTCCCAAGGCGACTGCGCTGCCTGCAACCAGCGCTCGGCGCTTTGCTGCAACTCCACGCGGCGTTGCAGTACCTGCTCGGCCAGCGCGGCGACGGCGGGCTCGGCCGCGATCGGAGCGTCATCTTCCAGGCCGGCCGCGTTTTGCGCCAGTGCCAATGCCGCAGTGGACAGTGGCAGCAGCATGATGCCCTGTCCGCTGCAGGCAACCAGTTGTGGATGCGCCGGCGTGCCCAGCACTTGCAGCGTCGCCGGGGTGCCACCGGGGGCCAGCTCCGGAACGATGCGCGTCACCGGGCGCTTGGCATCTTCCAGCGGCTGCAGCGCGGCGCGCAGCCAGGCGCGGTCACATGCGGCGACCCACACCGGCGCGCCCGCGTGCGCATCGGGTGCCAGCGCAAAGTGCAGGTCGGCGGTTTCGTCGAGCAGCCGGTCTTCCAGCAGGCCCTCGAGCACGGCCTGTAGCCGCGGCGAGTTGCCGGCACCGGAAAGCAGCGTCTTTTGCAAGGTTCCCTTGGGCAATTCGACCTGGTGCCACGACAGCGCTTGCACCGGCACGATGGCAACCACTTCGCTCGTTGCACCGGCAGGCGCGGGAAGCAGGTTGGCCGGCGCTTTGGAATGTGGCCCCATGGCGCGGCCATCGGGTGTCAACACATGGTCGTAAGGTGTTGCGGCGCCGGAAAGCTCGAGGGGGAGGAGGACGATCAGTGTGGACATGGACTCAATACCGTCGGCCATTGTAGAGAGGTGGTCGCGGGCATTTTCATGGCCGCGCCCCGGAAGTCTGCGTCACCGCGGGGGCGCGTGCGACACGCTCGCGCCAGAGCGTGGTGACGTTCAGCCCATCGCGCTGGACCACCGAGCGCTCCTCCACCAGGGTCTGCTCCATCCGCAGCGTGCCCAGCACTTCGAAGAAGCGCGAGGCCACGGTGTGGTTGCCCTCGCTGAACAAGGAGCCTGACAGGCCCGCCGCGCTCGCTGCATCCGTCAGCGAGCGAAAATGGGTGCGCGTGCGCGCCGCAACCATGCGCTGGGCGTCGGCCATCTCCATCGCCGGCAGGCTGGCACAGATGACCTCGGCGCTCGCGGTATTCAAGTTGACGCCGGTGCGCGCCGGCAGCAGCGTGACGTAAGGCTCCAGCACGGCAATGCTGGCCGGCGAGAGGCCGAGCCACGCCAGTTGGCCTACGCGTTGCGGCAGCAAGGGGGCTTGGCTCCCGGTGCCGTTGTCGCTGGCCTGGCGCAGGTTCTCGACCAAGGCCTGGAGTTGAGCCGGCGGCAGGCCGAGCAGGCCGAAGAGTTTGTTGAAAGCCGCGAATGACGGCTCGGAAATCTTGCCGTTTTCCACCAGGTTGAGCACATTGAGCCGCGATTGCAGGTCGGTGATCTGGCCGGAGAGGAACGCGTCCAGCGCTTCTTCGGCGCCACCCACATTGCTCTTGTCGGCCGCCAGAAACGAAGACAGGCGCGCCTCCTGCAGCGGCACCGCCCAGGGCTCGGCCAGGTGGTCGGCGCCGCCCGAACGGGCGTCTTCGCGCAGGATCAGGCGAGCCCAGTCCAGTGCGCCGGTAAGCACCCAGCCGGCCTGCACACGGGCGCGCTCCGCCGCCTCGACCTCCACACTGCGCCAGTTTTGCCACAACGCCGCGGCAGCGAAGGTGGCGACCAACGTCACGGTGAGCATGGCAGCCAGCAAGGCGGCACCGGTTTGCCTGGGTTTCGTGGCTGGCGTGCGATGGCAACTCAAGATTTCCCTCCACCGACCGTTGGCCGCACCCAGTCGCGGGTCAGCGTGCCGGCGAGCGCCTGGCCTGCGGGCAAGGTGAGCACGAGGCGCACGCCGTCGGGCGCAGCACTTTGTGCGGCGGAGGTGCTTCCATCGCTGGACAAGGGGTTGGTCCAGGCATTGCCGCGAAAGTAAAAGACCTGCCATTGCGCCAGCGGCACGATGACCACTTCGCGCCGGCGCTCTTGTTCGCCAGGGTTTTGCGCCCACTGTGCGGCTTGGGCCCAGGCCTCTTGCAACTCGGCGCGGTGGCCAAGCGGCGGCGACTGCCAGCGCAGCCAGTGCAGGTTGCCGTCGATGCTGCGGCTGGCCCAGGCCACCACCACCAGGGTTTCGACGCCGCCCACATTGGCACGCCGGGTCATGCGCAATCCGCGGCCGTCCCAATCCAGGGGGCCCGCCTGCGGCAACTGCACCATGGCGTCCAGGTCGGCCGCCCATTGCGCCAAACCCGCCTGCAGGGTGAGCAGTTCGTCGGCACGCTTTTGCGTCTGGGTTTGCGCGCGTGCCATCCCGTCGAGCCCGCGCCAGCTCAGCACGGCCAGCAACGCCATCACCGAAATTGCCACCAGCAATTCGACCAGGGTGAAGCCGCGAGGGCGGCGCGGTGCGGGGCGGCGGCAATCCATCAGAAGCGGCCGACCACCGTGGACAGCCGCAAAATGGGCGAGGCGCCGTCCAGCACCTGGGCATCCACGCGCCGGAAACTCGGGTTGGGCGTGGGCAGCACGGACACGGTCACGTTGAAGGCCTTGCCGGCTTGCTCGCAGGTCAGGCTGCTGTCGCCCACACCCGGCATCTGTTTGGAAAGCCGGACCTTGATCAG
>DATILI010000316.1:0-29979 GCA_035476635.1 Burkholderiaceae bacterium | reverse complement strand
TGGGCGTGAGTTCGAGCCGTTTGACCGCAGCCTGGACGTGCAGGTCTCGCGCCTGCGCAAAATGGTGGAGACCGACGCCGCGGCGCCGCGCTACATCCAGACCGTCTGGGGTGTGGGCTATGTGTTTGTGCCGGACGGAGCAGGTTGATACTTCCTGGCCGCCGAATCTGAGTCGCAACCCGCTTTGAGCGAAGCGCACAATCCCACTGCCGACGCCACCAGCCCTGCCCCGCTGGAGGCGCTGGCCGGCCTTGCCGCCGCCAGGCCTCGCCTTGGCCTCAATCTCTTCTGGCGCACCTTCTTCCTCCTGGCCCTGCTTCTGGTCGGCAGTATTCTGGCTTGGCTGCAGACTCTGCGCGCGCTCGAATTCGAGCCACGGGCACTGCAGACGGCCGAGCAGATTGCGTCCCTGGTCTCCTTGAGCCGCGCCGCACTGGTGCACTCGGACCCGATCGCGCGAGTCTCGCTGATCAAGACCATGGCTGACCAGGAGGGCGTGCGCATCCTGCCGCGCGAACCCGGCGACCGCTTCGAGCCGTTTGACGACAACGCCTTGTCGCAGCGCATCTCCCAGGAACTGGTAGCGCGGCTGGGCAAAGGCACCGTGGTGGCGCGCAGCGTGAACGGCGAAGGCGGCCTGTGGGTCGGCTTCAACATCAACGGCGATCCGAACTGGCTGCAGATGGATCGCGGGCGCTACAACCCGGCCGGTGGCAAGACCTGGATGATCTGGCTGCTCACGGCGGGTGCATTGTCGCTGGCCGGCGCGGCAATGATTGCGCGGCGCATCAACCGCCCGCTCAAGCAGCTTTCCTTCGCTGCCAGCCGCGTGCGCGACGGTGATTTCGAATCCAGCCAACTCGACGAGCGCGCGGCCACCAGCGAAATTCGCGAGGTCAACATCGGCTTCAACCGCATGGCCCAAAAACTGGCCAAACTCGAGAACGACCGTGCCGTGATGCTGGCCGGCATCTCGCACGATTTGCGCACTCCGTTGGCACGGCTGCGCCTTGAAACCGAAATGAGCGTGGCGGAGCCTGACGCCCGCTCGCACATGGTGGCCGACATCGCACAGCTGGACTCCATCATTGACAAGTTCCTCGACTACGCCCGGCCCGACCACGTCAAGCTCGCGGCGGTTTCGCTCAACAGCGTGATCGCAGCCTGCGTCTATTCCGTCAAGCACCACGAAGAGCTGCGCATCAAGCTCGACCTGGCGGACAACATGCTGGTCCAGGCGGACGAGGTGGAACTCACCCGTGTCATCTCCAACCTCATTGAAAATGCCCGCCGCTATGGCAAATCACCCGCGACGGGCATTGCGCATGTGGACATTGCCGCCAAGGCGCGCGAGGACTGGGTGCTGCTCAAGGTACGCGACCATGGGTCCGGCGTGGACCCTGACCACCTCGAAAACCTGACAAAACCCTTCTTCCGCGGCGACACCGCACGAACCGCAGCGACCGGCGCGGGTCTGGGGCTATCGATTGTGGATAAAGCCATCCAGCGCATGGGCGGCATGTTCGCGCTGGTCAATACCAGCTCCGGTGGCCTGGCGGCGCACATCAAGCTGCTGCGCGCCCCACCCTCCTGAAACCTATCAGTGAAGAAGCGCCACGGCACGCGCTTCGATGCTCAGGCCCTGCCCCACCGGCCCCAGTTTTTCCGCGGTCTTGGCTTTGACGTTGACCTGCGAAGCCTCCAGGCCCAGCGCCTGGGCGATCTTCTCGCGCATGGCTGGGATGTGTGGTGCGAGCTTGGGGGCCTGTGCGACCACCGTGCTGTCGATATTGCCGATCTGCCAGCCTTGCGCACGCACCCGGCGCGCCGTCTCGGCCAGCAGCACGAGCGAGTCTGCGCCGCGAAAGCGCGCGTCGGTGTCCGGGAAATGCGTCCCGATGTCACCCAGCCCCGCCGCGCCTAGCAAGGCATCGGTGATGGCATGCAGCAGCACATCGGCATCAGAGTGGCCCAGCAGGCCCACGCTGTGCGCGATTTCGACGCCACCGATGATGAGCTTGCGCCCCGGCACCAGCGCATGCACGTCCCAACCCTCGCCAATCCTGATATTCATGCCGTTCCTTGCGCCTGCGTTTGGTGCATTCAGAAAATGGTCCGCGGCGGCACATGGGCCACCTCGCCGCGCTCGCCGCCAAAGCGCTCCAGGGTGCCGCCGTGCTGGCGCGTCATGAGCACGGCCTGGGCGAGCTGGAAGTCTTCCGGATAGGTGACCTTGAAATTCTGCGCCCCGCCCGGTACCAGCCGCGGGTGCAAGCCCATGGTTTCGATCGCACTGGACTCGTCCGTTGCCTGGTCTCCGGCCTTTTGCAGCGCCTCCATGAGCATGCCGATGCGAAACATCTGCGGCGTCTGCGCCAGCCATTTGCCGGAACGGTCAATGGTGGCCGCAACACGGCCCCTGTCCAGCCCCGCGGCCTCGCTTTTCAGCGTGTCGGGCAACTTGTGCGCCAACAGGCCTCCCACCGCATCATGCTGGCAGGCGTCCATCAATGCATCGATCTGCTCTGGTGTGATGAGGCAGCGCGCCGCGTCGTGCACCAGCACCCAGTCGGCTGGCCCTGCGCCCTGCGCAAGCAGGCGCAAGAGCCCGTTGGAAACACTCTTGGCGCGCGTCGGCCCGCCACAGTCGGCAACCGTGAACGAAAACTCGGCCGCCTTGAAGAAGGTATCGCCCGGCGCCACCACGACCAGCGTCTGCGCGATGCGCGCCACGGCGGCAAAGGCCGCCAGCGTATGCATGACCATGGGCTGGCCGGCAACGTGCTGGTACTGCTTGGGCAGCGATTGCCCACCCAGTGCCGCCGTGGTGCCGGCCACGGCGCGGCTGCCCGTCCCCGCGCACGGAATCAAGGCGAAAAAGCGGGAATGTTCAGTCAAGGCGCTCATGGTGGTGCCGCCATTCTAAAATCTCGGGGCACGCACACCCCACTCCCGTCGGTTTGGGGTGTTTCGTATTTGTGTTTTCCATGGAACTACCCAAACTCAACCCCGGCAAACGTTTCACCTTGCCCCGCCCAGCAGGGTCCTCGGACGCCTTGCTGCTTGCGGCCTTGGGCACGCGCGAGAAGGCCGCCGGAAAATGCACGGCCATCGTCACGGCTGACGCCACCGATGCACAGAGGCTGCTCGATGAAATCGCCTTCTTTGCGCCGGGGCTGCGCTGCGCCCTGTTCCCCGACTGGGAAACGCTGCCCTACGACACCTTCTCGCCGCACCAGGACCTGATCAGCGAACGCCTGGCCACCCTGTGGCGCATCAGCCAGAAAGACAAGGACACCGGCGCCGACGTCGTCATCGTGCCCGCCACGACGGCGCTGTACCGGCTGGCGCCACCTGCTTTTCTGGCCGGCTACACATTTCATTTCAAGGTCAAGCAAAAGCTCGACGAAGCCAAGCTCAAGAGCCAACTGACCCTCGCCGGCTACAGCCACGTGACGCAGGTCGTCAGCCCGGGCGAATACGCGGTGCGTGGCGGCTTGATCGATCTCTTTCCGATGGGCTCGCCCGTGCCCTACCGCGTGGACCTGTTCGACGACGAGATCGACTCGATCCGCACATTTGACCCCGACAGCCAGCGCAGCCTGTACCCCGTGCCCGAGGTGCGCCTTCTGCCCGGCCGCGAATTCCCGATGGACGATGCGGCACGCGCCAAATTCCGCGGCCGCTGGCGCGAACTGCTGGAAGGCGATCCGACCAAGAGCCGCATCTACAAAGACATGGGCAACGGCGTGGCCACCGCCGGCATCGAGTATTACCTGCCACTGTTCTTCGATGAGACGGCAACGGTGTTCGACTATCTCGGCGATGCGGCCACCGTGGTGCTGCACGGTGAGCTCGAGCCTGCATTCCAGAGTTTCTGGCAAGACACCAAGGACCGCTACCGCCTGGTCCAGGGCGACCCGGAGCGGCCGGTATTGCCGCCCGAGGCCCTGTTCCTGGGCGTTGAGCAGTTTTACGCGCGGGCCAACGAACATGCACAGCTGGCCCTGCGTCCCGCGATCGAAGACGTGGCCGACAGTGCCTTGTTCCAGAAGCTTGGCGAGCTGTCCGTGGTGCGTGGCGCCGACGAGCCGCTGGCGCGCCTCAAGGAGCACCTGCGCAACACCGCGCACCGCGTGCTGGTGCTGGCCGAAAGCGATGGCCGGCGCGAGAGCCTGCTCGACTTCCTGCGCGCCAGCGGCGTCAGTCCGCCAGCCTTCGACTCGCTCCAGGAATTCCAGGCCAGCGACGAAAAACTCGGCATTGCCACCGCGGCGCTGACCGTGGGGTTCAGCTGGCTCGAAGAAAGCCTGGACTTCGTCACCGAAACCGAGCTGTTCGCCGCCGGCCCGACCACGCGCCGGCGCAAGAAGCAGGAGCAGGTCAGCGATGTCGAGGCACTGATCAAGGATTTGTCCGAGCTCAACGTCGGCGACCCGGTTGTTCATTCGGCCCACGGCATTGGCCGCTACAAGGGCTTGATCAACATGGACCTGGGCCAGGGCACGAATCAGGATGGTTCACCTTCGGTTCAGGAATTCCTGCACCTGGAGTACGCCGACAATGCCACGCTCTACGTGCCCGTCAGCCAGTTGCACCAGATCAGCCGCTACACCGGCGTCAGCGCAGATGAGGCGCCGCTGCACAGGCTAGGCTCGGGCCAATGGGAAAAGGCCAAGCGCCGCGCCGCAGAGCAGGTCCGCGACTCGGCCGCGGAGCTGCTCAACATCTATGCGCGCCGTGCGGCCCGCGAGGGCCATGCCTTCCGCTATTCGGCGCAGGACTACGAAACCTTCGCCAACGATTTCGGCTTTGAAGAAACCGCCGACCAGAACGCGGCCATCCATGCCGTGATCCACGACATGATTTCGCCGCAGCCGATGGACCGATTGATCTGCGGCGACGTGGGCTTCGGCAAGACCGAGGTCGCCTTGCGCGCCGCCTTCATCGCCGTTACCGGCGGCAAGCAGGTGGCCTTCCTGGCACCTACCACCTTGCTGGCCGAACAGCACTTCCAGACCTTGGTCGACCGCTTCGGTAAATGGCCGGTCAAGGTGGCGGAAATGAGCCGCTTTCGCTCGGGCAAGGAGATCAACGCCGCGGTCAAGGGCCTGGAGGATGGCAGCGTGGACATCGTCGTGGGCACGCACAAGCTGCTCAGCGAATCCGTGAAGTTCAAGAACCTGGGCCTGCTCATCATCGACGAGGAGCACCGTTTCGGCGTGCGCCACAAGGAGGCGATGAAGGCCATGCGCGCCGAGGTCGACGTGCTCACGCTCACCGCCACGCCGATCCCGCGCACGCTGGGCATGGCGCTGGAAGGCCTGCGCGATCTCTCGGTGATTGCCACCGCGCCGCAGCGGCGCCTGGCCATCAAGACTTTTGTGCGCAACGAAGGCCATGGCGTGATCCGCGAGGCCGTGCTGCGCGAACTCAAGCGCGGCGGCCAGGTCTACTTCCTGCACAACGAGGTGGAAACAATCCAGAACCGCCGCCAGAAGCTCGAGGAAATCCTGCCTGAAGCCCGCATCGCCGTGGCCCACGGCCAGATGCCCGAGCGTGAGCTGGAGCGTGTGATGCGCGACTTCGTGGCCCAGCGCTACAACCTGCTCCTGTGCTCGACCATCATCGAAACCGGTATCGACGTGCCCACGGCCAACACCATAGTGATGAGCCGTGCCGACAAGTTCGGCCTGGCGCAGTTGCACCAGTTGCGCGGCCGCGTCGGTCGCAGCCATCACCAGGCCTATGCCTACCTGATGGTGCCCGACACCGAGGGCCTGACCAAGCAGGCGTCGCAGCGGCTGGAGGCCATCCAGCAGATGGAGGAGCTCGGCTCGGGCTTTTATCTCGCCATGCACGACCTGGAAATCCGCGGCGCCGGCGAAGTGCTGGGCGAGAACCAGAGCGGCAACATGCTCGAAGTGGGTTTTCAGCTCTACAACGAAATGCTCTCCGAGGCCGTGCGCTCGCTCAAGGCCGGCAAGGAACCCGATCTGCTCAGCCCGTTGTCCGTCACCACCGAGATCAACCTGCACGCGCCGGCGCTGCTGCCCAGCGACTACTGCGGCGACGTGCACCTGCGCCTGAGCTTCTACAAAAAACTGGCGACGGCCAAGACGCCCGAGCAGATCGACGGGCTGCTCGAGGAGATCGTGGACCGCTTCGGCAAGCTGCCGGCGCAGGCCCAGACCCTGATCGACGTGCACCGCCTGCGCGTGCTGGCCAAGCCGTATGGCGTGGTCAAGGTCGATGCGGCGCCGGGTGTCATTCACATCACGTTCAAGCCGAACCCGCCCATCGACTCGCTGCGCATCATCGAACTGGTGCAAAAGAACCGCCACATCAAGCTGGCAGGCAACGAGAAGCTGCGCATCGAGCGCGAACTCAAGGAACCCAAGGACCGCGCGCAGATGGTGCGCGATGTGTTGCGCAGCCTCGGCACGCCCAAAGTGACGGAAACTGCCTAGAGCCCGCTACCCCGCCCAGGCGGCGTGAAAGCCGAACGGAATGACCTGCGGCGCGTGCAGTGTTGCAAGGCACTCCATCGTGTGCGCATCGAGTACGCCGACAACACTCCCCTCGTCGCCATCGGCCAGGGTTGGCACGAGCAACACGCCGTCGTCTTCGGCCCCGCCATCAGGGCGCGGCACGAACAACGGCTCCAGCTGCACCGCATTCGCCCGTTGCCAGGTTTGCACAGCGCCGTTCGCCAGATCCAGCCGCATGGTGCGGTCCAGGAATCCATTGCGCTTTGCCGGATCAAGCCCCGCGCCCCAGGCCAGGCCGGCACGCCTCTGGCCGAAATACTTGGGATGTACCTGCGGCAATTCAAACGCCTCACCGAAAACTTCCGCGCGCGCCTCGGCCTGTCCGGGCTGCAGGCGGTAGCGCGTCAGCCGCGGCACAGCGTTCTGGGCCACGCTGCTGCGCAGGCGGTCCAGCAGCAAATCCTCGAAGATCGAGGCGTCTTCATAGGTGCACAGTTCGGCCACCAGTTCGTCGCCCTCTTCCCAGGCCTGGATCGCGTGAAAGCACATCATGGGCGCGATGTTCCAGCTGCGCACCGAACCATCGGCCAGGGAAACCGCGTGCAGCCTGGAGCCGCTGCCGGGATTCCATTTGAAGTTGCGGATGTAGGCCCGACGGGTGAGCAAGAAGCCCAGCGGCTGCACGCGCATGGCTGTTTCCCAGATGAGCGCATGACGCGGCGTCATCGCAAAGCCATGGGTATAGCCGGCCGCGCCCACCGGAATGCTGCCCAGCACCTCGCGCTGCGCCGCGCCGGGGCGCACCCGAAAAAGCTTGTAGATGCATTTGGGACCCAGCTTGGTCCCCACATTCCAGTAGTTGCCTTGCGCATCGGTGATGCCGTGCGCCGACATCAGGTCGATATCGGCCTCGTCCTCGAACGGCCAGCGACCGATGGTCCGTAGCGTCTGGGGATCGAACTCCAGCAGATGCGGCGTTTCAGTGCTGGCAATCCAGCGCTCGCCAATGCGCGACATCACCACGGCCGGGTTGTCGGTCGAGCGCGGATGCCGCAGCGTGACCAGCTTGCCCCACAGGGAGATCGGGTCCGGCGTGTCGAAGGCCCCGAACGCCGGCACGCCGGCCGCAACGCTTTGCGCATAGTCCTCGCTCTGCGCAAAGCGGCTGCGGTAGCGCACCGGGCCGCCAGGCTCGATGCGCAGCCGGTGCAGCATGGCCAGGCCGTCGAACCAATGGTGGTACTGGCCACGGGGCAAGTCCCAAAGGGCCGGGCCATTGAGCAGGAAGGAGCCTGCGAGCCAGGGCGGCAGGACGCCGCGCACCTGGACCTCGGCATCGTCGATCTCGCGCGCCAGGGACTCGAATCCGCGCAACCGACTCAAAGGGCCGTGAAGCGAATCTGCGGCGGGCAACGGCGAAAGGACAGCGGACATGGGAAATCTCCTCGGGCCCAGGGTGCTGGGCTTTCCTCTATACGGATGGTGCGCGCGCCCGGATGCAGCGTCAAGCCGCAGGCAGGCCGGCGAATGCGGGCGAATGCGACAATTCGCGCCATGACCCAATCGCCTCAGGAAATCGCGCCCGGCCTCGTCGTCCAGGGCTTCACCCCGCCCTTGAATCTGCGTGATTTCAAGCTCATTGCGTTCGACATGGATTCCACGCTGATCAACATCGAATGTGTGGACGAAATCGCCGACGCCGCCGGCCGAAAGACCGAAGTCGCCGCCATCACCGAGGCCGCCATGCGCGGTGAAATCACCGACTACAAGGAGAGCCTGCGCCAGCGCGTGGCCTTGCTCAAAGGCGTCACCGTGGCCAGCATGGAGCAGGTCTACCATGAGCGCCTGCGACTCAACCCCGGCGCGGAAAAATTGGTCACCGCGTGCAAGGCGGCCGGCCTCAAAGTGCTGCTGGTCAGCGGCGGCTTCACATTCTTCACCGACCGGATTCGCGATACCCTGGGCATCGACTACACGCGTTCCAATGTACTTGGAGTGGAAAACGGCGTGCTCACCGGCGCCATGGTGGACCAACCCTGGGGCGACATCTGCGACGGCGCCGAAAAGCGCAAGATGCTGCTGGAAACGTGTGCGGCGCTGGGCATTGCCGCGAAGCAGGCGATCGCCATGGGCGATGGTGCGAACGACCTGCCGATGATGGGTGAAGCCGGGCTCTCCGTGGCCTACCACGCCAAGCCGCGCGTGCGCGCGGAGGCGATGGTTGCCATCAATGAAGGGGGGTTGGACCGGTTGCTGGAGGTGGTGCGCTGAGACACCACCAAGCCAGACTCAGGGCTTCGTGTCCACGCTGTTGCGCATGGCCGTCTGCGCCACCGCGTCCAGCGCGCCGTCGACCACATGTTGCACCGCGACCACGCGCAATTTGCCTTCGGAGAGCAGCGCGTCGAGCAGGCGCCGCGTCATCGATTGCGTGCTGCCTGCGGTGCTCGTGAACAGGAACAAGGTGCCGTGCGGGCTGGCCCATGTGAGTTGGGTACGCACCCATTGGCCATCATTCAATAGCTCGACCCAGGAGCCCACGGCGACACCGGTTTCCGACAACGGCACGCCGCTCATGCTGTCCATGCGGCTATCGACTGCTGCCGGGACACTCGTCTTGAAGGCCTCGGGCATTTCCATGAAGCCGGACTGCTGGGCCTCGGCGGGTGCCAACCATGGCGCCGGTGGCTCCGGCGCAAGCGAGGTGGCGATGGCCGGCGGCGGCGCTGCGCCGGCTGCTGCCGCGGCCGGCGGCTCGAACGCCCGTTGGTGCAGGGAAATCAGCTTCTCGAAAAAAGGATTGGCGCGAACAAGGGGGTAGTCGATCGTCTTCAAGCCTTCGCGCAGCTTGGCCAGCAAGGCCGGAATCAGCTTGGTCAGCTTGGCGATGTTGTTGCGTGCAAGATTTGGCTGGGCGCTCCACAGCAGGCTCGGCACCAGCCCCGCATAGCCACCCGGATCGCCCGAGCCGGCGCGGTCGGCCAAGCGCGCCTGTGCCATCACCTGCACCCATGGACCGCAGACGAAAGCCATGATCTCGGTTGGTGCCCGCGCTGCGTCGGGCCAGCTCAGGATGTCGTTGCGAAGCTTCTCGGCCAGCAGATTGCGCTGCTCGGCCTGCAGCAAGGCGCGCACCGCCTGCTCGCGCTGCTGGCGATCACTTTGTTGATGATCGCCCCAGACCTGCGCCAGCGCATCCAGCGCTGCCTCAAACGGGGCAGCGCTTTCGATCGCGCTGCCCGACAACTGGCCAACGGCCAACTGCAACGGCCGAAGGAATTCGGCAAAGCCCGTGGCATGGACTGTGTCGTAGGCCAGGCTGCGCTGCGTCACCTCGTCCAGCAAGCGGCGAGCGGGGTGCTCCTTGTCGCTGAAAAAGCGCGGATCGATCATCGCCAGCCGCATCAGCGCGGGCTCCATGTCGCGCACCGCTTTCTGTACCGGCGGCAGCAGGCGCGGGTCGTTGGCAATGTTCTCCACCATCAAGCCCACGACCTCCAAGCCCAGCACCTGCCCGACACCGCGGGCGTCATGGCGCAATTGGCCGCGGACTGTCTCTGTGCGCACGGGCGCATGGCTGGCTCCCGCGGCGTGGCGCTCGGCCAGGCGCTGCATGGCCTGGTCGACCTGGTCCATCTCTTCGAGCGCATCCAGCGCGGCAGGCACGGTGTGATCGAAGTCCTGGTCGCGCGACTTGGTCTTGGCCTTGGGTGGCTCGGGCCTGGCCGGTGCGGGCTGGGGCACTGGCACGGCCCTGTGCATCGGCAGCTTGGCCAGGTCCAGTTCGCCGGCCAGGAGCTGGCGCAGTTTGTCTACCGTGAGCAATTCATCCAACTCGGCCTCATCCGGTTGATCCGCCTGAGCAGCCGCCTCGGCCGAGGCGGCTGCCGCGCGCGCGGCGGCGGCGCTGGCGGCCACATCCGGTGTCTGGATCACGGCATAGCTCGCCGCACGGACTCCGCTGGCCCGCAGTCGCTGCGTGACATGGGTGTAGGTCCCGCCCAGCTGCTTGCTCAGCGCATCGCACATGTGCTGCATCCATGCCAGGCGCGTGGGCGCCGAGACCAGGGTCTGCGCAATCACGTCCTGCAGGGCTTTGACATAGATTTCAGGGCGCAGCGGGTTGCGCTCGGGCTGCACGGTCTTGAGCCCCTGCGCCGCACAGATCAAGGTGTTGAGCTCGGCCAGCTCCTGGTCCGCGGCATGCAGCACGATCTGCTCGGCGCGCGCCTTCTGCACACGATCCTGCACTTGCGACTCGTCCATCAATTCCAGCTGGTCGAAGCTCAAGCTCATGGTTGTCGAGGCCGGCTTCGCCCGCTCCCCCGAACCGGCCTCGGCAAAGGCCGCTTCCAGGGCGCGCGGATAGCGTTCCACCAAATTTGCCTCATGCTTGCCCAGCAGATGCAAGGCATGGCTCAGGGCATTGCGCTCGTGGTAATCGCGCGCAGTTGCGTCGCGCAACTGCAGCGCCTGCCGCGCGGTGCTCACCATTCCCCCCATCAACGCTTGCCCGGCCTGCGCCGCTTCAGCGAGACAGGCTTGGTAGATGGATGCGTCGGGAGCGGAGGGCTGGTCGTCGTGCATGGTCATGGGGCTCGCATGAATCCTCTTGGAGGCTACTACTTTAGCGCTTTGTAGCGCACCCGCTTCGGTTTCGCGCCTTCCTCACCCAGGCGGCGTTTCTTGTCTTCTTCATACTCCTGGTAGTTGCCGTTGAAGAACACCCATTGGCTATCGCCTTCGCACGCCAGGATGTGCGTGGCAATCCGGTCCAGGAACCAGCGGTCATGGCTGATCACCATGACACTTCCCGCGAATTCCAGCAGCGCATCTTCCAGCGCCCGCAGGGTTTCCACGTCCAGATCGTTGGAGGGTTCGTCCAGCATCAGCACGTTGCCGCCGGCAATCAGCGTCTTGGCCAGATGCAGTCGCCCGCGTTCGCCGCCCGAGAGCGTGCCCACGCGCTTTTGCTGGTCGCCGCCGTTGAAGTTGAAGCGCCCGCAATAGGCGCGGCTGGGCATCTGGAACTTGCCCACGGTCAGGATGTCCAGCCCGCCCGAGACGTCTTCCCACACCGTCTTCTGATTTTCCAGTTCGTCGCGGTGCTGGTCGACAAAGGCCATCTTGACGGTCGGACCCACCACCACTTCGCCGCTATCGGCCTTTTCCTTGCCGGCGATCAGCTTGAACAGCGTCGATTTGCCGGCGCCGTTGGGGCCGATGATGCCGACGATGGCGCCGGCCGGCACGGTGAAGCTCAGGTTGTCGATCAGCATCCGGTCGCCGAAGGATTTGCTGACGTTGTTGAACTCAATCACCTTGCTACCCAGGCGCTCGGCGACAGGGATGAAGATTTCCTGCGTTTCGTTGCGCTTCTGGTATTCGAAATCAGACAGTTCTTCGAAGCGCGCAAGACGCGACTTGCTCTTGGCCTGGCGCGCCTTGGGGTTCTGGCGCACCCATTCGAGTTCCTTCTTCATGGCCTTGGCATGGGCTTCCTCGCCCTTTTGCTCGGCCTCCAGGCGCTCTTCCTTCTGCTCCAGCCAGTTGCTGTAGTTGCCCTTGTACGGAATGCCGCGGCCGCGGTCCAGTTCCAGAATCCACTCGGCGGCGTTGTCCAGGAAGTAGCGGTCGTGGGTGATCGCCACCACGGTGCCGGAAAAACGCTTGAGGAACACTTCCAGCCATTCCACCGACTCGGCGTCCAGGTGGTTGGTCGGCTCGTCCAGCAGCAGCATGTCGGGCTTGGACAGCAACAGGCGGCACAGCGCCACGCGGCGCTTTTCGCCGCCGGAGAGCACGCCGACGACCGCCTCCCAGGGCGGCAGGCGCAGCGCATCGGCGGCGATTTCCAGCTGGTGCTCGGAATCGGTGCCGGCCGTGGCGATGATCGCTTCCAGGCGGGCCTGCTCGGCGGCCAGTGCATCGAAATCGGCATCGGCCTCACCATAGGCGGTATAGACCGCTTCCAGCTTGGCCTTGGCGGCGAAAACTTCGCCCATCGCCTCTTCCACGCTCTGGCGCACGGTGTGCTCCGGGTTGAGCTTGGGTTCCTGCGGCAAATAGCCGATGTTCAGGCCCGGCATCGGTGTGGCTTCGCCCTCGATTTCGTTGTCCAGGCCTGCCATGATTTTCAGCAGCGTGGACTTGCCCGAGCCGTTCAGGCCCAGCACGCCGATCTTGGCGCCGGGGAAGAAGCTGAGAGAAATGTCCTTGAGGATCTGGCGCTTCGGCGGCACGATCTTGCCGACGCGGTTCATGGTAAATACGTACTGGGCCATTGGTGTAACCGGTGTTTTCTGTGCGGTGGAAAACATGGATTATCGACTCATGCGACAATAGCGCCTGTTGCGGACTCCAGTTGTCCGCAATGTCAGCACTCTGCTGGGGGACGACGCGATGCTTTTCACCAAGCTCGCAGGCTCCCACCCTTGAACCTCATCTGCCTTGACTGGCTCGGTTTTCAAAAGACCGAACAGGCCGATCCCCCAAGCGCCTTGGTTGGCGCATCTTTATGACTTTTGACGAACTGAAACTGGCTCCCGCCATTCTGAAAGCCGTGCGCGAGCAAGGCTACGAAACCCCCACGGCCATCCAGGCGCAAGCGATCCCCATCGTGCTTGAGGGCCATGACCTCCTGGGCGGCGCACAGACCGGCACCGGCAAGACCGCAGCGTTCACGCTCCCCCTGCTGCACAACCTGAGCATGCGCCGCAGTGCGCAAAACAAATTCGGCGGCACCGGCATCCGCGCCCTGGTGCTGACGCCCACGCGTGAACTCGCCGCACAGGTCGAGGAATCCGTGCGTACCTATGGCAAGCACCTGCAACTGACTTCCGCCGTGATTTTTGGCGGCGTCGGCATGGGCCCCCAGATTGCCCGCCTGAAGAAGGGCGTGGACATCCTCGTCGCCACACCCGGCCGCCTGCTTGACCTGCATCAGCAAGGCATGCTGGACCTGGGCCAGGTGCAGATGCTCGTGCTCGACGAGGCCGACCGCATGTTGGACATGGGCTTCATCCACGATGTAAAGAAGGTGCTGGCCGTGGTGCCGAAGGACAAGCAAAGCCTGCTGTTCTCCGCCACGTTCAGCGATGAAATCCGCGACCTCGCCAGCAGCCTGCTGCGCGATCCGCAGCACATCCAGGTCACGCCGCGCAACACCACGGTGCAGCGCATTACCCAGGTGGTCCATCCGGTGGGCCGCGGCAAGAAAAAGGCGCTGCTCGCCCACATCATCCAGGAGCACAACTGGAGCCAGGTGCTGGTGTTCACGCGCACCAAGTTCGGCGCCAACAACGTGGCCGAGTTCCTGACCAAGAACGGCATCCAGAGCATGGCGCTGCACGGCAACAAGAGCCAGGCGGCACGTACCCAGGCCCTGTCCGGCTTCAAGAGCGGCGACATCCGCGCCCTGGTGGCGACCGACATCGCCGCGCGCGGCATCGACATCGACGAACTGCCGCATGTGGTCAACTATGAAATCCCCAACGTCAGCGAAGACTATGTGCACCGCATCGGCCGCACCGGCCGCGCCGGCAACAGCGGCGAGGCCGTAAGCCTGGTTTGCCTGGACGAGGAAGGCTTCATGCGCGACATCGAGCGCTTCACCAAGCAGCAGATCGAAGTCAGGGTGGTCGAAGGCTTCGGACCCGAGGCCGGCGAGCAGGCCGAACCCATCGCCATGGGCCGCCAGACCATCTGGGGCGGCGCCGGCAAGCCGCCGAGCCGCGACGTCATGGCAGCAGCCGCCAAGGCCGCGCGCGGCGAGATGATGCAGCGCATGCGCGACAGCAAGGCCAAGCAAGGCGAGCGCAGCGGCGCCGGTGGCGGCAATGGCGGTGGCCAGGGCCAGCCGCGCTCGCAGGGCCCGCGCCCGGCACAAGGCCAGGGGCAAGGCCGCTCGGGCAACGGCGGCCAGCCGCGCAACCACACGCCGCACGGCGGGCACGGCATGCACAATGGCGGCAACGCCAACAGCCAGAAAGCCGCCAATGGCCAGCAACGCCAACCCGACCCCCTACGCACCAGCGTCGACAGCATGGCCGACCGCGGGCGCCGCGGCGGCCGGCCACCGAACCGCTCTGGTGGCGGGGGCTTCGGGCCTCGTGGGCCGGGAAATCCTACAAGGTCTTTTAACCGATAAAGACTACACGGCGGTCCACAGCGTGGGCCGCCGGCCTTTGGGCGTGCAGCACGCGAAGCTGCATTCGCACATCTTGGACTTCGCCGCGCCGGGCCCCCTGCCCGCCGTGGACGAAGTCTTTGTTGCTTTGGGCACCACCATCAAGGTGGCCGGTAGCCAGGAAGCGTTTCGCGCCATTGATTTCGATGCCGTGTTGGCCGTGGCCCGCGCCGCGCGCGCGGCAGGCGCCACGAAGCTGGGTGTCGTCAGCGCCATGGGCGCCAGCGCGCGCTCTTCCGTGTTCTACAACCGGGTCAAGGGCGAGATGGAAGATGCAGTCTCCAGCCTGGGCTACACCACGGTGATCATTGCCCGGCCTTCTTTTTTGGCCGGTGACCGCACCGCATTGGACCAGCCCGAGCGCAGCGGCGAGGGCTTGGCGCTGCTGGTTTCGCGCACCTTCAAAGCCTTGATCCCCGCCAACTACCGCAGCATTCCCGCGGACCGCGTCGCCGCCGCCCTGCGCCAGGCTGTGAAGGCTGGCCGCCCGGGCCGGCAGGTCCTGCTCTCGGGGGTTCTTCAGAACGGGGGGCAAGCCCATGCCTGATCCGCAGCAACGCCAGGCACCGCCGATGCCGGATGCACCCGCCTTCGCCACCTTGATGGTGGCCACATGCAACATGCTCAACCTGGCCAACAGCGGGCGCGTTTTCTATGCCAACCAGGAGCCGTACTCTTCGGCCGAATTCGAACGCAAGATCGAATGGCTCGGGCAGCGTGTGCGCACCTTGAATGCCGATGTGCTGGCCGTTCAGGAAATCTGGGATGAAGACGCCTTGAAGGGCGCGCTGGCCCGCAGCGGCCTGCAGTACAAGACCGTCGCCATTCCCGGCGCGGAAAACGGGCCGGGGCAATCCGGCGCGCAAGGCACACCGCGCGTCGGCCTGGTCACACGGCTTCCCGTTGAACAGGTGCAGTCCTTCACTGACCTGCCGCAGGACATGGCCATCGACGTTCCCGGCATCGGCCGGCACACCCGGTTCGAGCGCCCGCCCCTGCTGGCCACTCTGCGGATGAAGCACGGCCAGCGCCTGCATGTGCTGACCTGTCACTTGAAATCCAAGCGCCCCAAGTTCCTGCTGGACGTCCAGGGGGCCGCATTGGAAGACCGCGACGACCCCAAGGTCGCGGCGCTGGCCACCTTACGCTCCTTGATCATGCGCGGCACCGAAGCCACCGCCTTGCGCCATATCGTGATCGACCTCCTGCAACGAACCCACGACCCGCTGGTGGTGATGGGCGACTTCAACGACGCGCCGCACAGCGTCACCACGCAACTGGTGGCCTCCACGTCCGAAATCGCCTACAACAAGGCGGCGCGCGACGTGGCTCTTTTCAACGCCTATGAGGTTCAGGGCGAGGCCGCGCTCAAGAAGGATGTGGCCTATTCCCATGTGCACCAGGGTTATCCGGAAGTGCTGGACCAGATCCTGGTCAGCGAAGAATTCGTACCCGGCAGCCGCTTCAGCCTGGGCGATGTGCGCCGGGTCGACTACTTCAACGACCACCTGCACGAAGGCCGAGACCGCAGCCGCTCCGACCACGGTTTCGTGCGGGCCCTGCTGCGCCTGCGGCTGCCGCCCTCGGGCACGGTGATGCCCGGCGCCTAGGCAAGCAATGGGGGCGGGCCCCGCCGCAGCGCCAGCACCTGCTCGATATCGTCGCGCGCACCGTCGATGAGCTGCAGGATGGCGCGCTCGGCCTTGGCCGGCTGGTGCGCGGCGACGGCGTCCAGTACCGCCCGGTGCAAGGGCAACGAGCGCTTGGGCCCGTCACGGCGCGAGGTCGAAAGCTCGAAGCTGGTGCGCAGCAAGGCACCCAGGGCCTTGCTCATCTGCACGATCATGCGGTTGCGGCACGCGCGCAGCAGGCCCTGGTGGAACCGCAGGTCGTACGCCACATAGTCGCCGCCCTCCTCGATCGCATGCTTCATGCCCGCATAGGCGGCCTCGATATCGGCAATGTCCTGGGGTGTGGCGCGTTCGGCCGCCAGGCGCACGGCCGCCGGTTCCACCACGCGGCGCAAGTCCTGCAAGTCGCGCAGGAATTCGGGTGTAAGGCCCGCCTTGGTCTGCCAGACGACCACATCGGCATCGAACCAGTTCCATTGCTCCGCCGCCAACACGCGCGTGCCCACCTTGGGGCCGGTACTGACGAGCCCCCTCGCGACGAGGGTCTTGATGGCTTCACGGATCACCGTGCGGCTCACGCCCAACTCCATGCAGAGCAAGGGTTCGGCCGGCAGCGACGCGCCTTCGGCGTAGCGGCCGGCGACGATGGCTTCGCCCAGGTGGTCCACCGTACTGCCGTGCACGTTCTTGATCACGCTGTGGCCCGGTTGCTCAGCCCCGCACAAACAATGTGGCCAGCGGGTCCGGCCCGAGCTGCCGGCTCCAGTGCCCATGGACCGCTGGATCGAATTGCGCACCCGCCGGCAGCACGTCGGCCGAGTAAAAGTGCCCACCCGGCTTGAAGATGCGCGAGCTTCCATCCTGCAGGCCGATCTCCATCTGGCCACCCAGGATGAAGACCCACTGCGGGCTGCCCGTGCAATGAAACTGGCTGCGAAAACCTACCGGGCTATGGCGCAGCTGGTAGCCGGAAGAGTCGAACACCGCAGACAGCAAGGCCTGCGGGTTGCCTTCGGTCAGCGCCACGCTCTCCTCGCGAAATTTCGCGCGGCCATCGGTGTCGGTGAAAAGAACAACTTTGGTGAAGGCGGTCATCTGGGCCTCATGCTTCAAGCGCGCTGTCTTCAAGCGTACCGTCGAAGGCGATCTGGACTTTCATCGATTTGCTCTTGTCGCCGGCGAGCGTGAACGCTTCGGTGGCGCGATCGAAGGCGACGATGTCCGAGATGACCGGGCTGCCGTCGACCAGGCGCTGGTTCAGAAAGCTGACCGCAACGGCAAACTCGGAGTGAAAGCGGAAGGTGCCGCGCAAGTCGATTTCCTTGCCGACGATCATGTTCAGCGGCAGGCTGATGTCACCACCCAGCCCGATGCTCACGATCACGCCGCGCGGCGCCACGACCTCCAGGCCGGCGCGCAGAGCCTTGTCGCTGCCCGAGGCCTCGAACATGACATCGAACAAGCCCTTGCTCGCGGCATAGGGCGCCAGGCCGGCGGGATCTTCAACCAGGTTGATGGTTTCGTCCGCGCCCATTTTCAAGGCGCAGGCCAGCGGCAGCGCGGCGATGTCCGCCGCCACGATGCGGGCGGCTCCGGCGCGGCGCAGGCCGGCAATCAGCAAAGCACCGATGGGGCCGCAGCCGGTGACCAGCACGTTCTTGCCGAACACCGAGCCGGCGCGCTCGATGGCGTGCAGGCCGACCGACAGGGGCTCGGCCAGGGCCGCATGGGACAGCGGCAGGTCGTCCGCGATGGCGTGCGCCTGCGCCGCGTCGATCACCAGCGCTTGCCGAAACGCCCCTTGCACGTGCGGGAAGCGCATCGCGCTGCCGTAGAAGCGCATGTCCAGGCAGTGGTTGTGGTGGCCACGCTGGCAGAACCGGCAAACACCGCAGGGACGCGAAGGAGAAATCGCGATGCGCTGGCCAGCCCGCATGCCCGTGACTTCGCTGCCCACGGCGTCGACGATGCCGGACACCTCGTGCCCCAGCACCATCGGCTCCTTGATGCGCACCGTACCGAAGCCGCCATTCTGGAAGTAATGCAGGTCGGAACCGCAGATGCCGCCAAAGGCCACGCGCACGCGCAGCTGATGCGGACCCAAAGGCTCAGGTTCAAAGTTGTCCAGACGCAAGTCCAGGGGGGCGTGGCAGACCAGGGCGCGCATAGCTATTGCCTCTTTTACAAAGTAGCGGTGACACCGCCATCCACATACAAGACGTGGCCGTTGACAAAACTGGCCGCATCGCTCGCAAGAAACACCGCCGCACCGGCCAGTTCATCCACCTCGCCCCAGCGCCTGGACGGCGTGCGGCCGGTCAGCCAGGCGCTGAAAGGCGCATCGTTCACCAGCTTTTCGGTGAGCTCGGTCTTGAAATAGCCCGGGCCCAGGCCATTGACATTGATGCCGTGCGGACCCCAGTCGATCGCCATGCCCTTGGTCAGCATCTTGACCGCGCCCTTGCTGGCGGTGTAGGGCGCGATGTTCGGCCGACCCAGCTCGCTTTGGACCGAGCAGATGTTGATGATTTTTCCGCGCCGGCGGGGAATCATCTTGCGCGCCACAGCCTGGCCGACGAAGAACACACTGTCCAGGTTGGTACGCATGAGCGCATGCCAGTCTTCGTGCGAAAACTCCTCCAGCGGCGCGCGGCGCTGCATGCCGGCATTGTTGACGAGGATGTCGATGGCGCCGATGTCGCGTTCGATCTCCTGCACCGCCTGTTCCACCGCCTTCGCCTTGGTCACGTCGAAGGCCTTGGCGTGAACTTCGGCCAGACCCTCGCCGCGCAAGCCATCGGCTGCCGCCGCCAGCTTCTGCGCATCGCGGCCGTTGAGTACGATGCGCGCGCCGGCCTGCGCCAGCCCGCGCGCCAGTGCCAGGCCAATGCCGCCGGACGAACCGGTCACCAGCGCCACCCGGCCGTCAAGCCTGAACAGATCGGAAATCATGCGACCAACCGCGTGCCGTTGCCGACGTCGAACAGGTGCGCCTTGCCCACATCCACGTCAATCATGACCATCTGGTCCGCGTCCACACTGGTACGGCCATGCATCACCAGGGTCAGCTGGGCATCGCCCACTTGCAGTAGAAGCTCGGTCTCGGCGCCCGTGGGTTCGACCACGATGACCTGGGCCGCGATGCCGCTGCCGTTGGTCGACAGGCTGATGTCGCCCGGACGAATGCCGTAGTGCACCGCCTGCCCATCCTGCGCTGTCGTGTCCACGGGAGCCGGCCAGGAAGCACCTTGCGCATCGACCCAGCAGCGGCCGTCCTCCTTGCGCAAGCGGCCTTGAAGCACGTTCATGGCCGGCGATCCGATGAACTGCGCGACGAACAGGTTGCCGGGCCGGTCAAACAGCTCCAGCGGCGTGCCGATCTGCTCGACGATGCCGTCGTGCATGACCACGATCCGGTCGGCCATGGTCATGGCCTCGATCTGGTCGTGCGTCACATACACCGTGGTCGTCTTCAGGCGGTGATGCAGCGACTTGATCTCCGCGCGCATGGCCACGCGCAGCTTGGCGTCCAGATTGGACAGCGGTTCGTCGAACAGGAAGACCTTCGGGTCGCGCACGATGGCCCGCCCCATGGCGACGCGCTGGCGCTGCCCGCCCGACAACTCGCGTGGAAAGCGATCGAGCAAGGCATCGAGATTCAGAATGCGCGCCGCGTCGCCCACGCGCTGGTCCGTCAAGGCGTTGTCTGCCTTGCGCAGCTTGAGGCTGAAGGCCATGTTCTCGCGCACCGTCATGTGCGGATAGAGCGCGTAGCTCTGGAACACCATGGCGATATCGCGATCCTTGGAATCCAGGTCGTTGATCACCCGGTCGTCGATGGCGATCTCGCCCCCGCTGATATCCTCCAGCCCCGCGAGCATGCGCAGCAGCGTGGACTTGCCACAGCCCGACGGGCCGACCAGCACCACGAACTCGCCATCGGCGATGTCGAAACTGATGCCGTGGATGATCTTGATCTTGCCAAAAGTCTTTTCAATGGTGCGAAACGAAACGGAAGCCATAGGTATTGAGAACTCGGTTGGTTAGGGCCTGTTCACACTATTTTTGCCAGTGCGAACGTAGTGAAAGCCGCGCCAATCTAGGCGCGTGACGACGCCCAGGCTGACCGCCTGGGCTAGGAACGCAACAACGAGTGGCGCGGCTTTCACTACGTTCCCTGCGGGTTGCGATCAAAAAGGGCCATCCGCGGCGTTGCCAAGCCTCGCTGGGGCTGAACCCCAGCTTCGTTTGGCGCCTTGCGCCTGGCCCTTTTTGATCGCAACGCATCTGGCAAAAATAGTGCGAACAGGCCCTAGCTTTTCACCGCGCCCGCCGTGAGGCCGGACACCATGTAGCGCTTGAACGTGTAGTAGATCGCAGCCGGAGGCAGCGCGTAGATCAGGCCGGTGGTCATCAGCAGCTCCCACGGGGAATCATCGGCCGCCAGGAAGTTGCCCAAGGCCACACCCAGGGTGATGCTGGTTTCGCCGGACAGCAGCAAGAAGGCATACAGGTACTCGTTCCAGGCCAGCAGCAATGCGTAGGTGCCCACAGCAACGAGGGACGGCACCATCAATGGCACATAGACCAGGCGGAACAGTTGCATCGGCGAGGCGCCATCCATCTTTGCCGCTTCATCCAGTTCGTACGGCAGCTTGTCCGACGCCTGCTTGAGCACCCAGATGCAGTAGGGCGAAGCGATGGTGACCATCGCCAGGATCAGGGACCATTGGCTGTTGAGCAAGCCATAGTTGCCCATGGTCTTGTACATCGGCACCGCCAGGAAGGCCGCGGGAATGAAGTAGGTGAACAGTGCCATGTTCATGACGGTCCGCCCGCCGCGCACCTTCAGGCGGCTGATGGCAAAGGCGGCCGTCGTCGCGATGAACAGGGTGATGCCGGCGACCGCGAACGCGATCAGGACCGAATTGGCCAACTGCTGCCAGAAGTGGTGCAGGTAGAAGTGCTTTTGCTCCATCACGATGCGGAAGTTGTCCAGCGTCGGATCCTTGGGCCACAGGCGCCCCGAGGTGGCTTGATCGCGCGGCGAAATGGCGAACAGGAACAGGTGGTAAACCGGAATCATGGTCCACAGCAGCACCGGAATACCGATCAGCAGCAGCTTGGCCTCGGTGGACACCTGCTTGAAGGTCAATCGTTTCATTTGGACAGGCGCCTCATCATGAAGTAGACCAGTGGCAGCACCATCGGCATTGCCACGACGATGGAGGCCATCGCCAGTTCGATCTGGTCAAGCCGCAGGTAGCGGATGCCCAGCGTAGCCAGCACGTGGGTCAGGTCCGCCGGACCGCCTCCGGTGAGCAGGTAGACGCTGTTGAAGTCCCCCAGCGTCCAGATGGTCGACAGCAGTGTCGAAGTCAGGTAGACCGTCTTCAGCGAGGGCCAGGTGATGAACTTGAATTTCTGCCAGTTCGTCGCGCCATCGACCGATGCGGCTTCATATTGCTCGGCGGGAATCGCCAGGCGCGCCGCAACCAGGATCAGGGTCCAGAACGGCAAGGACTTCCAGATGTGCGCGAGGATCGAGAACGACAGGGCCAGCGTGGGATCGTTGAGCCAGTTGGGACCGTCGGCCCCGCTCAGTTTGAAAATCAGGGTATTGATGACGCCCCACTCCGGGTTCAGCATGAAGCGCATCGACAAAATCGTGGGAATCGACGGCACCGCCCAGGGCAGGATGAACAGCATCGAGAGCCATTTGATCCAGGTGCGGGTCTGCACAAAGAATCCCGACAGGAACAGCGCCACCAGCATCTTCAGGTTGATGCCAACCACCAGGAAGATCAGGGTGTTGACAAGCGTACGGAGAAAGATCGGGTCGTCGAACAACTTGACGTAACTCGCGGGCGCGCGTGCCAGCCAAAGGCCATATCCCACCGGATACAGCACAAAAATCAGAAACACCAGGGTATAGGGAACAAGCAGCACCAGGCCCCAGAATTCCCAGGACGACATGCCCTTTCTGGGTCGGCGGGCGCTTTGCACCGGCGGGTCAAGCGTCAAAGTGTTCATGGCATTGCGAGGTAGTGGCCGCCGGCCCGTGCCGGTCGGCCATTCGCTTCAAGGTAGTTGAGGTCTTGGCCGGGCCGGATCAGTTCGCAACGGCCTTGATACGCGCGATCATTTCGTCAACCGCCTTGTCGACCGGGATTTTCTCGCTGACCACACGGTTCATGGCCTTGGCCCAGACGTTCTCGTTGTTGAGCACCGTGAACTTGTAGTTCTTCGTGAACTCGAAGTTGACCGTGCCGGCCTGGAACTGGTTGTGCACGGCGAGGCGGTGCTTGTCGTTCTTCCAGAACTGGCTGGCCTGACCGGTCTTGGTCACCGGATACCAGCGCCCCAAAGATCCTTCCACATACGGCCCCAGGTTCTCTTCGGCCATCATGAACTTGACGAACTCCTTGGCGCGCGCCTTGTTCTTGGAATCCTTGAAGACAACGCCGACCTTCACGGCCGCCCGGTACACCATCTTGCTGCCGTCAGGCTTGTTCGGAAAGCCCGCCGTACGAATCAGCTCGGTGTAATTCTTCTTCGCGGTTGCGCGCTGTGCTTCCGTCAGCGTGGCATTGTTCATGTCGTCAAGCCATTTCGCAGCGATGGAAATGGTGGCGTTGTGCGTCAGCAGCGTGGTCTTGTTGTGAAACGCGACGTTGTTCTCCGGGTCTTTCCAGTTGGACGACGACGGCGGCGTGCAACCCCGGGTGTAGATGCCGGTGTAGTCCGTCAGTGCGTTGATCAGGCCGGTGCGCACCGCCGGATCGTCCACCAGCAGCTTGCCGCTGTCGCTTACCAGGGAAACATTGTGCGCGTCCATGAAGGTCAGGAACGAGTAGAACGAGTCGCTGGAATCCACGCCCATGGGCTGGCCAATGCCAAACGCGCGGGTCCCGGACTTGGCCCGGTAGCCGGCTTGCGCCTTGTCGCACCAGAAGTTCCAGTAATCCTTCCAGTTGGTCGGAATGTCGGACTCCTTGAATCCGGCGTCGGCCAGCATGTCGGCCCAATACTGGATATGCATGGTCTGCTGCTTCATGGGGAAGGCGTAGTAGGCGCGCTTCTTGTCCACGTCGTTGTACAGGAAGGTGGTTTCCACCGTGTTCTTCGCGAAGCTGGCGCGGATCGGGTCGATCACGCTGCTGATGTCTTCCAGCTTGCCGTCGAACGCCCACTTGCCGGCAACCTGGAAGTCGTACACGTCGGCGTAGGCCACATCGGGCGGATTCCTGGAATCGAGCGCCGCCACAGTCTTGGGAATGGCTTCCTGCGGCGCATACTGGGACAGCTCGATCTTCACCTTGGTCTTGGCCTCGAACTTCTTGATGGCCGCAAAGAGCGCATCGTCTTCGGCCTTGTAGAAGCCCTTGGCCCACCATACGGTGAGCGTTTCCTGCGCCGATGCAGGCGCGGCCGCGACCAGACCGGCGGCGATCAATGCCGTGGCGAGAAGTGATTTGAGTTTCATTGGCGTGTCTCCTGTGCGGGTTGGAATGCTTGTGGTGGGAACCAATGTGCTTGATGCCGATGGCGCAGCGCTGGTCAGGCTGCCTTGAGCTGCGGCGCCGGCTTGCTCAGGCGCGGCAGGCGCCGGCGCGAGCCCAGCACCTCTTCGATGTCCTTGTGCGCGCCATCGATGAGCTTCAGGATGGCCTTTTCGGCGCGCTGCGGTTCCTTGGCGATCACGGCGTCCAATACGGCGCGGTGCAGCGGCAAGGAATGCGCGGGCCCGTCCTTCTTGGCGGTCGAGATCTCGAAGCTGGTGCGCAGCAACGCGCCCAGCGCCTTGCTCATCTGCAGCAGCATGCGGTTGTGCGCGGCACGCAGCAAACCCTGGTGAAACCGCAAGTCGAAGGTCACGTAGTCACCCCCGCCCTCGACCGCCCGCTTCATGCCGGCAAACGCCAGTTCGATCTCGGCAATGTCTTCCGCCGTGGCGCGCTGCGCCGCGAGACTGACCGCTGCGGGCTCCACCACGCGGCGCAGGTCCTGCAGGTCGCGCAGGAATTCGGGCGACAGGCCGGCCTTGGCCTGCCAGGTGATCACGTCGGGATCGAACCAGTTCCACTGGTCTTCCGGCAGCACGCGTGTGCCGACCTTGGGGCCGGTGATGATCAGGCCCTTGGCCACGAGCGACTTGATGGATTCGCGCACCACCGTGCGGCTGACGCCCAGTTCCTCGCAAAGAATGGGCTCTGCGGGAATCGATCCACCCACGGCGTAGCGACCTGAAATCACGGCTTCGCCGAGCAGGTCTACCGTGTTGCCGTGGACGTTCTTGATCATGGTTTGGCTTGTGTTTGCATTGTTATCATATGATGATTAGACAAGCCGTCGGCACTATGGAAAACCCTCATTGGCATTCCGGGACAGGGCTCAAAAGCGGCTCGCCCGCGAAGTGCGCGAGGAGGTTGGACACCGCCAGATTGGCCATGGCTTGGCGCGTCTGCGTGGTGGCGCTGGCCATGTGCGGCGTCAGCACCACGTTGTCCATGGCCAGCAGCGCGGCGGGCACGCGGGGTTCGTCCTCGAAGACGTCCAGGCCGGCCCCGGCGATCACGCCTTGTTCAAGCGCCTGCACCAGTGCGGCCTCATCCACTACCGAGCCACGCGCCACGTTGATGAGATAGCCCGCGGGGCCCAGTGCCTTGAGCACCGCGGCGTCGACCAGCTGGCGCGTGCCCGCACCGCCGGGCGTGATGGCGACCAGGAAGTCGACCTCGGCGGCCAGGGCCTGCGCCGACGGATGGAAGCGATACGGCAAACCTGGCTTCTCGCTGCGCGCCGTGTAGGCGATGTGCATGCCAAAGCCTTGCGCGCGGGTCGCGATCGCCTGCCCGATGCGGCCCAGGCCGATGATGCCCAGCCGTGCCCCGGACATCTTGCGCGCCAGCCGGATCGGACCCTGCAGCCACTGGCCCGTGCGCACGAACTGGTCAGCCTGCGGAATGCGGCGCGCCACCGAGAGCATCAATCCGATGGCCAGGTCCGCAACGTCGTCGTTCAGCACACCCGGCGTATGCGTGACCGGCAGCCCGCGCTGCACGGCCGCGGCGACGTCGACGCCGTCATAGCCCACACCCATGATCGAGATCATTTCCAGCGCGGGCAATTGCGCCATCAAGGCCTGCGGCACCTTGGACTCGCCGCCGCCGACGATGGCGCGAATGCGCGGCGCCGCGGCCGCAAAACCCGAAAACGCCGCCGAGCCGCTTTCATGCGCGCGGTCATGCACCGTGAAGGCAGCCTGCAGTGGCTCCATGAGGAACGGCGGCAGCTTGGCGACCGCGAGGATCTCCGGTTTGGTCATCTTGGATTCCATTTCGGGTTGCTGGGTGAAGGTCAAAGGTATTACGATAATATTATTCGATTCCGGAGGCGGCACCGCCTTCATCGTTTTCCCTGATTCATCCGAAGGAGACTTTTCATGTCAGCCAAGCCCCGCAAGAAACCAGAAGAACTCCGCAGCCAGCAATGGTTCGGCCGGCAGGATCGCGATGGCTTCGCCTACCGCAGCTGGGTCAAGGGCAAGGGTGTTCCGCACGACCAGTTCGACGGCCGGCCGGTGATCGGCATCTGCAACACCTTTTCCGAACTCACGCCCTGCAACAGCCATTTCCGCACGCTGGCCGAGCAGGTGAAGATCGGCGTCTACGAGGCTGGCGGATTCCCGCTCGAGTTTCCCGTGATGTCGCTGGGCGAAACCCTGCTGCGCCCCACCGCCATGCTGTACCGCAACCTCGCGAGCATGGACGTGGAGGAAAGCATCCGCGGCAACCCGATCGACGGCGTGGTGCTGCTCATGGGCTGCGACAAGACCACGCCCTCGCTGCTGATGGGCGCCTCCAGTGCCGACCTGCCGACCATCGGCGTCTCGGGCGGCCCGATGCTCAACGGCAAATGGCGCGGGCAGGAGCTGGGCTCGGGCACCGGCGTGTGGAGCATGAGCGAGCAGGTGCGTGCCGGCACGCTGAAACTACAGGATTTCTTCGAAGCCGAGAGCTGCATGCACCGCAGCCACGGCCACTGCATGACCATGGGCACGGCCTCCACCATGGCCAGCATGGTCGAGGCCTTGGGCATCGGCCTTCCGGGCAACGCGGCCTACCCCGCCGTGGACGGCCGGCGCAATGTGCTGGCGCGCATGGCGGGCCGGCGCATCGTCGAGATGGTGCACACCGACCAGAAGATCTCGCAGGTGCTCACGCGCGAGGCCTTCGAGAACGCCATTCGCACCCTGGCGGCGATCGGCGGCTCCACCAACGCCGTGATCCACCTGATCGCCATCGCCGGGCGCCTGGACCTGAAGCTCACGATCGATGATTTCGAGCGTCTGGGCAGCGAGCTGCCCTGCCTGGTGAACCTGCAGCCCTCGGGCGAACACCTGATGGAAGACTTCTGCTACGCGGGCGGCCTGCCGGTGGTGATGAAAGAGATCCAGCACCTGCTGCACACCGGCATCGTGACGGCCAGCGGCAAGACCGTGGCCGAGAACATTGCAGACGCACAAAACCACGACCCGCGCGTCATCAAGAAATTCGACGCCCCGTTCAAGGAAAAGGCCGGCATTGCCATCCTGCGCGGCAACCTCGCGCCGCGCGGCGCGGTCATCAAGCCGAGCGCCGCGACACCGGAACTCATGGTGCACACCGGCCGCGCCGTGGTGTTCGAAAACAGCGAGGACTTTCATGCGCGCATCGACGACGAGAACCTCGACGTCGACGAAAGCTGCATCCTCGTGCTCAAGAACTGCGGCCCCAAGGGCTACCCCGGCATGGCCGAAGTAGGCAACATGCCGCTTCCGCCCAAGGTGCTGAAAAAAGGCATCACCGACATGGTGCGCATCAGCGACGCGCGCATGAGCGGCACGGCCTACGGCACGGTGGTGCTGCACACCGCTCCCGAGGCCGCTGCCGGCGGGCCGCTGGCGGTGGTGCAAAACGGCGACATGATCGAACTCAACGTGCCCGAGCGCAGGCTGCAACTGTTGATCAGCGAGGAAGAACTCAAGCAGCGCCTGGCGCAATGGCAGGCGCCCCAGCCGCCGCTGTCTTCAGGCTACTGGAAGCTCTATGTCGACCATGTGCTGCAGGCGGATGAAGGCGTGGACCTTGATTTTCTGGTGGGCAAGCGCGGGGCGTTTGTGCCCAAGGACAACCACTAGGCTTGAGATAGCTACGGCGTGCGGTTGATCGCCAGCCAGTAATACCCGGCCCTGCAAACAATCTCGGCCACCGAGCTGAAATCAACCGGCTTGACCACGTAGCTGTTCACACCCAGGTCGTAGGTCTGCGCCACGTCGCGCTCCTCCTGGGACGTGGTCATCACCACCACCGGGATGCGGCGCGTGCGGTCGTCGGCCTTGACCGCCCGCAGTACCTCAATGCCGTCCACGCGCGGCATCTTCAGGTCCAGCAGCACCAGCCTGGGATAGATATCGTCACGGGTCGCGTACTCGCCGCGACGAAACAAATAGTCCAGTGCCTGCTCGCCGTCCTTGACCCACAGCAGCTTGTTCGCAAGCCCCCCCTTCTTGAGCGCCCGCATCGTGAGCTCGGCATCGTTGGGGCTGTCTTCCACCAGCAGGATTTCAACTTCCTCATACGCTTCCATCGTTGCACTCCTTGGGCAATGTGAAATAGAACGTGGCACCTTCGCCCGGCTTGCCGTCGGCCCAGACCCGCCCATCATGCCGGTTCACGATGCGCTGCACCAGTGCCAGGCCCACGCCGGTGCCGGGAAAATCGCTTGCATCGTGCAGGCGCTGGAACACTCCGAACAACTTGGCCTGGTATTTCGGATTGAAGCCCGCGCCGTTGTCGCGCACAAAGTAGATGTACTCTTTCTCGTCCGTGATCGCGCTGACATCGATGCGCGGATTCTCCTGCTTGGAGCCGAACTTCAGCGCGTTCGACAGCAGATTGGTCCACACCTGGCCGAGCAGCACGCGGTCTCCCTGGGCCTGTGGCAAGGCGTCAATGCGGATGTCGACGCGCGTCGCGTCCTGCTGTGCCTTCAGCGCCTCCCAACAGCTTTCCGCCAGCGCCGTCATGTTGACTTCGCCGGTCTGCAAGGCCTTGCGCCCAAGCCGCGCGAAGGCCAGCAGATCGTCAATCAGCATGCCCATGCGGCGCCCTTCATTGCGGATGATGTCGAGCTTGCGCATCGCTTCCTCATCCAGCTCGGCGCCATGGTCCTCCATCAGCGCGTCGGAAAACCCGACGATCCAGCGCAGCGGCGCGCGCAGGTCGTGTGAGATCGAATAGCTGAATCCCTCCAGCTCCTTGTTGGCCGCTTCGAGCTGCGCGGTGCGCTCCGACACGCGGCCTTCCAGCTCGGCATTCAGCTTGCGCACGTCTTCGTCAGCCCGGTGCCGTTCGGCCGCTTCACGCTCCAGCGAGAGATTCGCCGCTTCAAGGGCTTGCGCCCTGCGGCCGACCTCGCCGAGCATGTCGTTGAATGCGTCCACCAGGTAGCCAATCTCGTCTTGCGTGGTCTTTTGCACCCGCAGCGAGAAATCCCTGCGCTCCATGACCTCGCGCGCCACATGCGTCACCGCGAGAATCGGTTTGGTCAACGCCTTCTGCAACCACACCGACATGCCCAGCGCCGCCAGCAGGCTCAAGGCCATCACGATCGCCAGGATGCCGAGGTAGTCCTTCAGCCGACTCTCCAGCTCGTAATTGGCGCTCATGTAGACGGTACCGACAATTTCCTTGTTCTCGACGATCCGCTTGAAAGCGACCAGTTCGTTGCCTTGCACGCGCACCCCGTCGGGTTCGGGAAGGGCCGGCACGATCGCCTCCGCCCTGCTGGCACCACGGTAGTCCGCCACCAGCTTGCCCCTGGCGTTGTAGACGGCAGCGGCACGAATCTGCGGCCGGGACTTGAGCAAGGCCAGGTTTTCATTGGCCGACTTGGGGTCGTCGAAGGACAAGGCCGGCGCGGTCGCGCGGCCAAGAATCTCGGCCTGCGTGAGCAAGTCGCTGACGCCGTTTTGCTGGTAGGTACGCAGCTCATAGGCAACCAGCGCACTGCCCGCCACCACAAGCGCGACAAATGTCGCGGCCACCACGGCCAGCGCGAACTTGAAGCGGATGGAGCGCCCGATGAATTGCAGCATTCAGGGGCTCCCCGTCTGCACTTTCTGCGCGACCGCGAGCAGGCGCGAACTCAGGCGCAGGCCGCTCTTTTCGGCCGAATCAAGCGAGATTTCGAAGCGGACGCGCCGATCAACCACCAGGAAGTTGATCATGCCGCCCTGGGCGAGCGCCCCCTCGGACTCCGTCACCACCAGGATCGGCCGCGGTGGCTGCGCGCTCATAAGGGATTTCAGGCGCGCCGTTTCGGTCTTTCCCACAAACAGGATGGCGACATCGGAAAGCGCCTCGCCGCCTTTCAGCCTGCGCACAGTGATCGGCCGCTCCTGCACCTTTCGCCCATTCACCACCTGCGTCAATTCGACTGCCAGCGGCTCGGCGCCCAGCACGCCGATCGCGAAGGGTGCATCGGGCGCGCCGAGCGCACCCGGCGGCCAATCAACATAGCCGGCAAACTTGTAGAGGAAAGCAGCCTTGACCTGTCGCTCGGCATTGAGCTCGTCCGTCTGCGCATGGCTCGGCGACACCCACGCAACAGCGGCGGCCAGCAG
>DATILI010000315.1:0-6244 GCA_035476635.1 Burkholderiaceae bacterium | reverse complement strand
CGGCACCATGCTGCTGGACATGGCGGCAGGCCGCCACCTGGGCCGTGTCTACAGCTACGCCTCGGGCAGCAGCGTACAGCCGCTGTTGGAAGACTTCATCGTGCCCAACGGCATGGCCTTCAGCCCCGACGGCCGCACCCTCTATTTGAGCGACTCCCATCCCACGGTGCAGAAGATCTGGGCCTTTGACTACGACACGCAAACGGGCACACCGAGCAAGCGCCGCCTGTTCGTTGACATGGTGCCCCTGCCCGGCCGCCCCGACGGCGCCGCGATGGATGAGGACGGCTGCTACTGGATCTGCGGCAACGACGCCGGGCTCGTCCACCGCTTCACACCCGCCGGCAAGCTCGACCGCTCGCTCGCCGTGCCGGTCAGGAAGCCCGCGATGTGCGCGTTCGGCGGCGCCGGGCTCGACACCTTGTTCGTCACTTCGATCCGCCCCGGCGGCATCGACCTGTCCGACCAGCCGCTGGCCGGCGGCGTCTTCGCGCTGCGCCCCGGCGTGCGCGGCCTGCCCGAGCCCGCTTTCCGGCCGAGCCCATCCACCTGAGACAACCTGTTCTACAACCACCGTGAAGGAGACACCATGAAACTGAAGACAACTTTCGTCGCCACCGCATGCGCCTTGCTGGCCTGCGCCGCACATGCCACGGAGTTTCGCTCGTCCGATGTGCACAACAGCGACGACTACCCCACGGTCGCCGCCGTCAAGTACATGAGCGAACTGCTCAACAAGGCCACCAACGGCAAGCACACGATCAAGGTGTTCAACAAAGGCGCCCTGGGTACTGAAAAAGAAACCATCGACCAGACCAAGATCGGCGCGCTGGACCTGACGCGCGTGAACATCAGTCCGATGAACGCGATCTGCGTCAAGACGCAGGTACCGACCATGCCCTTCCTGTTCCACTCGGTCGATCACATGCGCAAGGTGCTCGACGGCCCGGTGGGCGAGGAGATCCTGAAGGACTGCGAGCAGTACGGCTTTGTCGGCCTGGCCTTCTATGACTCCGGCGCGCGCTCGATCTACGGCAAGAAGGCCGTGAAGGGCCTGGCCGATGCCAAGGGCATGAAGATCCGCGTGCAGCAGTCCGACCTGTGGGTTGCGCTGGTCAGCGCCATGGGCGCGAACGCCACGCCGATGCCGATCGGCGAGGTCTACACCGGCCTGAAGACCGGCTTGATCGACGCGGCGGAAAACAACATTCCTTCGTACGACGGCTTCAAGCACTACGAGGCCGTGAAGTTCTACAGCAAGACCGAGCATTCGATGGCACCCGAGATGCTGTTGATGAGCAAGATGGTCTTCGACAAGCTGCCCAAGGCCGAGCAGGACGCCATCCGCAAGGCGGCCAAGGACTCGGTGGCTTTCCAGCGCAAGAAGTGGGACGAGCAGGAAGCCAAGTCGATGGCGGTAGTCAAGGCCGGCGGCGCCGAAATCGTTGAGGTCGACAAGGCCTCGTTCCAGAAAGCCATGGGCCCGGTCTACGACAAGTTCATGAACACACCAGACCTCAAGCGCATGGTCAAGGCCGTGCAGGACACCAAGTAAATGCCGCTGCCCCGTCCACCTTCGCCACCGCATTCGCTGTTCACGCGGATCTGCGCGGGCCTGTCCAAGCTCAGCCTGATGCTTGCCATCGTGCTGCTCCTGGGCGTCATCGTCTGCGTGCAGTGGCAGGTGGTCGGGCGCTATGTGCTGAACGACACCCCGACCTGGGCCGAGGCCCTGGCCTTGCTCCTGGTGCTCTACATGACCGCGCTGGGCGTGGCCGTGGGCGTGCGCGATGCCGGCCACATCGGCCTGGAATCGCTGGTGTCGCTGTTGCCGGAAAGCTGGCGGCTGAAGATCGAGATCGTGATCCATCTGCTGGTCGCCCTGTTCGGCTTCCTCATGGCCAAGAGCGGCTGGCTCTGGGCCACGCTGAAGTGGAACGAAAAGAAGCCCATGCTGGGCGTGCCCGAAGGCGCGGACTATGCACCGCTGGTCGTGGCCGGCGCGCTGATCGTGCTGTTTTCCATTGAACACATCATCGCCCTGCTGCAGGGCAAAGAGGTCGAACCCGCATGGAACTGACTGTATTGGCCCTGAGTTTCATCGGCCTCCTGATTCTTGGCGTTCCCGTCGCGTTCTCCATCGGCCTGTCCTCCGTCGCCACCATCCTCTATGCCGGGCTGCCCGAGGCGGTGGTGTTCCAGAAGATGGTGGGCGGCATGCAGGTGTTTTCCTTCCTGGCCATTCCGTTCTTCATCTTCGCCGGCGAGCTGATGCTGTATGGCGGCATCGCCGACCGCATCGTGCGCTTCGCCAACAGCCTCGTGGGCCACGTGCGCGGCGGCCTGGGCATGAGCAACGTGGTGGGCTGCACCTTGTTCGGCGGCGTGGCCGGCTCACCGCTGGCCGATGTGTCGGCGATGGGCTCGGTGATGATCCCCTTGATGAAAAAGGAGGGCTACCACGCCGACTACGCGGTGAACGTGACCACGCATGCCTCCCTGGTCGGCGCGCTGATGCCAACCTCGCACAACATCATCATCTTCACGCTGGCCACTACGGGCATCGCCTCGGTCAGCGTGCTCGGCTTGATCGTCGCGTGCCTGATCCCGGCCTTGATCCTGACGCTGTGCAACCTGGCCGCCGCCTACTTTGTCGCCGTCAAGCGCGGCTACCCCACACGCGGCGCCTTCGTGGGCTGGTATGAGGTGGCGCGCAGCTTTGCCGCCGCAATGCCCGGCCTGCTCGTTATCGTGATCATCCTGGCGGGCATTCTTTCGGGCGTGTTCACCGCCACCGAATCGGCCGCCACGGCGGTGCTGTGGGCACTTGTGGTCACGACATTCGTCTACCGCTCGCTCTCGTGGGACCATTTCATCAAGGCCTGTGCCAAGGCCTGCAAGACCACCGGTGTGGTGTTGCTCCTGATCGGAATTTCTGCGGCCTTCGGCTACTTCATGGCACTGTATGAAGTGCCACAAAAAACCGGCGCGCTGATGAGCTCCGTGACGCAGACGCCGTGGCTGATTTTCCTGATGGTCAATGTGCTGCTGTTCCTGCTCGGCACCTTCCTGGACATGGCGGCCACCATCCTGATCTGCACGCCGATCTTCCTGCCGATCTGCCAGCACTACGGCATGGACCCGACGCAGTTCGGCGTCATGATGCTGATCAACTGCGCGCTGGGCCTGAACACGCCGCCAGTGGGAACCACCCAGTTTGTCGGCTGCGCGATCGGGGGCATATCGGTCGGTGAAGTCATGCGCACGATCTGGCCGTTCTACGGCGCGCTGATCGCGGCACTGCTGCTCGTGACCTACGTGCCGGCATTCTCGATGTGGCTGCCGACCCTGGTGCTGAGCAAGTAGCCATGTCGCAGGCGCCTCTCACCATTCGCATGCACGAGCGCGACAACGTCGCCATCGTGGCCAACGACGGCGGCCTGCCCGCCGGCACCGTCTTTCCTTCCGGGCTGACCCTGCGCGAACATGTTCCGCAAGGCCACAAGGTGGCGCTGTCAGACCTGGGCACGGGCGCACCGGTGCTGCGCTACAACGTCATCATCGGCTACGCCTTGAAAGACATCGCGGCCGGCAGCTGGGTGCACGAGCGTCTGCTCAGGATGCCTGACGCGCGTGAACTCGACAACCTGCCGATCTCCACCGTCAAGCCCACGCCGCAAGCGCCGCTTGAAGGCTACACCTTCGAGGGCTTTCGCAATCCCGATGGCTCGGTGGGCACGCGCAACATCCTTGCCATCACGCAGACGGTGCAATGCGTGGCGGGTGTCACCGAATTCGCGGTGCAACGCATCAAGGCCGAGTTGCTCCCCAGGTTTCCCAATGTCGACGACGTGGTGGCGCTGGAGCACAGCTACGGCTGCGGCGTGGCCATCGATGCGCCCGATGCGGTCGTGCCGATCCGCACCTTGCGCAACATCAGCCTGAACCCCAACTTCGGCGGCGAGGTCATGGTGGTGAGCCTGGGCTGCGAAAAGCTGCAGCCCGAGCGCCTGTTGCCGCCCGGCTCGATTCCATTGGTCGACGAGCGCAACGTGGCCGACGTGGGCACCAGCGCGGAGAGCAAGCTGGACGTGGTGTGCCTGCAGGACGACGCGCACGTCGGCTTCATGTCGATGGTCGATTCGATCATGGTGCAGGCCGAGGAACACCTGGAACGCCTGGACGCGCGCCGGCGCGAAACCGTGCCGGCCAGTGAACTGGTGGTCGGCGTGCAGTGCGGTGGCAGCGATGCGTTCTCGGGCGTGACCGCCAACCCGGCCGTCGGCTTCTGCACCGACTTGTTGGTGCGCGCCGGCGCCAGCGTGATGTTTTCCGAGACCACCGAGGTGCGCGACGGCATCGACCAGCTGACCTCGCGCGCCAGCACGCCCGAAGTGGCCGAAGCCATGATCCGCGAGATGGCCTGGTACGACGCCTACCTGAAGCGCGGCAGCGTGGACCGCAGCGCCAACACCACGCCAGGCAACAAGAAGGGCGGCCTGTCCAACATCGTCGAGAAGGCCATGGGCTCGATCGTCAAGTCCGGATCGTCACCGATCTCGGGGGTGCTGGCGCCGGGCGAGAAGCTCACACTGAAAGGCCTGAAGGGCCTGGTCTACGCCGCCACACCCGCCAGCGATTTCATCTGCGGCACCCTGCAGCTGGCCGCGGGCATGAATCTGCACGTGTTCACCACCGGCCGCGGGACGCCCTATGGCCTGGCCGAATGCCCGGTCATCAAGGTGGCCACCCGTTCCGACCTCGCGCGGCGCTGGCACGACCTGATGGATGTCAATGCCGGCCGCATTGCCGATGGCACAGCCAGCATCGAAGACGTGGGCTGGGAGCTGTTTCACCTGATGCTCGATGTGGCCAGTGGCCGCAAGAAGACCTGGGCCGAACACTGGAAGCTGCACAACGCGCTGGTGCTGTTCAATCCGGCGCCGGTGACATGAACCAGAACCCTGTCATTGCGGGCTTGACCCGCAATCCATTCAGCGGTGGATCAAGCACCGCGTGGATCCCGGGTCGAGCCCGGGATGACAACCGACTGCCCCCTCAACTCCCACGGAGACAACACGCATGACAACAAGCCTCTTCTTTCGCCACCTGGCCACGCTCTCGGCCGCAGCCGCCTTCTCGCTCGGCCTGGCCGCCCCCGCTGCCGCGCAAACCGATTTCCCGAACCACACGGTCGAGCTGCTCGTGCCCTACCAGGCCGGCGGTGGCACCGACGGCCTGGCGCGCGCCTTCTCCGAGGCCAGCCGCAAGCACATCTCGCAGAGCATCGTGATCATCAACCGCCCCGGCGCCGGTGGCGCGATCGGCTGGACCGAAGTGATCAACGCCAAGCCCGATGGCTACAAGCTCGCGGTGCTCACGGTGGAGCTGCTCACCCTGCCCCACCTGGGCCTGGCCAAGTTCAACTACGACGACTTTCAGCCGATTGCGCAGCTCAATGCCGACCCCGCCGCCATCACGGTGAAGGCCGATTCGCCCTGGAACACGATCGAGGAGTTTCTCGCTGCGGCGAAGAAAACGCCGGGCGACGTACGCGTGGGCAATTCGGGCAACGGCTCCATCTGGCACCTGGCCGCTGCGGCGCTGGAAGACAAGACCGGCGCCAAGTTCAACCACATCCCCTATCAGGGCGCGGCGCCCGCTGTGCTGTCGCTGCTGGGCGGCCACATCGAGGCGGTGGCAGTAAGCCCGGCCGAGGTCACCACGCATGTGCAATCGGGCAAGCTCAAGGTGCTGATGGTCATGGCCGACAAGCGCGTGAAGGGCTTCGAGAACATACCCACCGCCAAGGAGCGCGGCATCGATCTTTCCATCGGTACCTGGCGCGGCCTCGGCGCACCGAAGAACACACCGCCGGAAGTCATGGCCCGGCTGCGCGAGATTACCGCCAAGACCGCCGCCGAGCCGCTGATGCGCGAGGTCATGGACAAGCAGAACCTGGGCTACGTCTACACCGACGGCAGCGTGTTCAAGGACACCCTGGCCAAGGAAAACGCGTATTTCAAGGCACTCATCGCCAAGCTCAATCTCAAGCCCTAGAAACCCCATTTTCCGGAGACAAACCATGCAACGCCGAACCCTGGTCCAGGCCGCAGCCGCCTCGCTCGCAAGCTCATTGATTTCGCTACCCGCCCTGGCCCAGGGCAGTTGGCCCACAGGCAAGGCCATCACCTACCTCGTGCCGTTTCCTGCCGGCGGCACCACCGACACCCTGGGCCGCCTG
>DATILI010000314.1:0-12607 GCA_035476635.1 Burkholderiaceae bacterium | reverse complement strand
CTGACTTGCATGGCGCCGAGGATCGACAGGTTGATCTTGCCGCCGCGGATCATCGCGAAGCTGTCGTGGCTGCCGAAAATCGACGAGCCGGCAATCGTGGTCACCGTCTGCTTGCCGGCGTTGATAAGGTCGGCGTCCACCTGGTCCTCGGTCGGGAACGGGCCGATGCCCAGCATGCCGTTCTCGCTTTGCAGCCAGACTTCCTTGTCCGCCGGTACGAAGTTCGCCACCAGGGTCGGGATGCCGATGCCCAGGTTCACATAGAAGCCGTCTTCGAGCTCTTGCGCGGCGCGCGCCGCCATCTGGTCTTGGGTCCACGGCATGGTCAGGCTCCTGCTTTCTCTGAAATGGTGCGTTTCTCGATGCGTTTCTCGGGCGAAGCATTGAGGACGATGCGGTGCACGTAGATGCCCGGCAGATGGATCTGGTCGGGTTCCATGGCGCCGGTTTCGACGATTTCCTCGACCTCCACGATGCAGACCTTGCCGGCCATCGCCGCCGCCGGGTTGAAGTTGCGCGCGGTCAGGCGGAACTGCAGGTTGCCTGATTTGTCGGCGCGGTGCGCCTTGACCAGCGACACCGCGGGCACCAGCGAGCGCTCCATCACGTAGGTCTCGCCATCGAATTCACGCAGTTCCTTGCCGTCGGCCACGATGGTGCCGACGCCAGTCTTGGTGAAGAAGGCCGGAATGCCTGCACCGCCGGCACGCAGCTTCTCGGCCAGCGTGCCCTGGGGCGTGAATTCAAGCTCCAGCTCGCCCGCCAGGTACTGGCGCTCGAACTCCTTGTTCTCGCCCACGTAGCTGGAGATCATCTTCTTGATCTGGCGCGTTTCGAGCAGCTTGCCCAGGCCAAAGCCATCGACACCCGCATTGTTGGAAATCACGGTCAGATTCTTGGCGCCGCTGTCGCGCAGGGCGTCGATCAGGGCCTCGGGAATCCCGCAAAGGCCGAAGCCGCCGACAGCCATGAGCTGGCCATCCTGGACGACTCCCTGGAGCGCCTCGGCAGCGCTTGGAAAGAGCTTGTTCACAAATGTCTCCTGAAAGAACCGGTCTCGTACGATACTACCTAGCTGGATACGTAGTATCTCGTAGAGCCTAACCCTAAGGTCCCACCCTGACTCAGGCCCCGACCATCACCTGCAAATGCCATGGATGTGGATTACCGCCTCGCCTTTGACCTGGCCCCGGTCGGCCTGGTGATCTCGCGCAACCGCGCCATTGTGGACTGCAACCGTCAACTCTGCTTGATGTTCGGCGCCTCGCGCGAGTTGCTGGTGGGCCAGTCGTTTCAGGTGCTCTACCCCAGTGCCGCCGAATACGAACGCACCGGTGCGCGCATCACGCCCATCATGAATGCCAAGGGCCACTACGCCGACGACCGCATCATGAAGCGCGCCGATGGCGAGACCTTCTGGTGCCACGTAACCGGCCGCGCCTTCAACCGCGACGCGCCGCACGAGGCCGGCATCTGGACCTTCGAAGACCTGAGTTCACGCCGCCCGGTGAAAGCCGAATTGACCGCGCGCGAACGCGAAGTGGCGGCCCACCTGATGGACGGCATGACCTCCAAGGAGATCGGCAAGGCGCTCGGGATCAGCCACCGCACGGTGGAGATCTACCGCGCCCGGCTGATGCGAAAGTACAAGGCCAGCACTACGGCCGACCTGGTGCACAAGCTGATGGCGGGGTAAATAGCTCCCCCCCGAAGCGGCTGCGCCGCCTCCCCCTCAAGGGGGCGCCACCAGCAGCCCGGCAAAGCCGGTTCTGCGGTGGCACTGGCTTGGGCCGCGGCGCATTCATGTGCCGCGGTTCGCGTGGGAACCCAATGTGCCTGGTTCAGCCTTGCAGGAATAGGCCGCATCCCAGTAAGATTCTTACTTCTACAAGGTATTACCATGAAGATCACCAGCAAAGGCCAGGTCACCATCCCGCAAGCCGTGCGCGAGAAAGCCGGGTTGCATCCCCATAGCGAAGTTGAATTCGAAGTGCGCGCCAATGGCGACGTGGTCCTGCGACCGGTCGCACAGCCGGTGTCGGCCGTACGCGCCGCATTTGCACGGGTACGCGGCAGCGCCAACGCCAAGGCCTTCAAAGGCATGGGTACCGACGAATTCATTCGCTTCCTGCGCGGCTGACGTCGCATGCGCAAATCTTCATCCGCCTTGCGTGCGCGAGAGCCTGATGCCCGCTATCTCTCAGCGCCGGCCACGCTGGTTGATAGCTGCGTGCTGATCGATGTGCTGGCCGACGACCCGCAATGGGCCGACTGGTCGCTTGAGCAGCTTGACCGATTGGGCAGCCTGGCGCCGCTGGTGATCAACCCGCTGATCCTGGCCGAGATCAGCCCGCGCTTCGAACGCGCCTCGGATCTTGAAGCTGCGCTCGCGATGCTGCCCTTGAAGCGCGAAGCATTGCCATGGGATGCCGCATTTCTGGCCGGCCAGGCGTTCAAGGCGTATCGCGCAAAGCGCGGAAGCAAGACGTCGCCCATGCCGGATTTCTACATTGGCGCGCATGCGCTGGTCACGGGTATGCAACTGCTGACCCGCGATGCCGTACGCTACGCGAGCTACTTCCCCAAACTACCACTGGTCGCCCCTTAGGCCCGGCCCTTTTTCTCCGAGGAACCAACATGAACCGCTACCCCTCCCCCGAACTCAAGGATCTGCCCGAAGACATCAAGGCGCGGGTGCTCGAAGTGCAGGAAAAATCCGGCTTCGTGCCCAACGTCTTCCTCGCGCTGGCGCGTCGGCCCGCCGAGTGGCGCGCTTTTTTTGCGTACCACGATGCGCTCATGCTCAAGGAGGACAGCTCGCTCACCAAGGGCGACCGCGAGATGATCGTGACCGCGACCAGCGCCGCCAACAACTGCCTGTACTGCGTGGTGGCGCACGGCGCAATCCTGCGCATCTACGAAAAGAAACCTCTGGTGGCCGACCAGGTCGCGGTGAACTACCGCAAGGCCGACATCACGCCGCGCCAGCGCGCCATGCTCGACTTCGCGATGAAGGTCTGCCTGCATTCAGACGAAATCGAGGATGCCGATTTCGTGGCATTGCACGCGCACGGCTTTTCCGATGAGGATGCCTGGGACATCGCGGCCATCACCGCCTTCTTCGGCTTGTCCAACCGCATCGCGTCCTTCAGCAACATGATGCCCAACCCCGAGTTCTATTTGATGGGCCGGGTGCCAAAGCCCAAGCCCTCGGCCTGAAGGCATCAGCCGGGCCGGCAGCCTGCAAACGCATCCAGGCCGCGCTGGTAAGTCGGCGTGCGCACATCCAGCGCACCGAGTACGGTGTGATAAAGGTTGTCGTGCGTCAGCGCGCTGTCCAGCCCGCCTTTCAGGCACTGCGCATCGACATCGCGCCGCGCCAGCAAGCTACCTGGCCACACCACCATGGGCACGTGCTTTTGCACCTCGGGCGCCACGGCATAGGGAACGCCATGCAGGAACAGGCCGTACTCGCCCAGCGATTCACCGTGGTCGCTCAAGTACAGCATGCCGACATCGTGGCGGCTCTTGTGCCGCTGCAGCCAGTCGATGGTTTTGGCGAGAAAGTGGTCGGTGTAGGCAATCGAGTTGTCGTAGGCATTGACGAGCGCGTCCTGCGTGCAGTCGGCCAGCGCATGGCTGGTGCATTCGGGCTGGAAGCGCTTGGTCTCAGGCGTGGAGCGCCGGTAGTAGGCCGGGCCGTGGCTGCCCATCTGGTGCATGACCAGCACCACGCCGTTGCGGCGCTGCTGCTCGGGCAGGCGCGTCAGGCGCTCGTCCAGGCCCTTGAGCATCATCTCGTCCTGGCATTCGTCGTCCCGGCACAGGGCCTGCCCTTCGGTCGTGCGCTGCGCGTCACTGGTGGATGCGCTGGCCACGCGGTCGCATACGCCCTTGCAGCCCGCCTGGTTGTCGACCCACAGCACCGCCAGGCCGGCGGCCTGCAGCACGTCCAGCAGATTTTCATGGTCGGCGCTGCGTTGCTCAAACTTTTCCTTTCCCAGGTGCGAGAACATGCAGGGCACGGAGGCCAGCGTATTGGTGCCGCAGGAGTGCACCTTGTGCCAGCTCAACACGCCGCGCGCCGCCAGCTCCGGTGTCGTGTTGCGCGGATACCCGTTGAGTGCGAAATGATCGGCGCGCGCAGTCTCGCCCACCACCAGCACGAATAGCGGCGGCCTGGCCTGCTGGGCGTAGCTGGCGCCCAGCAGGGCACCGGCGCTGATCGGCAGGAACGCGCGGCTCTTCTTGAGCAGGGGCTTGAGCACAGCGGTGCCGGCAGCGACCACCGTGCTCAGCGGATTGATCAGGTAGCGCAGCTCCTTGTGGTTGCGCGTGAGCGGCGCGAGGTCACGGTAGCTTGCCGCGATGCCGCCCAGCAGCGCGGCGACGCTGAAGGCCAGCAACGCGCCCGAGCGCCCGATGTTGCGCCAAACCCCGCGGGATTGGATCGGCACCGGCACCAGCCATGCAAGCGGCAGCCCGGCGATCAGCAGCACATTGGCCAGCAAGTGCCAGCCCAGCAGGTCGCGCGCTTCACTGGCGTTGGTATGCGTCGCATTGAGCACCATGCCGGCATCGATGAAGATGCCGTACTCCAGCATGAAATGCTGGGCACAGGCCGCGACCACCAGCACCAGGCCCCAGACCGGCTTCATGAAACGCGGCCAGGCCAGGAGCAAGAGCAAGGCCAAGGTGGCCAGGAGCACCAGGCCGCCAAGCTGCAAACGCAGCGCGCCGTGCGGGTCCGACAGTTCGTAGAGCTGCCCCAGCCTGTGCCACAGCGCCAGGTTGCCGACCGTGGCCAGCCAGGCGCTGAGCACAACCGCAACGAATTGCGGTGAGCGGCTGGCAGCCCAGTGGTGGCGCAAGTCTTGAAGCCAATGGCGCGCCAGGCGGGGTACGCCTGATGCGCCCGAGGTGCCGATCGGCAAGGAAGCAGGCGGTGTCATCGAGGGAGGCATGAGCATGCACCCGACCATAGGAAGCGGCCCTGAAATCAGCCTGAACGCCGCACTCAGGAATCGTTCAGCTTCATCCGGGCGGCGCACTACACTGCCAGCAACGTCCCCGCCTCCTTCGATTTTTCAGGCCCCAGTGCGCATCCTCCTCGTTGAAGACGACATTCCTTTGGCGCAAGCCGTATGCGGCTACCTGCGCGCCAAGGCATTCACCGTCGATGCCGTATCGAGCCTGGCCGAGGCCCGCGCAACGCTGCACAGCGCGCAATACGCGGCCGTGCTGCTGGACCTGCATCTGGGCGATGGCGACGGCCTGGCCCTGCTGCCCGCGCTGCGCGCCTTGCCCGAGAAACCGCTGGTGGTCGTGCTGACGGCACGCGACCAGGTCAGTGACCGCATCCGCGGCCTGGACGCCGGTGCCGACGACTACCTGACCAAGCCCTACGACCCCGGCGAGTTGCTGGCGCGCCTGCGCGCCATCGAGCGCCGGCGCAGCGGCCACCAGGCGCCGGTGATCCAGCTGGGCACGTTGGAGATCGACCTCGCGCGCGACCTGGTACGCAAGGACGGCGCGCCCGTGGTGCTCACGCAAAAGGAATGGGCGCTGCTGCGCGTCATGGCGACCAGGCCCGAACGCATCCACACGCGCGACATCCTGCAAGACGCGCTGTACGGCTTTGACGACGAGACCGACAGCAATACGCTGGAGGTGTTCATCAGCCGCCTGCGCCGCAAGCTCGGGCGCGAGCACATCCAGACCTTGCGCGGCCTGGGCTACCGCCTGGCTTCGCCCAAGGACAAGGTTTGAGCACACGCCCGAACCGCAGCCTGGCAGCCCGGCTGGCCCAGACACTCATTGTGTCCGTCGGCGGCATCTGGCTGGCTTGCCTGATCGGTGTCGGCTGGTACGTGGGCCACGAGATCGACGAGAACTTCGACAAGGAACTGGCCGAAAGCGCGCATCGCCTGCTGGACACGGCCGTGTACGAGCTGGACCGCGCAGCCCCGGCTTCGCCCGCCCCGGTCGTGGCAACGCAGCCCATCATCGAGAACGAAGAGCCTCTGGTCTACCAGTTGCGCTCCACAGAAGGCCGGGTCCTGGTGCGCACCGCCGCGGCACCGCCTCAGGCTTTCGCTGTTCCCCTGCACACCGGTTTCAGGAACAGCGGCCCCTGGCGCGTCTACACCGCGCAGCACCCGGGTCGCCCGCTCTATCTGCAATTGGCCGACCCGCTGCAAGAGCGCCGCGATGCGCTCAACAGCACGCTCATAGGCCTGCTCCTGCCCATGCTTGCCGTGCTTCCGCTGTTGGCGCTGCTGCTGCGCGGCATCGCCCGGCGCGAGCTGCGCGTGCTGCACCAGCTGAAGGCCGAGATCGGCCAGCGCAACGGCAGCGATCTGCGCCCGATCGCACTGAGCCGGATGCCACAGGAATTGCAATCGGTGGGCGACGATGTCAACCGCCTGCTGGAGCGCCTGTCGCATGCGCTCGATGTGGAGCGCGCCCTGGCCGCCAACGCGGCGCACGAGCTGCGCACGCCGCTGGCGGCCGTGCGCTTGCGCCTGCAGACCGCGCTGGATGAGGGGCTGGCGCGCCAGGATGTGCAGGCCGCGCTCGATGCGCTCGGCGTGCTGAGCCACCGCACGGAAAAACTGCTGCAGCTCTCGCGCGCCGAATCGGCCGCGGCGCTGGGGCAGTCGCGCGTGGACCTGGTGCAACTGGCGGCGGCCGTGGCCGAGGAGTTCTGGCAAAGCGCCGCCGTGCAGCAGCAGCTGGACCTCAGCGTGCCGGAAACCGAAGTGCAGCCAGTGCTCGGTGATGTCGACGCGCTGGCCATCGCCTTGCGCAACCTGGTGGAAAACGCGCTGCGTTACGCGGCTGGCGCGCGCGTGGAGATCGAAGTGCTGGCGCCATCGACCCTGGTCGTACGCGACCACGGGCCGGGTGTCGACGCCGCAAGGCTGGCCACCTTGCAGCAGCGCCACGTGCGGCATGCCAACGACCAGGCCGGCTACGGCCTGGGCCTGTCGATCGTGGGCAGCATCGTGCAAAAGCACCGCGGGCAGCTCGTGCTGGTCTCGCCCCTGCCTGGCGGCCACGCGGGTTTTGAGGCCCGCATCGTGCTGCCCGTGCCTGCTTGAAAGCGCAGCCTCAAAAGCTCAGTCTTCGATGATCGCGCGCAGCCAATCGGGCAGCGTGGTCGCCTTCTGCTTGGGAAAATCCACCCAGATCGTCGTCGCGCCACCGGCGGCGCAGATCACGCCGGGGGCGTCTGTGCGCTCCATCGTGCCCCAGGACTCGAAGGTGGTGCGGCCCGGGTCGCTCACGTACATCTTCACCAGTACATCACCGGGGTATTCGAGCTGCTTGTAGAAGTTGCAGAACGCATTGACTATCACGGGTCCCTCCCCTTTCGGATCGGGCTGGCAGCCGATGGAACGCATCCAGTCGATGCGCACTGTTTCGAGATAGCGGAAGTAGGTCGTGTTGTTCACATGGTGCATGGCGTCCATGTCGCCCCAGCGGATGGGGATGGTCATCTGAAAGACCAGCTTCTTGACCTCGGGAATGACGATCTTCAAGCGCTACACCGCGAAGCCGTCATCGGCTGCGATCACCGCGCCGTTGACGAAATGGCTCTGGTCGCTGGCCAGCAGCACGATGAGCGCGTCCAGGTCTTCCGGCTTGCCCAGGCGCTTGCGCGGCAGCATCTGCACGAGTTTCTGGCCTTGCTCGGTCTTCCAGTGGTGGTGGTTGATCTCGGTGTCGATGTAGCCCGGGCACAGGGCATTGACGTTGATGCCGAAGCGTCCCCATTCCAGTGCCATTGCGCGCGTCATCTGAACCACAGCGGTCTTGCTCATGCTGTAGATGCCGATTTGCGGCAGCACGCGCAGGCCGGCCATTGACGCGATATTGATGATGCGCCCGCCGGTATAGGTGCCCGGTGCCGCGCCCTGGGCCCGCGCCAGCATGCGCTTGCCCACCTCCTGCGCTACGAAGAAGGCGCCCTTCACGTTCGTATCGAAAACGAAGTCGTAGTCTTCTTCCGTCACGTCCTGGATGCGCTGCGTGGTGCTCACGCCCGAATTGTTGACCAGGATGTCGATCGAGCCGACTTCGGTCTCGGCGTGCGCCACCGCCGATTTGATCGAATCGCGGTCGGTTACGTCGAGTGCCAGCACATGGGCGTCGCCGCCCTCGCCCTCGATGCGGGCGCGCAGTTCCTTCAACTTTTCCACACGGCGGCTGGCCAGCACCACGGCCGCTCCGGCGCGCGCGAGTGTGCGCGCAAATTGGGCGCCCAGGCCGCTCGATGCGCCGGTAATGAAGGCGATGCGGCCCGAAAGGTCGATGGTGTAAGCCATTTAGAGAGTCTCCACAAAAAGAATCGCGCGACCTGATTGTGACAGCCCAAGCATGCGCCAACGCATAAAATCATTCGCGATTTGACAATCCATTATCCAGCGAGACCCCCCATGACGAATGCAGAAATCCTGGCCCAGCACGGCCCCCGTGAAGCGATGGAATACGACGTCGTTGTCGTTGGCGGCGGACCCGGCGGCTTGGCCACGGCGATCCGCCTCAAGCAACTGGCGGCGGAGAAGGGCCAGGACGTATCCGTCGTGGTGCTGGAGAAGGGATCGGAGCCGGGTTCACACATTCTCTCGGGCGCCATCATGGACCCGCGCGCCATGAACGAACTGTTCCCCAACTGGAAGGAGCTCGGCGCCCCGTTGAACCAGCCGGTGACCGACGACGCAATGATCTTCCTGGGCGAGAAGACTTCCTTGCGCACACCCAATTTTTTCTTGCCCGAGTGCTTCCAGAACCACGGCAACTACATCGTCAGCCTGGGCGCCGTCACGCGCTGGATGGCGCAGCAGGCCGAAAGCCTTGGCGTGGAAATCTTCCCAGGCTTCGCCGCTGCCGAAGTGCTCTACAACGACGATGGCAGCGTCAAGGGCGTGGCCACGGGCAACATGGGCGTTGGCAAGGACGGCGAACCGACAGAGAACTTCCAGCTCGGCATGGAGCTGCACGCCAAGTACACCATCTTCGCCGAAGGCGCACGCGGCCACCTGGGCAAGCAGCTGATCTCTAAGTTCAAGCTCGATGCGGGCAAGGATCCGCAGACCTATGGCCTGGGCGTCAAGGAAGTGTGGGAGATCGACCCCAAGCGCCACCAGCCCGGTTTCGTGATGCACACCGCCGGCTGGCCGATGGACAGCAACACCTACGGCGGCGCCTTTCTGTACCACGCGGAAGACAACAAGGTCACATTGGGATTCATCACCGGCCTGGACTACAGCAACCCCTACTTGAGCCCGTTCGAAGAGTTCCAGCGCTGGAAGACGCACCCCAACATCCGCTGGTACCTGGAAGGCGACGAAGCCCAGGGCATCAAGCCGGCCAAGCGCCTGGTCTATGGCGCACGCGCCATCACGGCCGGCGGCCTGCTCTCGTTGCCCAAGACCATCTTCCCGGGCGGTGCGCTCGTGGGCTGCGATGCCGGCTACCTGAACGTGAGCCGCATCAAGGGCAGTCATGCCGCCATCAAGACCGGCATGATGGCCGCCGAAGCAGCCTACGAGGCCTTGGTGGCGGGCCGCCAGCATGACGAACTCACGGCCTATCCGGCAGCGTTCGAGAAGAGCTGGCTGCACACCGAGCTGAAAAAATCGCGCAACTTCAAGGCTTGGTTCAAGAAGGGCCTGGCCGTGGCCACGCTGATGAACGGCGTGGAGCAATTCGTGCTCAAGGGCAACATCCCCTGGACCCTGCACCGCGACAAGCCCGACCACGCCTACTTGAAGCCGGCCAGCGAATGCAAGCCCATCGCCTATCCCAAGCCCGATGGCAAACTCACGTTCGACCGCCTTTCCTCCGTGTTCATCAGCAATACCAATCATGAGGAAAACCAGCCGGCGCACCTGACGTTGAAGGACAACTCCGTTCCCGTCTCGATCAACCTCAGCAAGTACGCCGGTCCCGAAGCGCGCTACTGCCCGGCCGGCGTCTACGAGTTCGTCAAGAACGAAGACAACACCGACCGCTTGCAGATCAATGCGCAGAACTGCGTGCATTGCAAGACCTGCGACATCAAGGACCCGACGCAGAACATCGTGTGGGTGACGCCCGAAGGCGGCGGTGGGCCGAACTACGTGGGGATGTGAAGGCGTAGACTGGCAGGTGCTTGCAATTTGCCAAGCCCAACAAGTCTACAAATCCATGAATATCGTGATCACCGGCGGTGCCGGATTCCTGGGCGTGCGCCTTGCGCGCGCGCTGTTGCAGCAAAACTCCCTTTCGCTCGCCGGCGGGCCCGCCCAGACCATCTCGCGCTTGACGCTGCTGGACCGCGCCGCCCCGCCGCCCGACCTTGCGGCCGACGCGCGGGTGAAGGCCGTGATCGGCGACTTGAATGCGCTCCTGGAGCCGCCGGCCAGCAGAGCCATCCCCGCGGACACGGACCTGGTGTTTCATCTGGCCGCGGCCGTCAGCGGCGAATGCGAAGCCGACTTCGACCTCGGCATGCACAGCAACCTCGAAGCGACGCGCGCGCTGCTGCAAGCCTGCAGGGCGCTGAAGACGCGGCCCACGCTGGTGTTTGCCAGCTCGCTTGCGGTGTTCGGCAATTCGCCTGAGCAACCGCTGCCCGCGGTGATTACCGACACCACCTTGCCCACACCGCAAAGCAGCTACGGCATCCAGAAGTTCATCGGCGAGCAATTGGTGGCCGACTATGCGCGCAAGGGTTTCATCCGCGGCCGCAGCGTGCGATTGATGACGGTGAGCGTGCGGCCCGGCCGTCCCAATGGCGCGGCTTCGAGCTTCTTGAGCGGCATGATCCGCGAGCCACTCGCGGGCCAGAAGGCACCCTGCCCGGTGCCCGCCGAAACGCCGGTGGCGCTGTCGTCGCCGGGGCGCACCATCGAAGGCCTGCTGCGTGCGGCACAAGCCAGCGACATCGATTGGGGTGCACGCACGGCGATCAACCTGCCCGCCCTCAAGACCACGGCCGGAGAGATGGCCGCCGCGCTTGAAAGAGTTGCCGGCGCGGCAACCGCCGGCTTGATCGACTGGACACCGGACCCGGCGATCAACAGGATCGTGACGACCTGGCCCGCACAAGTAGACGCCGCGCGTGCCCGCGGCCTGGGCCTGCTGCCTGACGAAAGCTTCGAAGCCATCGTGCGCGCCTATGTACGAGAAAACCCGGATGCTGTCACGCAGGCGCTGCAGCCATAATCAAAAGTTGTATGATAACTTTTCGGGGCCGGTCGAGCGCACAGACCGGCCCTTTTCGTTGAACCCCAAGGAGACAAGATGCAGATTTTCAAACTGGCCGCCAGCGCGGCCATGGGCCTGAGCTTGGGCCTCGGCCTCGCGGCAGCGGCGCAAGCCCAGACCACCACGCTGAAGCTCGGCTATGCCACCACGAAGGAGTCGCACTACGGCGTGGGCTCCACCGTGTTTTGCGACGAGATCGAAAAAGGCACGCAAGGCCGCTACAAGTGCCAGCAATTCCCCAGCTCTGCCCTGGGCGGCGAACGCGAGCAGATCGAAGCCGTGCAACTGGGCACGCAGGACCTGGTGAACACATCCACCGGCCCGGTCGGCAACTTCGTGCCCGAAGTGAAGATCGTGGACATTCCCTTCCTGTTTCGCGACTACGACCACGCGCGCAAGGTGATGGACGGCCCGATCGGCCAGGACATCCTCGCCAAGTTTCCGAGCAAGGGCATCATCGCGCTGGGCTGGACGGAAAACGGCTTCCGCCACATGACCAACAGCAAGCGCGACATCGTCAAGCCCGCGGATGCCGCCGGCCTGAAGATGCGCACGATGGAAAACAAGGTGCACATGGACGGCTACCGCACCTTCGGCATCCTGCCCACGCCCATGGCCTTCCCCGAACTGTTCGGCGCGCTGCAGCAAGGCACGGTCGACGGCCAGGAGAACCCGATTCCCGTTATTCTCGCGTCCAAGTTCGTGCAGGTGCAAAAGCACCTTTCCCTGACGGGCCACGTCTATTCGCCGGCCTTGCTGCTGCTCTCGCCCAAGGTCTGGAACAAGCTCTCGGACGCCGACAAGAAGGTCTTTTCCGAAGCCGCAAAAAAAGCCGGCGCGGCCCAGCGCAAGAAAGTCAACGACGATGAGAACAGCGGCATCGCGCAGCTCGAAAAAGACGGCATGAAGGTGACCAAGGTCGTCGACGGCAACGCCTTCCGTGAAGCGCTCAAGCCGGCCTACGTGAGCTACGCCAAGGAGTTCGGCGCAGACAACATCAAGAAGATCCAGGATGTGAGGTAGCCCACCCCCGAAGCGCCTGCGGCCCCCGCACTGCACGCGCGCTTTCATGCGTCGTGGGTGGCGTGCAGCGCAATGGATCACTGACATGAAAACCTTCGAACGCTACTTTCTCGCAGCCAACCGCTGGACGCTGATCGCGTTGCTGGCGGCCATGGCCGTCATCATCTTCACCAACGTGGCCTTGCGCTACCTCACCAGCCAGTCGATCGAATGGGCCGAGGAAGTGTCGCGCCACATGATGATCTGGCTCACCTTCCTGGGTGCGGGGCCGGTGCTGCGCTACGGCGGGCACATTGCCGTGGAGAACCTGCAGGATGCCTTGCCGCAG
>DATILI010000313.1:0-2510 GCA_035476635.1 Burkholderiaceae bacterium | reverse complement strand
CCGTCGGCGTTGATCTTGGTGATCAACTGCTGCAAAACCGCATCCGCCTTGTCGTTCTCGATCTGGCAGGTGCCGGCCGCCTGGTGGCCGCCGCCGCCGTATTGCAGCATCAGCTCGCCCACATTGGTCTTGCTGCCACGGTCCAGGATGGACTTGCCGGTGGCGAACACGGTGTTCTGCTTCTGCATGCCCCACATCACGTGGATGGAAATATTGCATTGCGAGAACAGCGCGTAAATCATGAAACGATTGGTGGCCCAGATCGTGTCTTCATTGCGCAGGTCCAGCACCACCAGGTTCTTGTGCACCGTACTGCAGCGCGTGATCTGCTCCTTGGCCTTCTCGGCATGGTCGAAGTACAGCTCGACCCGCTCCTTGACGTCGGGCAAGGTCAGGATTTGGTCGATGCTGTGGTCGCGGCAATATTCGATCAGGTCCATCATCAGGGTGTAGTTGCTGATGCGGAAATCGCGGAAGCGGCCCAGGCCGGTGCGCGAATCCATGAGGTAGTTGAGCAGCGCCCAGCCGGCGGGGTTGAGCACTTCGTCACGGCTGAACTGGGCCGAATCGGCCTTGTCCACCGCATCCATCATGTCGTCGGTGATGCGCGGAAACGCCTTCTTGCCGCCGTAGTAGTTGTAGACCACGCGCGCGGCCGAGGGCGAATGGGCCTCGATGATGTGGTTCTTGCGTTCGCCGACATTGCGGATGGTTTCGGACTCGTGGTGGTCGAACGACAAATGCGCGCCCGCCACATACGGCAGGTTGGTGGTGATGTCGCGGTTGGTGATCGCGATCTTGCCGTCCTGCATGTCCTTGGGGTGGACGAAGGTGATGTCGTCGATCAGGTTCAGCTCATTAAGCAACACTGCGCACACCAGACCGTCGAAATCGCTGCGGGTGACAAGGCGGAACTTTTCTTGGCTCATGGCGGATTTCCTTGGAGCATTAAAAACGGTGGTCGAAACCGGCTGAAACGGCGAAAGGCAATCATAGCAATGACAGCCCTGCCGCTGTGAGAAGATCAATAGCAACATGCAAGATTTCTGGCCCTCCTGCGGCTACCGCCAGCTGGTACGCGACGCGCGCAACTGGCTGCAACCGACCGACGCTTATCTGCGCCTGTTCCTGGCGCGCCCCGAGCTGGCCCTGCTGCCCGAGTCATGCGCCGCCGAACGCGCCCTGCACGCGACCCTGGTGGCCGCTCCCAGCCGCCCCGTGGCACCCGCGGAAGTCGCCATGCTGCGCGACGGCGACGCGCGCGAGAGCTACACGCTGTTCCTGCGCTTTCGCGACGGCTTGCTGGCCGCTGGCACCCTGGAGAACTACTATCTGGGCCTTTTTCGCCGCGGCGCGATCGACGTCCCGCCGCTGTTCATCGACCTGATGGCCCAGGCTGTCGTGCGCCACGTGCTGGACGACGTGCAAGACCCGGTGGAAGTGCGCGCCGCTGAAATGCTGTTTCGCACCCAACGCATCCTGGTGGACAAGGGGCAGCTGCTTGCCGGCGACCGCGAGGTGCTGGACCTGTTGCACGAAACCGGTGGCCTGGGCGAAGTGGGCCGGTTGCTGGTGCAAGGCGGCGCGCCGATGGACACCATTCAGATGGAAGTCCTGTCCGAGGCCAACGCGGCGCGCTATTGGCAAGCTTCCGAGCGTTTTGACTTGCTGCTGGACTTGTCCCATGAAGTCAGCCAGACGCTGAGCCATGGACTGGTGTTGACCATGGCCCGTGCGCGTTCCGGCCCGAAGGCCCTGGCCCGCGTGCTGGAGAAGTGGGTTGCGCACTTCCTGGGCGTCGCCGTGCAGATCGAGCCGCGCGAGAAGATCGAGGATGAAGCCTGGCGCTGGCATGTCGGGCTTGATGTGGAGGCCTCTGCCTTGCTCAACGACCTGTATGCAGGGCAGGTGGTGGCCGCAGAGCGCCTTGCGCGGCTGGTCTGCCTGTTTCGCCTGGTTTTTACCGACCGCCAGGAAATGCGTGCCGACGTGGCCGGCAAGCCGGTCTACCTCGGCCTGGCCACGAATGCCGAGGGCCTCCTGCGGCTGAAACCCCAGAATCTGCTGCTGAACCTGCCGCTGGCGGGTGCCATGTAGCCGCGATCAGAAAAAATATTTCACTTGGCGCGAATCCAAACACCGTTCGCCCTCCTCTTAGCCCGTGAACACATTGTTCAGGCAACAAAGAGAAAAGGAAAACGCATGCTTTACGTCAAGAATGTTCCGAACTGGGAACGCGCGCTTAGGATCGTCGTGGGCGCAGGTGTCGCGGCCGTGGCGCTGTTCACCCTGCCCGGCAGCACCGGCTGGCTGGTGGCGGCCGGCGCAGCGGGCGCCGTGGCTTCCGGCCTGCTCGGCTTCTGTCCCATGTGCGCCCTGGTCGGCCGGCGCCTGGACGACAAATCGCGCTGAGGCCCGATGGCTCTGGCTTCGACCCACTTGCCGCTGCTGGAGGCCGCGCACGCCGGCGACACGGCTGCGCTGGATGGCCTGCTGCGGCTGTGCCGCCC
>DATILI010000312.1:0-11035 GCA_035476635.1 Burkholderiaceae bacterium | reverse complement strand
CTGCCCTCGGTGCCGGCGAGCCCCCTTCCACTGGTGTACTGGCTGCTCACGGCCTACTTCGTGCTCGTGTGGCCGCACCTGGCCTACCAATGGGCGCGCCGTGCGCCCGACCCGCTGCGCGCCGAGAAGATCAACCTCTGGCTCGATTCGCTCTACGTCGGTTTCAGCGCTGCCGCGATCCAGTTTTCATTGGTGCCCTCGGCGGTGCTGCTGATGGCGACCTCGCTGGGCAACGTCACAGTGGGTGGCCGGCGCGTGCTGCTGGCGGGCTTTGGCGGGCATCTGGCGGGTGCGGCGATTGGTGTGCTGGTCTGGGGTTGGCAGTTCCAGCCCGCCAGCGGCGCCTGGGCGCAGCTTGCCGCCGTGCCGCTGCTGGTGTGCTACCCGCTGCTGATGGGCGGGCTGATGTACCGGCTGGCCTGTCAGCTCAAGGACAGCCGGCGCGAGTTGCGCTTTCTCAGCGAGCACGATGCCTTGTCCGGCGTGCGCAACCGCCGCTATTTCGACCAATACCTGGCGCAGGTATTCAGCCAGTTTCTGCGCCATGAACGCGCGCTGTCCTTGCTCGTGTGCGATGTGGACGACTTCAAGAAAGTCAACGACCAGCATGGCCACGCGGCTGGTGACGCGGTGATCCGGCACTTTGCGGCAGCGCTCGGGCAGTGCGCGCGCGCGGGTGACGTGGTGGCGCGCCTGGGAGGCGACGAGTTCGTCGTGCTGCTCAGCGACGCCAATGCCGAGCAGGCGTTCCACTACGCACGCCGCGTGCAGGAGTGCCTGGGCGTGCTGCCGCAGGGCGCGCCCCTGTTGCCGCGGGTCACCGTGTCTTTCGGCGTGGCGATGGCCAAGCGCAGCATGAAGAACCACGAGCATTGGCTGGAGCAGGCGGATTCCGCGCTGTACCGCGCCAAGGCGCAGGACCGCGGCGGCGTGTGCATGGCCGAGCCGGGCCAGGCCGCCGCAGCCCGCAAGCGATAATCGGGGCCCCTGTCGCCCACCGGCTCCTGCCCGCATCATGTCTTCCGCTGCCTCCTCCGCCTTGCACACTTCCGCCCTGACCTCCCTGCCCCTGCTGGCGCGCGGCAAGGTGCGCGACAACTACGCCGTCGGCAACGACCGCATCCTGATGGTGGCCAGCGACCGCATCAGCGCATTCGACGTGATCATGGGTGAGCCGATTCCGGGCAAGGGCGAGTTGCTCACGCAGATGGCGCTGTTCTGGTTCGACAAGCTCGGCCACTTGTGTCCCAACCACCTGACCGGGGATGTGCCCGAGAGCGTGGTGACGGCGGCCGAGGTGCCCCAGGTGCGCGGGCGCTCGATGCTGGTGCAGCGGCTCAAGCCGATTCCGGTCGAGGCGGTGGTGCGCGGCTACCTGGCAGGCAGCGGCTGGAAGGAATACCAGGAAAGCCGCTCCGTCTGCGGCGTGGCCTTGCCCGAGGGGCTGAAGAACGCGAGCAAGCTGGCCCAGCCCATCTTCACCCCGGCCGCCAAGGCCGCGGTCGGCGAGCACGACGAAAACATCACTTTTGAGCGCGTGGTCGAAATGATCGGCGCCCCGCTGGCCGCACAGATTCGCGACATCAGCATCGCGCTGTACCAGACCGCCCGCGAGATCGCCGCGAAGAAGGGCATCATCATTGCCGACACCAAGTTTGAATTCGGCCTCGATGCACAAGGCAAGCTGGTGCTGATGGATGAAGTGCTGACGCCCGACTCCTCCCGCTACTGGCCCGCGGAAAGCTATGTGGAGGGCAGCAACCCGCCCAGCTACGACAAACAGTTTTTGCGCGACTGGCTGGAGCAGACGCAGGTCAACGGCAAGGCCTGGGACAAAACCGCACCCGCGCCGCGGCTGCCGCGCGAGGTGGTGGCACAAACCGCCGCCAAGTACCAGGAAGCACTGCAGCGCCTGACCGCCTGAACCCCCCTAAACATCGCATCACGCGCAGCGCCAGAACGCCCCCTTGAGGGGGAGGCGGCGTAAGCCGCTTCGGGGGTGGGTCAATTCAGCGCCATGCTGAGCTTGCGCCGGTAGCGCGACACCAGCTCGGCCTGCGGGTCTTCTTTCGCCACGGATTTGCCGGAGATCTCGATGCCGCCCGCGGCCTTGCCTTCGGCGCCACTACCCGCCTTGGGTTTGGGCGGACTCAGCAACTCGAGGATGGCGACATAGATCTTGCGCGCGACCTCGTCTTCCCATTTTCTGTCGCGCATCACGATTTCCAGCAGTTCGTCCATGGCCTCGGTCCAGGCGCCCTGGGCGATCAGGATGCGGCTTTTGGCCAGCCGCAGTTCGAAATCGCGCTTGTTCTCCGCGATTTTTGAATCGAACTGCTCCACGGTCCATTGGCCGCGCGCATCCGTGCCCGCGAACTTGATGGCCTCCAGCCAATGCGACAGCGCCTCGAAGCGCAGTTGCAGCGGAATCTGGGCCAAGGCCGGCGCGAGCGCGGCCTGGGCTTCCTCGAGCTGGCCGGTGCCGATCAAGAGCTTCACATAGTCAAACCGCGCTTCGTCGTTGGCCGGGTTCACCGCCAGTGCCTCCTGCAGGCGTTCCTGGGCGGCGGCTGGGTCGCCCGATTCGAGCAGGTCCGCCGCTTCCTCGGCTTCGGCGTCGGACTGGAGTTCATCCTCGCCCGGCACATGCTTGTCCAGGAATTCCTTGAGCTTGCCCTCGGGCTGCGCGCCCATGAAGCCGTCCACCGGCTGGCCGTTCACCAGCAAAACGCAGGTCGGGATGCTGCGCACGCCAAAGGCGGCGGCGAGCTGCTGCTCCTGGTCGGAATCGATCTTCACCAGCTTGAAGCGGCCCGCGTACTCGGTTTCGAGTTTCTCAAGGATGGGCCCGATGACCTTGCAAGGCCCGCACCACGGCGCCCAGAAATCCACCAGGACCGGCGTGGTCATCGAGGCGGCAATCACCTCGGTCTCGAAGTTTTCCAGTGTTACGTCAATCATTTCAGGCTAGTTCGAGGTGTAAAAGTAAAATTCAATGCTTAGAAGCCATGCCACCGAAAAGCGAACCATGACCCAAGTGCTCATCGGTGTTGTCATGGGGTCCAGTTCCGACTGGGACACCATGCAGCACGCAGTCCAGATTCTCCAGGAATTCGGCGTCGCCCATGAAACCCGCGTGGTTTCCGCGCACCGCATGCCCGACGACATGTTCGCCTATGCCGAATCCGCCGCCAAGCGCGGCTTGAAGGCCATCATCGCAGGTGCCGGGGGCGCTGCCCACCTGCCGGGCATGCTGGCCGCCAAAACGCCGGTGCCGGTGCTGGGCGTGCCGGTGGCCAGCCGCCACCTGCAGGGCGTCGACTCGCTGCACAGCATCGTGCAAATGCCCAAGGGCATACCGGTTGCCACCTTCGCCATCGGCAATGCGGGCGCGGCGAATGCGGCGCTGTTCGCCGTCGCCTTGCTGGCCAACGAAGATCCCGGCCTGCGCAGCAAGCTCGAGACATTTCGCGCCCAGCAGACCGAAGTCGCGCGCAACATGCTTGTGCCGCCGCCTGCCGTATGACACAGCGGGCCATTCTTCCTGGCGCCACCCTGGGCGTCATGGGTGGCGGCCAGCTCGGCCGCATGTTCGTGCACGCAGCGCAGCGCATGGGGTACTTCACGGCGGTGCTGGACCCGGACCCGGCCAGTCCCGCCGGCCTGGTGAGCCACCACCATGTGCAGGCCGGCTATCTGGACGCTGCGGGCCTGGCCCGGCTTGCCGAATGCAGCGCGGCCATTACCACCGAGTTTGAAAACGTGCCGGCGCCTGCGCTGGCCACCCTGGCGCAAAGCCGGCCAGTGGCCCCCGGCGCCCAGGCCGTGGCCGTCGCGCAGGACCGCGCGCTGGAGAAGGCGCATTTCATGCGCTGCGGTGTCGCCTGCGCCCCCTATGCACTGATCGAGACCGCCGAACAGCTCGCGGCCGTACCCGAAGGCCTGCTGCCCGGCATCCTCAAGACCACCCGCCTGGGCTACGACGGCAAGGGCCAGATCCGCGTCAAGACCGCGGCTGCGCTGGCCGCCGCCTGGGCCGAGCTGCGCAACGTGCCTTGCGTGCTGGAAAAGATGCTGCCGCTGGCCGCGGAGGTTTCGGTGATCGTCGCGCGCGGCCAGGACGGCGCCACGGTGAATTTCCCGGTGCAACGCAACCTGCACCGCGACGGGATCCTTGCCGTGACCGAGGTGTTTGAAGGCAACGTGCCCGCCGCCCTGGTGGAGCGCGCCGTGGTCGCTGCCAAATCCATCGCCAACGGCATTGGCTACGTGGGCGTGCTGTGCGTCGAATTCTTCGTGCTGGAAGACGGTGCGCTCGTGGTCAACGAGATCGCGCCCCGGCCGCACAACAGCGGCCACTACACCATGGACGCCTGCGATGCGTCGCAGTTCGAGCTCCAGGTGCGCACCCTGGCCGGCTTGCCCCTGGTGCAGCCGCGCCAGCACAGCCCGGCCATCATGCTCAACCTGCTGGGCGACCTGTGGTTCGCGCAGGGCGAAGGCGCGGTGGAGCCGCCCTGGGCCGAAGTACTCGCATTGCCGGGAACGCATCTGCACCTGTACGGCAAGCTGGATGCGCGCCGGGGCCGCAAGATGGGCCACCTGAACATCACCGGCGCCAGCACGCAAGCCGTCAAGGCCACGGCCTTGCAAGCCGCGCAAATGCTGGGCATCGCTGCTTTCTGATGTCAACGGCGGCAACATGATCCTCGACGGCCAGGCAAGCGAATCCATTGCCGTCGCAGCGCAAGCGATCCGCGCCGGCGACCTGGTCGGCCTGCCCACCGAGACCGTCTACGGCCTTGCGGCGGACGCCGCCAGCGACAGCGCGGTGGCAAAAATCTTCGCGGCCAAGGGTCGGCCCAGCGACCACCCTTTGATCGTGCATGTCGCGGATGCGGCCGGTGCCGGGCACTTTGCTGCCGGCATGCCCGACTTTGCGCAAAAGCTGGTGGCCGCCTTCTGGCCCGGCCCGTTGACCTTGATCCTGCCGCGCCGGCCGGAAGTGGCCAGGACCGCGGCGGGCGGGCAGGATTCCGTTGGCCTGCGCTGCCCCTCGCATCCGGTGGCGCAGGCGCTGCTGCGTGCCTGTGCGGCCTTGGGCGTGCACGGCTTGGCGGCGCCGAGCGCCAACAAGTTCGGCCGCATCAGCCCGACCACGGCCGGCCACGTGCAAAGCGAGTTTGGTGACGATTTGCTGGTGCTGGATGGCGGGCCCTGCGATGTGGGCATCGAATCCACCATCGTCGATTGCACACGCGGCGCGCCCGTGCTGCTGCGGCCCGGTGTACTCACGCGCGCGCAGATTGAAGCGGCCTGCGGCCAGGCCCTGCGCACAAAAGAAGAGCTTGCCGCGCCCGACCCGCGTGCCTCAGGCACGCTGCAGGCGCACTACGCGCCACGCGCCAAGGTGCGGCTGATGGACGCGCGCGCGCTGCAAGCGGCGCTCAATGTGCTGGGCGCGGAAATCGACGGCACCCAGGCCAACATTGCCATCTATTCACGCGCAGTGCTCAAGAGCAGTTCGGCCAAGGTCATACGCCGCCGCATGCCGGACGACGCGGCGGCCACCGCCCAGCAGCTGTTTGCCGTGCTGCGCGAATTCGACGACCACGGCGTCAGCCTGATCTGGATCGAAACGCCGCCGGACAGCCCCGAATGGGAAGGCGTGCGCGACCGCCTGGCGCGGGCCGCGGCGGCTTGACCGCCGCCTCGCTGCACTTTCGGCTTGACGCCCGCTGTTTCAGCCCCGTTACAGGCCCTCGTTAAACTACTTGCCAAGACTCTGGAGAAACTCAATGACAGGAACCTGGTTGCGCCGCACGATGATGACCGTGGCATGCGCATCGCTCACACTGCTTGCGGCCTGCGGCTCGGGCACCATCGAATCGGCGCTCAGGCCGACCCGCCTGGTCGTGTTCGGCGACGCCATGAGTGACGTGGGGCAGGCCGGCGCCAGGTACACGGTGAACGACGGCAGCACCAGCACCTGGATTGAGCAGTTGGCCTTGCACTACAGCATCACGCTGACCCCGTCCGCCACCGGTGGACTGGGCTATGCGCGCGGCAACGCCCGCGTCACCACCAAGCCCGATGCGGCAGGCAATGCCGCAACGCCGACGGTGAAAGAGCAGGTGGATGCGTTCCTGGCCGCCAACACCGTCGGCCCCAACGACTTGCTGGTGCTGCATGCCGGCGTCAGCGACATGGTGGCCGAAATGGCGGCGGTCACGGCCGGCACCCAAACCGAGGCCCAGATGGTTGCCAATGTGCAGCAGGCCGGCCGTGATCTGGGCGACCAGGCCATCCGCCTGGTGACCGCCGGCGCCAAGTACGTGGTCGTGGTCAACGCCTACAACGTCGGGCGATCGCCATGGGCCACCGCCATCAACAAGGCTTCGCTGCTCGCCGATGCCAATGGCAAGTTCAACGATGCGATGAAGATCAAGGTGGAACCCTATGGCACGACGATGCTCTACATCGACGCCGCCTATTACTTCAACCTGGTCATCGCCAATCCGGGGGGCTATGCCCTGACTGACACGACCAAGCTCTCATGTACCTCGGTGGACGCCGGCAACGGCATCGGTACCGGCGCGGGCCAGGTCAACTCGCTGCTGTGCAACACGGGCACGATCGCGGCCGGGCTGGATTACAGCAAGCAGGCCTTCGCCGATAGCCTGTACTTCACGCCTGTCGTGAACCGCCTGTTCGGGACCCACGTCTTCGACAAGATCAGGTCGCGCTGGTAGGCGCGTGCGGCGTGTGGGGTCATCCTAGTCTCCCTGCGTGATCTGGCTGGCTTTGAGCGCGGCGATGTCGGCCTCGCTGTAGCCGACTTCGCGCAGCAAGGCGTCGGTGTGCTCGCCCAGGCGCGGCGGGTCCATGCGCACGCTGAGGCGCTCGCCGCCGAGCGTGAGCGGCAGTAGCGGCACTTGCGTGGCGCGGCCGTCGGGCAGGTGCAGCGGCGCCAGGCCGCCGGTGCCCTGCAGATGCGGGTCGTCGAACAAGTCCTGTGGCCTGGTGATCGGTGCGAACGGCAGGCCGTTTTTCTCGAACACCGCGCTCAAGTGCGCCGCGCCGTGTTCCGCCAGGCGCGAACGCAGAATCGGCATCATCCATTCGCGCGCACGCACCCGGTCGTTGTTGGTTTTCAGGCGCGGGTCGGCCTTCAAGTCCTCAAAGCCGAAGGCTTCGCAAAAAACCGCCCACTGCGTGTCGCTCACGGCCGCCAGAAAGATCTGCTCGCCGTCCTTCACGGTGAACACGTCGTACACCGCCCAGGCCGAGATGCGGCTGGGCATCGGGTCGGCCGGCTTGCCTGTCACGGCAAACTGCATCATGTGCTGGGCCACGAGAAACACGTTGTTCTCGAACAGCGCGGATTGCACCTCCTGGCCCTTGCCGGTTTGCGCGCGCTGCGCCAGTGCCGCCATCGCGCCGATGGCGCCGAACATGCCGCCCATGATGTCGTTCACGCTGGTGCCCGCGCGCAGCGGATCGCCGGCGCGTCCGGTCATGTAGGCCAGGCCGCCCATCATCTGCACCACTTCATCCAGCGCCGTGCGGTGGTCGTAGGGGCCGGGCAGAAAGCCCTTGTGGCTGATGTAGATCAGGCGTTCGTTCAGCTTGCTGAGCGACGCGTAGTCCAGGCCGAGCTTTTTCATCGTGCCGGGCTTGAAGTTCTCGCTGACGATGTCGGCCGTGGCGATCAGCCTCAATGCCGCCTCGCGTCCTTCGGGCTTTTGCAAGTCCAGCGCAATGCTTTTCTTGTTGCGGTTGAACATCGGGAAAAATCCCGCGCCCGAGCCAAGCAGCTTGCGCGTGTTGTCGCCCGCGAGCGGTTCGATCTTGATGACCTCGGCACCCAGGTCGGCCAGCAGCATGCCGCAGGTCGGGCCCATCACCATGTGGGTGAACTCAACGACGCGGATGCCGGCGTAGGGCAATTGCTTTTCAGGCATGGGTGTTTCCTTGTACCCAACCCTTGGGTAATCCGGCCTCGGGCGTCATTCCGTAAATGGGTTCGCCCGGCAGGCCGGCGATGAGCGGTGCGCGCGCGGCGATGAGTTTTTTGAGGTCCACGCCGGTGCGGATGCCCATGGCCTCGAACATGAATACCAGGTCTTCGGTGACCACGTTGCCGGACGCACCCGGCGCATACGGGCAACCGCCCAGGCCACCGAGCGAGCTGTCGAAGGTGCGCACGCCGACGTCGTAGGCCGCAAGGCAATTGGCAAGACCGAGGCCACGCGTGTTGTGCATATGCGCGGCGCCGGCCTTGGCGCCGATCTCGGCACGCAGGCGCTGGAACAGGCGGCGCACCTGGGCCGGGTTGGCCATGCCCGTCGTGTCGGACAGGCCCGACTCATCGGCACCGGCGGCGATGCATTGCGCGGCCATGCGGATCACGTCGTCTTGCGGCACGTCGCCCTGGATCGTGCAGCCGAAGGCGGTGGAAATGCCGGCTTCCACCTTCACGCCGGGCGCGATCTCGTTGCGCAAGGCGACGACGCGGCGCACCTCCTCGACCATCTCCTCGCGCGTCTTGCGCACATTGGCCAGCGAATGGGCAGCGCTGGCGGACACCGGAAGCGTGAGCTTGTGCACGCCGGCGCGCAACGCGGCCTCGGCCCCGCGCGCGTTGGGCACCAGCGCCATCACCGTCAGACCCGGATGGGTCAGCGCATGGCGCACCACTTCGGCCGCATCGGCCATCTGCGGCAGGTGCTTGGCCGGCACAAAGGAGCAGACCTCGATCTCGCGCAGGCCGGCAGCAACCAGCGCGTCGATCCAGCGGAACTTGTCGGCCGTCGGCATCGTGGCCTTCACGGATTGCAGCCCGTCGCGAGGGCCGACCTCGCTGATCAGCACATCGGGCGAAGCATTGGCTGGCATGGATTGCACCTTGTTTCGATGTTCTGTAAGATAGAACACTATTCTTTCTAGTGAAATATTCGATGAATCCCTTCCGCTTGTCAAGCGGGAGCCTCGGGAGACCCATTCATGCCACGCAAAGCCCAGACCGAATCCATTGCCGACGCCCATGCCGCACCCGGCGGTGCAGCGGCGGTGGACCGCGCCCTGAGCCTGCTGGCGGCATTTCAAGGCGGCGACACGGCCCTGGCGCTGGCCGAACTGGCTGCGCGCACCCAGCTCTACAAGAGCACGGTGCTGCGCCTGCTCGCCTCACTGGAGCATGCGCGCATGGTGCAAAAACTGGACGACGGGCGCTATGGTCTGGGCAGCGAAATTGCGCGCCTGCACGGCATCTACGCGGCTTCGTTCTCGCTGGACCGCGTGGTGCTGCCGGTGCTGCAAAAACTGGTGCGCCAGACTGGCGAAAGCGCCGCCTACCATGTGCGCCAGGGCGACGCCCGCCTGTGCCTGTACCGCGTGGATTCGCCGCACCCGATTCGCGACCACATCAAGGCCGGCGACGTGCTGCCTGCTAACCGTGGCACCGGCGCGCGCGTGCTCAATGCTTTCGGCGGCAGCAAGGCCTTTAGCGCGAAAGACCGTAACCTGCATGCGCGCATCCGCGAGCAGGGTTACTACACCGCTGTGGGTGACCGGCTGGCCGAAGTGGCGGGTATCTCGGCGCCGGTCTTTCACAGCAATGGGCGGGTCGCCGCGGCGTTGACGCTGACCATGCCGACGCACCGCTATGACGAGCGCTATGTGAAACCGGTGCTGGAGGCGGCGCGAGCGCTCAGCGACCGGGTGTAGCTCTACGCACGGCCGTGGCCGGCCTGGCAGCCGCGGGGAATGGCACGGCGAAATTGGCGGCTGCGCGATGAGGAGGCATTCTTCTGTCGGATTTTTTTACAAAAACAACCGGGTCGCGCGCTAAGTGGTTGATTTCATTTGGCGGCATGGAATTTGCGCTTGGGGCTGCATCAAGGTTCCATATGTCCATCGAGGAGAAAGTCATGAAGAATATGTTCACGCGCGCAACTCAGATTTTTGCTTTGTCCACGGCATTGGTCTGCGGGGGCGCGCAAGCGGCCTTGGTCACGTTCGAGGGATTCGGCGCCAATACCATCATCGGTGACGAGAATACGGGAAATGGCTTGCAAAGCGTCTTGTCGGGAGGCTATTCGCTCACCAGCTCGGGCGATCATTTCCACCTGGGAAGTGGCTTGTTCGGGGTGCCCAGCAACGGCACGGGAATCCTTCTTCAGGATAGAAACTATGCGGTCACGATGACCAAGGTGGGCGGCGGCGCCTTCGATCTGCTGGGTGCGGATCTGGGTGAAGATGTGTCTTTCGGCGCTAGCGCGATGTCCATCGAGATCACTGGCTTTTTCTCCGGTGGTGGCTCGATTTCCACGATTTTTGTCCTCGACGGTAACGCCAGTTCGTTCCAGAACAACCTCTTCGCCGGCTTCACCAATCTGTCGTCAGTGATGTTCGATGGCATCGGAAATCCCATCACGGGCGATGAGGCCAACGGCTTCACGCTGGACAATATTAGTGTTGTGGACGCCGCTGCCGTTCCTGAGCCCGGCTCGCTTGCCTTGTTGGGTCTTGGCCTTGCCGGCCTCGCTGCAGTCCGTCGTCGCAAGGCCTGATTTGAACTCTTGCTGAATGCGCAACCCCGCTAACGCGGGGTTTTCATTCGGCCTTGAACCCCGAAGCCTTGATCGGCGCTTCCCAGCGCTTCAGGTGCGCGGCCTGAGTGGCGGCGAGTTCGGCGGCGCTGGAATGGTTTGGAACCAGGCCGAACGAGTAGATCTTCTCTTGCACCTCGGGCGCGCGCAGCGCCTCGGCCACTGCGCGGTCGATGCGCGCCACCACGTCGGCTTGCATGCCGGCGGGTCCGTAGAGGCCGAAGAATGCATCGGCCGCCACGTTGATGCCGACCTCCTTGAGTGTGGGCACGTCGGGCAGGGCCTTGGTGCGCGCCTCGCCCGTCACGGCGAGGATGCGCACCTTGCCGGCCTTGTGGTGTTCGATGGTTTCGGACGCAGTGTCCACCATCAACGGCACCTGGCCGCCGATCAGGTCCTGCGCCGCCGGTGCGCCGCCGCGG
>DATILI010000311.1:0-14247 GCA_035476635.1 Burkholderiaceae bacterium | reverse complement strand
GCCCGTGGCCTTGGCGGAATGAAGCCCGAGTGGGATGCGGCACAGTACCAGCGTGAAAAGCGCAACTTCATCGCCTCGCGCCTGCTCTGGCGCTTCGTCTACTTCCATACCGCGCTGATTTTTGGCGCCACCTGGCTGGCCAGGTGGGCCTTGCTGAAGCTCGGCATGGTGAGTATGCCGCTGCGCTACGCGCTGGCACTCATCGCGTCCTACCTGGTCTGGGCGCCATCGGCGCATTGGATGAGCACCCCACCCCGCCCCATTGCGCTGCAAGCATCCGCGTGTGCCGTGCGCGGAGGGTGACGCGTACACCTCGCGACTGCCCTTTCCCGAGATCGAGCAATCGGCGCACTAGAGCGAATTGCTGGGGTCTGGGGCGTCTGTGGAGGAAAGAAGGCAGGGCAACGCGGCTGCGCAAGGCTGAATCCAGCGCTCATTCTGAACTTTAATGACATCGTTTCATTAACCTTGCCTGCCATACATGTGGGGCCGGAACTGATGAATCTTCGCTGATATTTAGGGAAAACCCTGGGGCCCTTACGTTGACAAGCCGGACGCCAGCCCTTATTCTTCAATGAATCGTTTCATTGATAACGATTCATCGGGGCGGACCCACAGTTTTCCTAACCAAAGAACCGGAGAAGAAAGATGAACAAGACCTTCATGGGCACCGCCCTGGCAGCGGCAGCGCTCGCAGCCCAAGCGCAAGCACCAGCGGTGCCGGCACCGGCCGCCAACGCGACAAGCAACACCATCTACGGCGTGCTGGACCTTGGCCTGACCTTGGTGGACGACATCGGCGGTGAGAAGGTGCTGCAGGGAACCAGCGTCGGCGTGCAGGGCAGCCGGCTGGGTTTCCGAGGCAACGTTGCGATCGATCGCGAGCTCAGCGCCCTGTATGTACTGGAGGCCGGGTTCAATCCGGAGAACGGCACATTGGGGCAGGGCGGGCGGCTCTTCGGCCGCCAGGTCTTCGGTGGCCTCAAACACGAACGCTATGGCCAGCTGACGTTTGGCCGCCAGTACGACAGCCTGGTGGACTACGTGCAGCCGGTCACGGCCAACGGCTCCGTGGGCGGCGCCTACTTCGCCCACCCCTACGACAACGACAACACCAACAACACGCTGCGTTTCAACAACGTGCTGAAGTACCGCAGCCCCGCGTTCGGCCCCTTCGGCCTGAGCGTTTCGCGTGGCTTCAGCAATCAGCCCGGCGGCACCAACAACAACAGCATGACCAGCGTCGGCGCGGGCTATCTTAACGGAGCACTGCGAGTCGGCGCGGGCTACCTGCAAGTCAATAACGGCGGCCTGGCGGCGGCCGGCGCGAACCCCGCCGGCACGGCCACGACGGATCAGATTTTCGCTTCGTCCCGCCGGCAAAAGGTGTTCGGCCTGGGGGCCAGCTACTTGGTGGGCAAGCAGTTCAAGGTGGGCGGCGCCGTCACGCGGGCCGACTACGAAGGCGTCAACCAGTCCACCACCGCTGGCGTGTCCTACCAGCTCGACAACTACGAGCTCAACCTGAGCTATTACATGTCGCCCCAACTCACGCTTTCCGCCGCGTATGTTCACACCCGTGGCGACGTGACGGGCCGGGGCGCGGCCTTTGCCAGCCCGCGCTGGGACCAGCTCAGCCTGCTGGCGGATTACCAGATCTACAAGGGCTTGTACCTCTACGGAGAATTCATCCACATGAAGGCCGGCGGCAGCCCCTTTGCCGTCGCCGCCAATGGCGGGCCCGCCGCCAAGATCAACCTGGTAGGCGCCTCCTCGACCGACCGGCAGAACCTGGCTCGCGTCGGCTTTCGCTACAACTTCTGAACTCGGGAAACCATGACATCCGCAGCAACGTACCGGGTCGGTGCCGACATCGGCGGCACCTTCACCGACATCGTCGTCGCCGACGATCGGGGAAGCCTGCACACCCGCAAGGTCTCCTCCACCCCCGACGACTATGGACGTGCCATCGTCGACGGGGTGACCGCGCTGCTGCGCGACATCGGCGCCGCCCCTTCGCAAGTGACGGAAGTGATCCACGCCACCACCGTGGCCACCAACACCGTGCTGGAGGGCAAGGGCGCACGCACGGCGCTGATCACCACGCGGGGCTTTCGCGACGTGCTGGAGATCGGGCGCCTGCGGGCGCCGGTGATGTACGACCTGGGCTACGTCAAGCCGCGCGCGCTCGCCCTGCGCCGGCACCGCTACGAGGTGACGGAGCGGCTGCGGGCCGACGGAAGCATCGACACACCGCTGGACGAAAGCGCGCTGGACGCCATCGTGACGAGCTTGCGGCAAGAAAGCATCGAGGCGGTGGCGGTCAGTTTGCTGCACGCCTATGCCAACCCCGTGCATGAATTGCGCATTCGCAAGCTGCTGGAGCAGGCCGTCGGCAATCGCATCTACATCACCTGCTCGCACGAAATCTTGCCGGAGATCCGCGAGTACGAGCGCACCAGCACGACGGTGGTGAATGCCTACCTCGGCCCGGTGGTGGTGGGCTACCTCGATTCGCTGCTGGGTAAACTGCGCGGCATGGGCATCGACGCGCCGTTGCGCATCATGCATTCCAACGGCGGCGTGATGACCGCCGACGCGGTCATGCGCAAGCCCGCCTGCATCATCGAGTCGGGCCCCGCGGCCGGTGTCATCGCCGGCGCGAACGTCGCTGCCCGCGCCGGGCTGGTCGATGTGATCACGGTGGACATGGGCGGCACCACGGCCAAGGCCGCGATCGTGGAGCAGGGCCAACCCGCGCGCACCACCGAGTACGAGGTCGGCGCCGGCATCAACCTCAGCAGCAAGCTGGTGAAGGGTGGCGGCCACGCGGTCAAGCTGCCGTTCATCGACGTCTCTGAAATCGGCGCGGGCGGCGGCAGCAAGGTGCGGCTCGACGCCGGCGGCCTGATCCAGGTCGGCCCGGACTCCGCCGGTTCGGTGCCGGGCCCGGCGTGCTACGGCACAGGCGGCACCACGCCGACGCTGACGGATGCGTTCGTGACGCTGGGGTATCTGAACCCAAGTCACCTGGCAGGCGGCGAGGTGAAGATTCAATCATCGCTGGCGCTACAGGCCATGCGGGACATGATCGCCACGCCCACGGGCCTGCCACTGCATGACGCGGCCTACGGCGTCCTGTCCGTCGCGGCAGCGACGATGACCCGCGCCGTCAAGGCTGTCTCCGTGTACCGGGGCCGCGACCCGCGCGAATTCGCCCTGATCGCGTTCGGCGGCAACGGCCCCGTGATCGCCCATGCCATCGCCAGGCTGGTGGACATGAAGACGGTGATCGTGCCCCCCAGCCCAGGCGTCTTCAGCGCGGTGGGGCTGCTCCATTCGCAGACCCAGCACGAGTTCATGCGCACGCTGTTCCGCCGGCTCGACCGGCTGCAGACCGGCGAGTTGCAGGCGGGCCTGGTGGCGCTTCAATCGCAGGCACACGACGAAATGGCGGGCGAGGGCTATGCACGCGACGCGATCCGCCTGCAACCGGCATTGGACCTGCGCTATGCCGGCCAGGCCTTCGAGCTCACCGTGCCGGTGACTGGCCAACTGGCGGCGCCCGATTTCATGCAGAGCGTGGTGGCGGCCTTCCATGCCGAGCATCGCAAGACCTATGGCCATGCTTCCACCACCGATGCGATCGAGGTGGTCAACCTTCGCGTGACCGGCACGCTCGCCCAAAGCGAGGGTCTTTCGGCCGGTTGGGTTGCGCGGCGCACGGCTGCAACCGAGGCCTCCAGCCGCAAGGCCTACTTCGGCCCGGAGTTCGGCGTGCTGGACACACCGGTACTGGGCCGCGACGCCCTGCGCGAAAAGAGCATCGAAGGTCCGCTGATCGTGGAGGAATACGACTCCACCGTCGTCGTCCCGCCCGGCGCCAGCGCGGTGACGGACCAGCACCACAACATCGTAATCACCCTGTGAGCCGCGCCATGACCATCGATCCCGCAAGCCTCGAAATCCTGAAGAACGCGCTCGGCTCCATCGCCGACGAAATGGCCCTGGTGGTGCTGCGCACCGCCTACTCACCGATCGTGCGCGATTCCATGGATTACTCCACCGCGGTGTTCGACGGCCAGGGACGCGCCATCGCCCAAGGGCTGACACTTGCCATTCACCTGGGCGCCTTCCCGGACGCGATGCGCCAGCTCATGCGCGAGCAGGCCTCGAGCACACGGCCCGGCGACATGTTCATCTTGAACGACCCCTATGCCAGCGGCGGCATGCACCTGCCGGACGTGTACGTCATCCAGCCGGTGTTCTTCGAAGAGACGCTCGCGGGATTTGCGGCAACCATCGTGCACCATGCCGACATCGGCGGCCTTGCGCCCGGCAGCATGGCACTGGCGGCGACTGAAATACATCAGGAAGGCGTGCGCATCCCCCTGGTCAAGCTGTACCGCGAAGGGGTCGCCAACGACGACCTGATCGCGCTGCTGGCGCTGAACTCGCGCATGCCCGTGCAACTGCGCGGCGATCTGCGGGCCCAGGTCTCGGCCTGCCGGGCCGGCGAGCGCGGCCTGCTGGCCCTGCTGGCCAAGCACGGACTGAAAGCCTTCAACGGCTATGTCGATGCCTTGCACGCTTACGCGCACACCCTGGCCCGCAACGCCGTGGCTGCCATGCCGGACGGCGACTACGAACACATGGACTTCATCGACGGCCTGGGCGACGCGCCCACGCCCATCACCTTCCGTGTGAAGGTGAGCGTGCGGGCGGGCCATGTCACCGTGGATTGGGCGGGGACCAGCGCGCAGATCGCCGGCGCCATCAACTGCCCCATCGCGACCACGAACTCGGTCGCGCTCGCGGCGCTGCGTTCCGCCATCGGTGTGGAGGTCCCCAACTGCGAAGGTTTCAATCAGGTGCTCACCGTCAAGGCCGAGCCCGGCAGCATCGTGCACCCGCATGCGCCCGCAGCGTGCGCGGCGCGCGGCGTGCTGGCTTACCGCATGTTCGACGTCCTGCTGGGCGCGTTTGCCAAGATCGTGCCGCACCGCATGCCGGCGTTGGGTGAGGGCGGCCCTTCCGTTGTCTCGCTGTCCGGGCGTGCCCAGGGCCAGCCCTGGCTCATCACCGACGGCGTGCTGGGCAGCTGGGGCGGACGGCCAGCCAGTGACGGCGTGGACGGCATCGCCAGCCCGCTGGGCAACATGTCGAACCAGCCGGTGGAGCTGATCGAAGCGCGGGTGCCGGTGCAAGTCACGCGCTATGGCTTGGTGCCGGATTCGGGCGGCGCTGGCCGCCAGCGCGGCGGCATGGCCGTGGTGCGCGAATACCGCTTGCTCGGCGAGGGCGCGGCATTGTCGCTGCGCTCCGACCGCCGCGACCACTTGCCCGCGGGTGTGGAGGGCGGGCTTTGCGGGTCACCGTCACTCAACATCCTGGTGAACGAGAAAGAGTCGCGGCTGCTGCCGGTGATGCCGAGCGGGCTGATCCCGATGCGCGAGGGCGATCGGCTGGTGCATATCGCCGCGAGCGCGGGCGGCCACGGCGACCCGCTGGAGCGCGATCCCGATGCGGTGCTGCAGGACGTGCTCGATGGCCGCGTCAGCACCCGCTATGCGCGCGACGTCTACGGCGTGGTGCTGGATGCAGCGGGTCGCAAGGTCGATAGTCCCGCATCCGCCGCCCTGCGGCGTGACCTGGCCCCCGAACCGATGGCGGAACGCGTGCGTCGGCAACTGCGGTGCTTCTCGGCCAGCAACGAGCTGCCCGCGGCCTGGGTGGGCCTGGAATGAGCGCGCGCCCCGCCCTGCTGCTTGAACCGCGCGAGGCCCGCTTGCTGCGGCCCAGCTGGGCCGAGATCGATAGCGGTGCGCTATCCCACAACGTGCGGGTGGCGCGGCGTGCGGTTGGGCCGGATCGCAAGATCTGGTTCGTCTGCAAGGGCGATGGTTTTGGGTTCGGCGCGGCGCGTGTGGCTGCTTGGGCCGTGCAAGCCGGTGTCGATGCATTGTGTGTCGGCAGTCCGGAGGAAGCCCTGGCGATTCGCCGGGCCGGCATCGATGTCGAGATCCTTCTGTTCGCCTGCACCTTGCCGCAAGACGTGGCCGCCCTGGCCGAACTGGACGTCATCCTCAGCATCCACAGTCTTCAGATGCTGGAGGCCGTGGTGGCGCTGGGCCGCTCCGTGGATGCCTTCCTGGAGATCGATTCCGGCTTTGGCCGCTTCGGCCTGCAACCCGCGCAGTGGCACAAGGCCATGACACAGCTCAAGCATGCTCCGCTGGTTCAGCTGCGCGGCTTGTACAGTCACCTGAGTGCACCGGAGGACGCGGCCACCAGCGCGCAGCAGGCCGCTGTGTTCGCGCAAGCAATAGCCGACGCACAAGGCCTGGGCTTCGAGCAACTCGAACACATCATTGCCAGCAGCCGCGTGATGATCCTTCATCCGCAGCTGCATCACACCGGCGTCGATCCTGGGCGCTTCATCTACGGCGCACTCGACGCCGCGCTCAGCGCGCGCGCCGGACTTCGTCCCCTGCTGCATGCGGTACGCGCCCGGATCATCCAGGTCCAGGCGCACCAAGCCGGCGAAACGCTGGGGCTGGGCTACGGCGCCCCCATCGTGCTCGACAAGCCGATGCGCCTGGCCGTGGTTCCCATCGGCTTCTGGGATGGCCTGAACCACGCGCCTCCGCTGGGCCACGTGATCGTCGCGGGCCGGTTCGCGCCGGTGGTGGGGCGCCGCAGTTTCCAGCACACCGTCATCGACGTGAGCGACGTGCCCGAGGCGGACATCGGCAGCCTGGTCACCCTGGTCGGACGCGACGGTGACTGCGAGATTCCCATCGACGAATTGGCTGCAACCCTGGGCTTGCCGCTGATGGAGCTGATGCCTCGCCTCGTCCGCGGACTACCGCACGTCGTCCTGGATAGCCAGGACGCACCCAACCCCGACAAAATGGCTTTACAGGAGACAACGCAATGAATCACTTCGACCCGACACGCCGCGCGCTTCTGGGTGGCACGGCCACCGCTTTGCTGGCTTCGTCCTGGCTGCTCGAGGCCGCGGCGGCCGAGGGCGGCATACTCACCGTCGCCCTGCCGAGCAACCCGCAAACGTTCGATCCCGCCAACCAGAGCAACCACGATGCCATGCTGGTGAACCAGCTGATCTTCGAGAACCTGGTGGAAATCGACGGGGATGGCAAGCGGGTGCCGCTGCTCGCCAAGTCCTGGACCGTGTCCAAGGACGGCCTGGTCTACACCTTCGAGCTGCGCGACGACGTCAATTTCCACAACGGCCAGCGCTTCACGGCCGAGGATGTGAAGTACAGCTACGAGTGGGTGCTCAACCCCGCCAACAAGGCGCTGCGCCGGCCGATGTGGGCGCCTATCGAGTCGGTGACGGTGGCGAGCACGACACGCGTCGTGTTCAAGCTCCAGTACCCCTACCGGCCCTTCCTGGACTACATGACCAAGTACATGGCCATCTTCCCGGCGGGTAGCCGCGAGAAGATGCCGCCGGATCACTTCAAGTCCAATCCCACGGGCGTGGGCACGGGCCCGGCGATTTTCGTGGCATCGCAGGCGAACGACCATGTGGAACTGCGGCGCAACCCGAACTATTGGCGCAAGGGCCAGCCCAAATGGGAGAAGGTGATCGTTCGCGTGATCCCGGAAGAAGCAGCGCGCGTCGCTTCCCTCTTGTCCGGCCAATGCCAGGTGATTGCCGCGCCGCCCGCCAAGGACTTCGCCCGCCTCAAGGCGAGCTTGAATGTGAGCGGCGCCGCCAAGCCCGCCACCGGTTGCACCTTGATGATCACCGGGAACACGAAGCAAGCGCCATTTGATGACCCGCATTTCCGACGTGCCGTGGCGCTCGCGACCGATCGCGAGCAGATCTGCGCCAGCCTGTGCCACGGCCTGGTGGAGCCCACGGCCGTGCCGGCAGCGGCCTCCTCATGGTGGTTCAACCCGCAGGCCAGCAAGTCGCTCGCCTACAACCTGCACGAGGCGCGGGCGGCGCTGCGCAAATCCAAGTACGCGGGCGGCACCGAGTTCGACCTGCTGTATGCGAGCACGCCCTACCTGATCGACACCGCACCCATCGCCGTGTTCCTGCAGGCGCAATTGGCACCGCTGGGCATTCGCGTGAATCTGCGCCCGATGGATTTCGGCCGGCTGATCTCCCAGGTGCTGGTGGGCAATCACAAGGCGGCGCTGATGGCGCTGGTGGGCCCGCCGGAACCGACGTTCCTGGTGCAAAGCTTCTTCAGGCCCACCGAGGCGTTCTTCAAGGCGACGGGCTACGAGAACCCGGCCTTGACCAAACTGCTGGAAGACAGCTACAAGGTGGATGACGCGGCCCAGCTCAAGCCCATCTTGCAGCAGATGCAGACGGTGTTGGCCAACGATGCGGCCGCCATCTGGATCGGCACGCCCAACGTCTTCAACCTCTGGCGTGCCAACGTGCGCGGCTTCGCGCCTAACAGCGGCCTCACGCTGCGGGTGCGAGACGCCGAACTGGCCTAGGGGCCTGGAGCGAACCATGTGGATGTTTTCGCGTGTGCTCTCCTCACTGGCGGTGCTGCTGGCCGTGAGCGCCTTGCTGTTCGCCCTGTGCCGTGCCACGCCCGTGTCTCCGGCACGGCTGGTGCTCGGCGCGGACGCAAGCGCGCAGCAGGTGGCGCAGTTCGAGCAGGAATACGGGCTGGACCGGCCGGTGATGGTCCAGTACGGAAATTGGCTGCGCGGCGCGGTGACGCTGGACATGGGCCAGTCCTATGTCAGCGGCGAGCCCATCGTCGCCCAGATCAGGCGCACGTTGCCGGTGACGGTGGAATTGGTGACCCTATCGTTCCTCGTCACCGTGCTGGCCGCCACCTTGTTCGGCGTCGTCGCGGCGCTGCACGAGGAGGGAGTGATCGATCATGCGCTGCGTGTGGTGGCGATCGTGGGCCTGTCGATCCCGGGCTTCTGGCTGGCATTGCTGCTGGTGCGCGCGTTCGCCGTTGACCTGGCCTGGTTCCCGGCCGGGGGCCTGGCGCCTTGGTCCGAAGGAGTTGGCGCCCACCTGCGTTCGCTGGTGCTGCCCGTGGTCTCGATCTCGTTCTACTACATCGCCGTGCTCAGCCGCCTGGTGCGAGCCAACATGATCGAGACCCTGTCGCAGGACTATGTGCGCACGGCACGGGCCATGGGCCTGGCGCCGCTGCGCGTGGCGACCTACGCCGTGAAGAACGCGCTGCCCCCGCTGGCCAGCATGGCGGCCATGGTGTACGGCTACATGTTCGGCTGGGCGCTGATCGTCGAACAGGTGTTCAGCCTGCCCGGCGTCTCGCGCGACCTGCTTGCTGCGATTTTCTCGCGCGACTATCCCACGGTGCAGGCCATCGTCCTGGTCATCACCGTGATCTTCGTGGCCTCCAACACCCTCGCCGACGTACTGCAGCGAGCGCTGAGCCCCCGGCTGTCCGGACAACATTGATGCAAGCCGCCATGCAAGCCCAACCTTTCACGCCTCCCGCCGACGCCGAGGGCGGTGTGCCACGCCGGCGGGCCTTTTCCTGGCTGCGGCGGCTCGTGGCCACGCCGGTCGGCGCCGCGGGCCTGCTGCTGGTGGGCACACTCGCACTGCTGGCCGTCTTGGCGCCGGTACTTCCTTTGCATGATCCCTTGCAATTGCATGTGGACCATCGGCTCGCCGCGCCGGGCGGCCAATTCCTGTTCGGCACCGACCAGGCCGGCCGCGACATCCTGAGCCGCATCATCTGGGGCGGCCGCACTTCGCTGGCGATCGGCGCCTGCGTCATCGCCATCGGCCTGGGCCTGGGCGTCAGCATCGGGCTGGTCGCGGGCTACTACAGCCGCACACTGCTGGAGGAGGTGCTCATGAAACTGATGGAGGTGCTGGCTTCCATTCCACTCCTGATCTGGGCCATCGCCATGGTGGGCGTGCTCGGCGTGCAGCCGACGGTGATCGGCCCCTTTGCGCTGAGCAACGAGGTGAAGCTCACGCTCCTGATCGGCATCCTGTACGTCCCCGGACTGGCAAGGCTCACACACGGCCTGGTGCTGCAGGAGGCGGCCTCGGAGTACGTGCTGGCTCGGCGCATCCAGGGCGCCTCCTCGTTGGCGATCATCGCGTCGGACATCCTGCCGAACGTCATTTCGCCGGTGCTGGTGCAAGCCTCCATCCTGATGGGCGTGGCGATCATCGTTGAGGCATCCCTCAGTTTCATCGGCCTGGGCGTTCAACCGCCGACACCCAGTTGGGGCACGCTGCTGGCCGATGCGCGCAACCTCGTGTTCTCCGGCGAGTGGTGGGTGGCCGTGTTCCCGGGCCTCACCGTGTTTTTCGCCGTGCTCGGTTTGAATCTGCTGGGCGACGGCCTGCGGGTGGTGCTGGACCCGCGCCGCTCGGCATCCGGCGCCAAGGAGCTGTTGTGATGGTCAATGCACTGCTCGAGATCAAGGGACTGCGCGTCGGCTTTCGCCAGGGCGGCACCACGCGCGACGTCCTCAACGGGCTGGACCTGCGCATAGAGCGCGGCAAGGCCGTGGGCCTGGTGGGCGAATCCGGCTCCGGCAAGAGCGTGACGGCGCTGGCGGTGATGGGCTTGCTGGGGCGGCATGGCGCCGTGACCGGAGGCCGCATCCTGTTCGAAGGCCGCGACATCGCACGGCTGCCCGAGCCGGAGATGCGCGCAGTTCGCGGCAAGGAGATTTCCATGATCTTCCAGGACCCGACGACGGCCCTGAACCCGGCATTCACGATCGGCACGCAATTGCTCGACGTCATCCTGGCGCATCGCAGCGTTCGTGCCGCGCAGGCACGCAAGGATGCGCTGGAGGTGCTGGACCAGGTGGGCTTCCGGGAGCCGGCGCGGGTGCTGCGCTCCTACCCGCACGAGCTGAGCGGCGGCATGCGGCAGCGCGCCATGATCGCCATGGCCGTGGCCTGTCGCCCGCGTGTGGTCCTGGCGGACGAGCCCACCACGGCGCTCGACGTCACCGTGCAGGCCCAGATCGTGGAGTTGCTGCGGCGGCTGGTGAAGGAGCTGGACCTGGGTCTGCTGTTCATCACCCACAACCTGGACCTGATGTCCGAACTGTGCGGGGAAGCCGTGGTGCTGTACCGAGGCGATGTGGTGGAGGTTGGCAGTGCGCAGGACCTGTTCGAACGGCCCAGCCATGCTTACACCCGCATGCTGTTCGAAAGCATCCCCCGGCTGGAGGCGCTGGCATGAAAGACGAAATCTTGTTTGACCTGCGTCACGTCGGCAAACGCTATGCCACTGCGCGTTCCGCGATCGCGCGGTTGTGGGACCGTGGCGCCACCACGGCGCTCGAAGATATTTCGTTGACGGTCCGCGCCGGCGATGCGCTGGCCATCGTGGGCGAGAGCGGCAGCGGCAAGACCACGCTGGCGCGGTTGATGGTCATGCTGCAGGAGCCGACTTCGGGCACTTTGAGGTATCGCGGCGTGGACCTGTCGCACCCCACAAGCGGGCAGTTGCGCGATTTTCGCCAGCGCGTGCAGATGGTGTTCCAGAGCACGCATGCCTCGCTCAATCCGCGCAAGACGATTGCCACGATGGTGGAGGAGTCCCAAGGCGACCTGCCTACGCGGCTTGCGCTCCGGGAAGTGCTGGAGATGGTGAGGCTGCCGCTGTCGGTGGCGGACAAGCTGCCGCATGAACTGTCGGGCGGCCAGCGCCAACGGGTGGGCATTGCGCGGGCGATTGCGCGCAAGCCCGAGCTGCTGATCGCGGACGAGCCCACGTCGGCGCTGGATGTCTCGCTGCAACGCGAAGTGCTCCAGCTGCTGCGTGAATTGCACCGCGACGCCGGCCTCACGCTCGTTGTCATCAGTCATGACCTGGCCATGGTGGGCAGCCTGTGCGATTCCATAGCGGTGCTGCACGGCGGCCGCATGGTGGAGCACGCAAGCGCGCGCGAGGTGCTGTACCGACCTCGCCAGGCTTATACCCGGCAACTCATCGCCGCCATCCCGCGGGGCCTTGCGCGCCGGCCCGTCGTGGTCGCCTGAATTCACGGCTCTTCTCAGTTCTCTCCTCCTTTCCCGGCATCGGACGACGATATGCAAAACACAACTTCGACCCACAGCGTTCCCGAGTGCCTTCCCGCCGCCGACGATGCGATGGCGGAGCCCGGCCGGCGGCGTTTCTTCGGCCGCGCCATGTCTGCGGCAGGCCTGCTGGCGCTGGGCGCTGCGCAGACCGCTTGCGGGGGCGCCAGCGCTGCGCCCGCGCCCGCTGCAGCCGGCGCACCCGCGTGGGGCGGGCCTATCGATCCTGCCAGGACCGCGGTGCTGGTCATGCACTACCAGAGCGACATCCTCGCCTTCTTTCCGCAAGCAGCGCCCACGCTCCTGGCCAACACGCGTGCGCTGCTGGACGCGGCACGGACACGGGGCACGTCGATCTATTTCATTCGAATCGCCTTCTCGCCCAACTACCTCGAGGTGAGTCCCCGCAACAAGAACGGTTCCTTCCTGGCCACCACCGGCGCTTTCCTCAACAACGACATTCCCGCGGAGCTCGCGCCCCGGGCGGACGAGCCGGTGCTGGTGGCCAAGCGGGTGAGCGTGTTTTTCGGCACCGATCTGGAGTCGCGGCTGTCGGCCAGGAACATCGACACAGTCGTATTGGCCGGCATCGCGTCCACAGGTGTCGTCCTCTCCAGCATCGCTCATGCCAGCGACGCGGACTACCGCATCTACACCGTCAAGGATTGCTGCTTCGATCCCGATCAGGTGGTGCACGACCACCTGTTCCAGACTGCATTCGAGAGCCGCAGCGTGGTGATGTCGCTCGATCAGGCCGCGGCTGCGTTGCGGGGCAGCTGACGGCGGGACCTATACTCTCAGGCCACACCCGAGCCGCACTGCCCTCCATGAACCCAGCCCTCCCGAAGGCACTCACCAAGGCATCCGCGATCGCGAAAGCCGATGCCGGAAAAAGGGGCGATCGGGGCCTGACCGTCAAGGATGTCGCGCGGGTGGCCGGTGTGGCGGTGGGCACGGTTTCGCGCGTGCTGAACGACAACGCCACGGTCATGCCGCAGGTGCGCGAGCGCGTGCTGGCGGCGATGCGCGAACTGAACTATGAGCCGAACGTCTTGGCACGCAGCATGCGGGCGGGGTCCACCCGGGCCGTGGGCTGCATTGTCAGCGACGTGGTTCAGATGACCGCCGCTCAGATGCTCAACGGGGCCGAGGAGGTTCTGCGTGACGCGGGCTACGCCATGTACATGGCCAGCTCGCACTACGATCTTGAGCGCGAGAAATCCATCATCAGCTCGTTCAGGCAACGCAAGATCGACGGCCTCATCCTGGTTATTTCCGATGACGAGGACCCGGGTTATCTCTCCTTCCTCCAGTCGCTGCGGGTACCGATCATCCTGTGGGAGCGGGAGGCCGGCGGATTGTTCAGTTCAGCCCTGTCCGATCACCATGGGGGTTGCCTTCAAGCTGCGGCCTACCTGCAGGGGCTGGGCCACGAGCGCATCGCGCTGGTGGCGGGCCGGGAACACACGTGGGTGGGTCGTGAAATGGTGCGAGGCTACGAACAGGCGCATCGGGAACGGGGGACGGTGGTCGCCCCTTCGTTGATCTCGCGTACCGATCGTTTCGACGTGGCAGCCTGCACACAGCTGCTGACTCAGGCGAACAGGCCCACAGCCGTTATCGCGCCCATCAACGATCTGGCGTTGCTGATGTCGGTAGCCCGCACGCTGGGCCTGCAGGTGCCCGCGGACATCTCGGTCATCTCCATCGGAGATAGCAGCTTGCTGGGGATTTTTAATCCCGGCATCACGGTCGTGCGCCACGATCCACTGGAAGTGGGCCGGACTGCGGCGAGGCTTTTGCTCGCGGCCTTGGAGGGCGAGGCGTCCGCCGAGCAGAAGGTGCTGTTCCCGGCGGAACTGGTGGTGCGCGGGTCCTGCGCACGACCGATCCTGGGTAAGTAACCCCAGCGGCCGTGCGGCTCACTGGATAACCTCCGCCTTCGGCTGCGGTGCTATTCGCCTTCGGAGCGGCCGAGCGGCCGAGCGGCTCATGCGCCGAGCGCGCGCCGCCTCTGAACCACGGCGGCGGCCAGCGTGTCCAGCACGCCCACCGTCTGCTCCCAGCCGATGCAGCCATCGGTGACGCTCTGGCCGTAGGTCAGGCCATCGTGGCCGTTCACGATCTCCTGCTTGCCTTCGAAGAGATGGCTTTCCAGCAGCACGCCAGCGATGGCCTGGCTGCCAGCGGCAACCTGCGCC
>DATILI010000310.1:0-6275 GCA_035476635.1 Burkholderiaceae bacterium | reverse complement strand
ACCTCACCAAACATCTCCGGCGCATACATCGCCTCCACGCGCGATGGCGGCATGGCGAAGTCGCCGACGTTGTTCAGGCGCACGGTGTATTCCAGCGACAGCGTTCCCTTGGGCACGTACTCGTAGTAGGCGCGGAAGGACTCGAAGCTGCGCTCTTCGAAGGCTGGCCAGCTCCATCCCGCGCGCTTTTCGCCTTGCGTGGCGATCTGCGAATCGCGCCCCAGGCCACCGCCCAGGATGGTGGCGCCGCCGGGGATCGGGTCGGTGACGACGACCCAGGTCATGTCGGCTGTGGCGTTGACTTCGAGCTTGACGCGCAGCACATCGCCGCGGCTGTATTTGCCGGCCACGGCCTGTTCTACCGGCGTGATGGTTTTCTTCAGCACGTAGCCGGCGCTGAACGGCGCCTTGAGCTCGACGGCCGCCACCGATTGCACGGTGAGCCACGGCTTACCGGTGCCGTGCTGGGCGACGTTCAGCGTGTCTTTCGCGCCGTCCTTCGGCCAGGGCAGGAACATGCTGTTGTTGCGCAGGTTGCCGGGCGCGGCGGGTGCGCCGAACCAGGTGCTCATGTGCGGTGCGCCGGCCGGGTCGGTGGTCTTTACGCGGTCAACCTTGGCCCAGTCGACGCTCGCCGTGCCCGTGCCGCTTGCCGAACCCCCCATGCCCGCCTTGGTCAGCCCCGTCACCGGCGTGGCCTCGAACTTCTGCGAGAACTTGTCCAGCGCCAGGCCGCCCCAAAGGTTGGCGGTGGTGGTGTGCCAGGCGCCGCGCTGCTGGCGCGCGATGAAGCCGTTGGCCAGGCGCCCCATGTCGTCCTTCCAGGCCGGGTCGTCCATCACGGCGAGCATCAGGCGCGCGGTGTTGACGTCGCCGTTGGTCATCAGCCACCACCAGTAGTCGTCCTTCTCGGTGCTGAACACGAGCTTGGTTCCCTGGAAACTCAGGCGGCTCCTGAGTACTTGCGTGGCCTCGGCCAGGCGCTGCTCGCGCTGCGGCACATCGTTCACGCGCTTGAGGATGTTGAACCAGTCGATCACCGCGTGCGTTGGCCACTGGTTGGGCGCGATGGTGATGCTGCCGACCATGCGGCCCTGCGCTTTGCCGTAGCGCGAGAGCGCTTCCAGCGCGGCGAGCTTGCGCACGTCCAGGTCCTTGCGCGGGCTCCAGAATTCGCGCTGGATGCGCCCTTCGACAAAGGCGACCAGCCCGCGCTCCATCGGCGCGCGCACCGCGTCGGGCAACGCGAACTCCGGGTTCAGGCTCGCGGCCTCATGGGTGGCGGCGAGCACATAGGCCGTCAGCACATCGCTGCCGCGGTTGGCTTCGCCGTCGCGCGGCGGGAAGTAGTTGGCCAGGCCATCGCTGTCCAGGTAGGTCGGCAATTGCGCGGCCACGTTCTGCCACAGCTTGCCGTCGCGCAGGCCCACCGACTTGCTGGTTTTCTGCTCCAGGCAGACGAAGGGGTAGCGCGCGAACCAGTCGCGCACGCCGGGCAGGCCTTCGGCGAGTTTGGGTTGCAGCGCGAGCTTCAGGCCACCGCGGCCCGGCAAGGCATCTGCCGGCGCCGCCACGTCGATTGCGAACGGGCCGTCGAGCTGCACCAGCGTGGCCTGCTGCACGGTCAGCGGCACGGCCGGCACGATGCGCTGGCGCGCCTTGAGCGCGTCGCGCGCGCCGCCGAGGGTGTCCTTGGCTTCAATTTCCCAGAGGATGGCCTCGCTGCGCGTGAGCGCGAGTTGCACGGGCGCGGTCACGTTCCAGGTGACTTCACGCGCCTCGCCAGCGGGGATGTCCACCGTCTGCGGCTTCACATCGATGAGCGTGGCGCGCGGGGCCACCTCCACCTTCATCGCCTTTTGCGTGGTGTTGCGCAAGGTCAGCTGCGCGCGAAATTGATCGTCCTCGCGCACCAGGGGCGGCAGGCCGCTGATGATCTGCAAGTCTTGCGTGGCGCGGATGCTGGTTTGCCCCGTGCCGAACAGGCCGGTGGCGGCATCCGCCACCGCGACGATCTTGAACGTGGTCAGCGCGTCGTTCAGAGGCACCGTGACCTGGGCCTGCCCGTTCGCGTCCAGTGCGAGCTTCGGGTTCCAGAGCAACAGCGTATCGAGCAGCTCGCGCGTCGGCGCGCGCCCACCGCCGCCGCCCGCGGGCACGGCCTTGCGGCCATAGTGGCGCCGGCCGATGATCTCCATCTGGGCCGTGGAGGTCTCCACGCCCCAGGCGCGGCGCTGCAGCATCGCCTCCAGCAGATTCCAGCTGTTGTTGGGCATCAGCTCCAGCAGGGCCTGGTCGACCGCGGCCAGGGCCACTTCGGCATGCGCGGCGGGTTGGCCATTGGGCAGCTTGACGTTGACCGTGACCAGCGCCTTGCCGCGCACGGGATAGCTTTCCTTGTCGGCCGCGACCTTGACCTCAAGCTGGTGCGCCTTGGTGCCGACGCGAATTTCAGCCAGGCCCAGGCGGAATGCAGGCTTGCTCAAGTCCACCAGCGCGGTGGGCGCCACGTATTCGCGGCCCTCGTACCAGAAGGCCGTCCACCACTCGCGCGGCGCCTTGAAGCCCCAGGTGAAGAACGAATACCAGGCCACGTCGCGCAGGCGCCCGCGCACGGCCAGAACGCTGACATAGACGTTCGGGCCCCAGCCCTCCTTGATCTGCAGGCTCACCGTCGGGTCTTGCCCGTTGAGTTGCATGACCTGCGTTTCGATCACCCCCTCGCGCTCCACCGCCACCAGCGCGGTCGCAAAGCGAAACGGCATGCGCACCTGGAATTTGGCGGTCTCGCCCGGCTGGTAGCTTTTCTTCTCGGGCAGCAAATCGATGCGGTCGTGGTTTTCGCCGCCAAACCAGAGCTCGCCCTGCCTGGTCACCCAGACCGAGCTGGCGGCCTGGATGCTGTTGCCGTCCTTGTCTTTCGCCGTGACCACCAATTCGACTTCGCCGGGCTCGCGCAGGCTGGTCTCGCACAGCAGCAGGCCGCGCGCGTCGCTCTTGCCGCTGCACACCGTGCCGAGATCCTTGATCTCGGTCTTGTTGTCGTAGGTGTAGAAGCCACCCACCATGCGCTTGCGGCTGGAGCTGACGATGCGGGCCACGGCCTTGACTTCGAGCGCGGTCTCGGGCGCCGGCTTGCCCGCGAGGTCCAGCGCCAGGGCCTGGAAGCGGATCTTCTGGCTCGCCGACACCCAACCATCGGTCTTGATGCCCGCGACCACGCCGGCCGGCCAGAGCGTGTTCACGCTGCGGATCGTCTGCACCTCGCCATTCGGGTCGGCATAGGTCGCTTCGAGCAACAGTTCCTGCGGCTGCCTGGCCGCGGGCAGCTTGTCGACAGTGACTTTGCCTGCACCGTTCTTGTCCAGCGTCAGTGGCAGCTTGTCGGCGATCACGCGCTGGTCTTGCGACGAGGTGGCTTCTTCCTCGCCTTCGCTCGTACCCTCACGCTGACCGCGCGGCGGGTTGAAACTGAAGGTCTCGTAATCGGCATAGCTCAGGTACTTGCCGCGCACCAGGGCCGACACACGCACCGGCAGGCTGGAGGCGCCGCCGCCGGAGACGTAGTTGATCTGCACGTCGGTCGGCACCGTCTTCACGTTGACCAGCGCCTTCTTCTCTGTCGGTGTGACCCGGCCTTCGAGCACCGGCAGGCGGAACTCCTCGACGCGAAACTCGCCGTTTGTGAAATTGCGCTCGCGTCCCGTGCTGCCCTCGCTGCCGCTGAGCGTGACCTGGTAGACCCCGAGCTTGGCCGCCGGCGGGATCGCGAAGCTGTTCTCCGCGCTGTGGCCGCCGGTGGCCGTCTTGCGCCACTGGATGGCTTGGGTGTACTGCTGGCCGCTGCCCACGTGGGTGACGGTGAGCGTCGACGGCGCGGCCTCGGCCAGGCCGAAGCCGTTGCGCGTCTGCGTACGCAGGATGTGCTTCATCGACACGGTCTCGCCGGCGCGCAGCAGGGTGCGGTCGAAGATGGTGTGCGCACGTTCATCGGGCAGCGGGTCGCTGCTCGTGGGCACATTGAAGCGCCAGGGCTCGATGCCGCGGTGCCAGTCGCTCCAGGTGAAGGCCAGGTCTTCGACGCCGTCGGCGGCGGTGCCTGCCATCGATTTCGCGCGCGCGCTCACGAAGTAGGCCTGCCTGCTCTCGCCGTCTTCATTGCACTGCGGCGGTTCGGGCGAAAGGCCCTTGATCTCCACCAGTCCCTGCGCGTTGGTCGTGCCACTTGCAAGCTCGCGGCCCCTGCAGTCGGAGACGCGCACCGTGGCCTGCGCCACGGGCTGGCCCTTGTCCAGCGTGGTGACCCAGGCCATGGCGTTTTCGCGACCGAGCTTGAAGTGCACGCCGAGATTCGTCACCAGGGCCGAGGTGCGGACGAACATCGTACGGCCCGCGCCATGGCGCTCGTCCAGCAGCGCGTCGCCAAGCTTTTGCGACGCAATCTCGACCACATGAAATCCGGGCGACAGTGGAATGCCGACCACCTCGAAGGGCCGCGGGTCGTTGCCCACGGCTTGCGGCAGGTCCAGCGTCTTCACGCCGCTTTGGCCGGCCAGCAGCGAGACCATGCGTGACTGCACCCATTCCTTGCCGTCGCTGTCCAGCGCCTTGGGCAGCGGGCCCTTGACCGCGGCTGCGGCCTCCTTGCGCGAAACGTTGAAGGAATCAAAGCGCTGCACCTTCTGAAACCAGGCAATGATTTCCGCGTCGGTCTTCGGTTGCATCTCGCTGACCTTGCCGGGCGCGAAGCCCTGGGCCTTGAGCGCGGGCTCGACGTTGCGCAAGGTCACCGGCAGCAGCGCGCGGCCACCGGCTTGCGCATCGGGCTCGCCGAAACGCTCGACGATGCCAAACGGCGCCGCAGCAAATTTGGCCAGCGGCGGCATCGGGCCGGTGGCGACCTTGAGCGGGAAGCTTTCGGCATTGCGCAGCGCGCGCCCGGAGGCGTCCTTGAAGTCCTTGGGCAACTCCAGCGTGTAGGGCGTGCGCTCGGTGAAGATCCGCTTGAATTGCACGCTGTTGACCAGCGCGTCGCCGCCTTCTTCACGCTCGAAGCTCGGCTTGATCGTCTCCTTGGCCGACTTGAGCACGATGCCTTCGGCCAGCGCGCGCGGCACCGGCGCGTTGAAGCTCAGCGACATGGGCCGGATCGGCAGGCAGGCCGCCTGCGCGTTTTCGCGCTCGCAGTTGAAGGTGGCGGAAAACGGCTCGCGCACCTGGAAGGCGAAGCGCTTTTCCACGGCGTTGGCAATGCCGCTGGGCGTGCTCACGCCCTTGCCGTAGATGATCTGCACCTTGGCCGAGGGCGACAGGCGCCGGTTGCAGGCCAAGGTGACGAATTTCAAAGGGTCCTTGGCAGCTGCCTTTTCCAGGTTGTAGGCCTTGAGCAGTTCGCCGCGCTCCTGGCCTTCGATGAGCTTGGGCGGCACGCGCTCGCCCAGGCCCTCGACCGCGCACCAGACGTTGTCGCGCACGCTTTGCAAGGTAGCCGCGCCGTTGAGCTGCAGCACGAAAAACTGCTCTTCGTCGATGCGCTGGTAGGTGCCGGGGTGGATGGTCTGCACGAACGGCCCGCCGGTGTTGAACCTGGCGCTGGTGGTGCCACTCAGTTCAGCGCCCTTGGGACTCTTGAAGCCGGCGCGCGCCTGCAGGCTGCATTGCACGCCAGGCGGCAGGTCGTTCTCGAAATCGAAGACCCATTCGCGGTCACTCGTCCAGCGGCCCGTGCCCTTGCTGGCTTGCGCATCGCTGCAACTCAAGGCAAGCGGCGCGGGCGCTTTCGGGTCGCCGAAGGCGACAGCGCTGTCGTCGAACTTGGCCACCACCTGGCGCACGCGCGCCACTTCGCCTTGCGGCACAAGGCTGGTGATCTGAAACGAATGGGCGGCGAACGCCGCGAGTGCCAGGCCCGCAAGGGCGATTGTTTTTGCGATGGATTGCACGCTTCCTCCTGGACGGAAGGCAAGCGTAGCCCAATTTTTGGCGCGCCTGGCGGGCGCAGGGGTTTCATTTGTTGCCGGCGCGTTTCAGCAGGATCCGCGCAGCTACTTGCTGTTTGCCGGCCGGGCATTCACTGTACAGTACGGCTCTCTTTCGAGGGCTGCAATGGGTAAATTATCAAGCACGCGACGTGCTGCAGTGCTGGTGGCATGCGCCAGCTTTTTGAGTATCGCCGCGTTGACCCAGGCAACGCTGCTTCATCTGCGTGACCGGCCTTCCCGGATGTTTCTGGCGCCCATGATCGGCGTGATCGAGCCTTGCATCCTGTCGCAGGG
>DATILI010000309.1:0-5283 GCA_035476635.1 Burkholderiaceae bacterium | reverse complement strand
ACCGAAGCGTTCCACGCGCTATTCGACGCCATCTACTGCGCCAACATGCTGCACATCGCGCCTTGGGCCACGTGTTCCGCATTGATGCGCGGTAGCGCACGGCACCTGGCAGCGCACGGCGTGCTCGTGACCTACGGGCCTTGTCTGCAAGACGATATTCCCACTTCACCGGGCAACCTTGCATTCGACCAGAACCTGCGCTCGCAGAACCCGGCCTGGGGCATCCGGCGCCTGGAAGACGTTACGCGCGAGGCGCAGCACGCGGGTCTGGGCCTGCGCGCACGCCATGCCATGCCGGCAAACAACCTGTTGCTGGTATTTGGCCGGGACGGATGAAGCGCCATCCGCGCATCAGCCGCCCCGCCGCTCCAACCCTGCTCAACCCCGCTGAGGCGCCAGTGTCTTGGCGTAAAGCGATGCGCCGGCGATGTCCTTGAGCGTGACAGTCATGGCCTTGGTCTTGGCGTCGATATCCACCTGTCCGAAGAACTGCATGCCGTTGGTGGGCGGTGCGTTCACCTCGTTGGGGGCCTTTTGGTACATCACCTGCATACCGAAGGTGGCGTCGGTCTTGTTCGGGCCGAAGCCGCCGGCGTTCAGCGGACCCGAAACAAACTCCCAGAACGGCGCGAAGTCGCTGAACTTGGCCTTGGCCGGGTCAAAGTAGTGGGCGGCGGTGTAGTGCACATCGGCCGTGAGCCAAACCACGTTCTTGATGCCCGCGCGCTTGATCTCGCGCAGCAGATGGGCAATCTCCAACTCGCGGCCTGCCGGCGCGCCATCGTCGCCATTCGCGCTGGCTTCCCATTTGTCGCGGCCCTGCGCGTCCTTGCCGTCGCCCACATGCAGGCTGAGCGGCATATCGGCTGCAATGACTTTCCAGACCGACTTGGAGCGCTTCAATCCATCGAGCAGCCAAGCAATCTGCGGTCGGCCCATGAAGACGGTTTCCTCGCTCTCGCTGGCTTGCATGTTGTGCGTGTTGGGGCCGCGGTAGCTACGCATGTCGACAACGAAGAGGTCCAGCAGCGGGCCCTGCGGCAGGTGGCGATACACGCGCTCGCTTTCCACATCGGCGGTGCGGCGCAGCGGTGCGTACTCCAAGAACGATTTGGTGGCGCGGGCCATCAGCAAGGGCACGTTCTTCTCGGTGTAGCGCTTGTCGCCGCCTAGGTCCTTGCTGTCGGACCAGTTGTTGACAACTTCGTGATCGTCCCATTGCCAGATTTGCGGCACCTCGGAGGCCATGCGGCGCACATTGGCGTCCATCAGGTTGTAGCGGTAGCGGCCGCGGAATTCATGGAGCGTCTCGGCCACCTTGCTCACCTCTTCGGTCACGACGTTGTTCCACATCGACCCGTCAGGCAGCTTCACTTGGGAAGTGATTGGGCCGTCAGCGTAAATGGTGTCGCCGGAATGCAGGAAGAAGTCGGGGTTGACCTTGCGGATCTGCTCATAGATCTTCATGCCGCCCCAGGCTTCGTTGATGCCCCAGCCCTGGCCCGCGGTGTCACCGCTCCAGGTGAAGCGCACATCGCGCGCGGCCTTGGCTCCCACCAGGGCGGGCAGGCGCAGATGCCCCGGCACCGGCTCGGACAGCACGCGCTCGTTGTGCAGATCTTGCAGCACCACGCGATAAAAGATTTCCTGGCCCGCGGGCAGGCCGCCCAAATCCACGCGACCGGTGTAGTCGCTGTCTTCCAGCAGGTAGGGGCCGCGCACGCGCGTGGCGTTGGCAAAGTTGGCCGTGGTGGACCAATCCAGCCACAGGCGCGCGGGGCGATCGCTGCGCGTCCAGATGACAGCGCCGTCCACCTTCGGGTCGCCGCTCTGGATACCGTGCGCCATTTGCGGCCGCATCGCATCGCGCGTGATCACCGCGGGTGCCTGCGCCAGGGCCAAGCCGGGTACGGTGAGTGACGCACCGCCCAAGGCGGTGGCGGTGTTCAGAAAGCGGCGACGATCCATTCAATTTCTCCCATCAACAAAATGGCGAATTATTGAGGCTGGTCGTGTCAGCTTGGTGACTGGCCAGCCAGCAGCTCCGTGGCACCTCCATGGCAATAGAGCGATTGTCATATCTCTCTGATAAAACCGCCGCACATCACACGACAGGAGAGTTCATGCTTTCATCCGACCGCCGCGGCTTCATGCTGGGCTTGGCCGCCACCGCTGCTGCAAGCTCGGGCTGCACTACCGCGCAAACCACAGCGCCCTCCACCGCTATGCCGCCCCTGCCCGCCGCGGCCGGCCAGGCGCTGGCCACGGACAATGCCTATTGGGCCGCGGTCCGCTCGCTCTACGCCGTCACGCCGGAGATCGTCAACCTAGAAAACGGCTACTGGGGCGTAATGTCCGAGCCGGTGCGCCGCGAGTACCTGGCAAAGACCGACATGGTCAACCGCGACAACTCGTTCTACGCCCGCAACGCCTACGGCCGCGAGATGGAGCCGATCCGCGCCGCGCTTGCCGCAGCCGTCGGCTGCGCCACCGAAGAGATCGCCTTCACCCGTGGAGCGACTGAGGCGATGCAACTGCTGATTGCCGGCTACAACAAGCTCAAGGCTGGTGACAGCGTGCTCTATGCCGACCTGGACTACGACTCGATGCAGTACGCGATGAACTGGCTGAAAGACCGGCGCGGCGTGGACGTGGTGCGCTTTGCCATTCCCGAGCCGGCTACGCGCGAAGCCGTGCTGCAAACCTACCACAAGCAACTGGCCGACAACCCCAAGGCCCGGCTGCTGCTGCTCACGCATCTGAGCCATCGAACGGGCCTGGTGATTCCTGTGGCCGAGATTGCGGCGATGGCCCGCGCACGCGGCGTGGACGTGGTGGTGGATGCCGCCCATTCGTGGGGCCAGATCGATTTCAAGGTCGGCGAGCTGGGCGCGGATTTCGTCGGCTTCAACCTGCACAAATGGATCGGTGCGCCGCTGGGTGCGGGCTTCATGTACATCAAGAAGCCACGCTTGCCCGACATCGATCGCGCGCTGGGCGACGAGGACTTCCCGACCACCGACATCCGCTCGCGCGTGCACACCGGCACCGCCAATTTCGCAGCCTTCCTCACGCTGCCGGCTGCGCTGAAGCTGCACCAGGAGATCGGCCCCCGCGCCAAAGCGCTGCGGCTGCGCCACCTGCGCGACTACTGGGTGAGCCGGGTGCGCGGCTTCAAGGGCATGGAAATCCTCACGCCGGACGAGCCGGGCATGGCTGCGGGCATCACTTCGTTTCGCCTTGCCGGCAAAACCAGTGCCGCGGACAACAACGCCATCGTGGCGCAGTTGCGTGACAAACACGGCATCTTCACGGTGCGCCGCGCCGGCGTGGCCAAGGGCCAATGCATCCGCATCTCGCCCGCGCTCTACACCGCAGAAGCCGATATGGACAAGCTGGTGGCCGCGCTGAAGGCGGTCACGGCTTAGGGCCTGTTAACACATGAATCGCCCCTGCGTGACGCCCCCAAACGGGCGCAATCTAGGCGCCAAGCGGAACCGGGGTAGGCCCCCGGTGAGCATTGGCAACAACGAGTGCGCCCGTTTGGGGGCGTCACCCGAAGGGCCGGGGCTGCAATGGGCCCATCGCGTCGTTGCAGCCCTTGGCCGGGGATCACCCCGGCCGGCGGCCTGCGCCTAGCGCTGCACCCATTGCAGCCCCGGCGCAGGGGCGATTCATGTGTTGACAGGCCCTAGCGCAACAACCCCACCGCCTTGGCGGTGTCGAACACGCTGTGGGCAAAGCGCTCGTAGCCGTGCGCATTGGCGTGAACGGTATCCGAGCGCAAGCGCGCATCGCTCAGCACCTGGGCCCAGCCCTGGCGCTGCAGTGGAAGCTTGAGCTCATCCGCAAGTTCGGCAAACAGCACGTGATCCGTCAGCGAACCGGCCGCAGCGGCGAGCAAGGTGGCGCGCGGCACGGCAATCAGCAGCACTTGCGCATTGGCGGCCACGGCCTGCCGGCAAATGCTTCGCACGTTCGAGCGGGTATCTGCTTCGGGCAGGCGGCGCAGGAAGTCGTTGCCACCAATGCTCACCAGTACCAGCGCCGGCGTGTGTTCTTGCAGCAAGGCCGGCAATCGCTGCAGCGCCTGGGCCGAGGTGTCACCGGGGACACCGGCGTTGACGACATTCCAGCCGCTTAAGCGGGCCAGTACGGCCGGGTAGCTGGTCTCGGGTCCGGCGCCGGTACCAAAGGTGATGGAATCGCCAAGCGCCAAAACCGTCGCGCCGCGCGGCACATCGCGTGCTCGCGACTGCTTCTTGCCGCAAGCGGCCAAGCCCACCGCGGCCCCGACGGCAAAGGCCATCAGGCTGCGGCGAGACAGGTGTTCAGGCATGGGCCAACACATCCAGCAGCCAGCGGTTCAGATCCGCAATCTCTTCCATGCACACCGAGTGCGCCATGGGGTAGTCGTGCCACCGCACCGCATGACCCAAGGCCTCCAAAGCATCGCGCGCGGCGGCGGCGCGGGTGATCTGCACGATGTCGTCGTGCCGGCCATGGCCCAGAAAAATGGGGGTCTGGGCGTTCGCACTGTGCCGCTCGGCAGCCGTCATGGCCGCCAGCGGCAAATAGCCCGAAAGGCCCACGATGCCGGCCAGGGGCTCGGCGTGGCGCAGGCCGGTCAACAGGGCCATGGCGCACCCCTGGGAAAAGCCGGCCAGCACGATGCGGTTGGCGGGGATGCCACGGGCTTTTTCGCGGGCCAGCAGCGCCTCGATCGCGGCTTGCGATTTGCGCAAGCCCTGCTCGTCCTCCCGCCGGGCCAGATCGGGCCCGAGGATGTCGTACCAGGCCGGCATCTGGTAGCCACCATTGATGGTCACGGGCATGACAGGCGCATTCGGAAATACGAAGCGCACCGGCCCGACGCTGGCCAGGTCCAGTTCCTGGGCAATGGGGACAAAGTCGTTGCCGTCGGCGCCCAGGCCGTGCATCAACACGATGGCGGCGCGCGGGTTGTCGCCGGTTTGAATTTCGATGGTTTCCAATGACATGCTTAGCTCCACGCGTTCAATCCATCAACAACAAGGCCAGGAGGCCACCGGCAGAAATCTGGGTCATGGCCGGCCCCCTCACATCGGCCGCGACAAATACACGCCCTCGCGCCCCACCACCGGCATGCGCGTGGGCATGAGGATGGTGCAGTCGTCGCACAGCGCGCGGATTTCTTCGGTGCCGTCGGTGCCGATCAATTCGCCCTCGGCAAAGACCTCGAAGCCGACCAGCGGGCGCACAAAGCGGAATTCCTGGGTCTTGATGACCCAGGTCTGCAGCAAG
>DATILI010000308.1:0-3578 GCA_035476635.1 Burkholderiaceae bacterium | reverse complement strand
GCCTTCGGCGATGCCGCGCATTTCGTCCAGATAGTGCGGCGCGAAATCCTCGATCTCCCGCGCGAAGTGGCTGATCAGCGCTGCGCGCGCCTGGCCGCTGTAGCCAAGGTCAACCAGGGTCTGGCCGTAGAGCCTGGCACTGGCGCGCACGCGGCTGGCCGCCTGCTGCCCGTATTGCAGGCCGCGTGCATGCGGCGCACCGGAGACCGAAATGAAGGGGAACTGTTCTGGCGGAGTCATGCGGCGGCGTTATTTGCTGGCGCTGGCAACGCGGGCGTTCCACAGCAAAGGCTTGCCTTCCCACACCGAGAAGCCGGACACGCGCTTGCGCACGGCCCACGAATCGGTCACGTTGTACAGGATGATCAGCGGCGTTTTCGCCAGCATCATGGTGTGCAACTGGTCGAACAGGGCCTGGCGCTTCTTGGTGTCCGCTTCCGCAAAACTCTGGTCGATCAGCTTTTGCGCGGCCGGGTCATCCCATACCTTGCGCGGCTGCTTTTCCTTCTTTCCGGAAAACTGCTCGAAGCTCAGGGCCGGGTCCAACCGGGAGGAGTAGGTGAACGAGCTGATCTGGTAGTTGCCGCTGTTGTAGCGGTCCAGCTGGGTCGCCCATTCCAGCACCTCGATCTGCGCATTGATGCCGACCGCCTGCAACATGGCCTGGCTCAGGACCGCGACCGTGAAGCTCGGCACATGGGCCCGCTTGTTCGCCTGGATCACGATCGGCTGGCCCTTGTAGCCCGCTTCCCGCAGCAGTTGCTTTGCCTTGGCGGGATCGTGGCGATAGCCCTTCTTCTGGGCCGCGCCGTAAAACGCCGAGCGTCCCTGAATGGCCGAGTTGTTGACGCGGGCCAGGCCCTCGGATGCGGCCGCCACGATCTGCTCCATGTCCAGCGCCAATGCAATCGCCTGGCGGATCTTTTCATCCTTGAGCAAGGGATCATTGGTTTGCATCAGCAAGGTGTTCTTGCCCGCATCGATGGCCGCAAGCACATTGATGTTCTTGTTGGCCTTGAGCTCCTGCACATCGGAGGAGGTGATCTGGCCGGCGTCGATGGCGCCGGACTGCAGGCCCGCCTTGGATGTCGACATGTCGGGAACGACCAGGAACTTGACCTGCTCGACCAGCGGCTTCTTCAGGCCCAGATAGCCGTCGGTCTTGGTGCCGGGTGGCGATGCGTAGTCGGCAAAAGCGCTCAGCGTCACGTACTCGCCGCGTTTCCACTCTTCGAATTTGAAGGGCCCGGTGCCGATCGGCTTGTCCCAGCTACCGTCTTCCTTGACGGACTTCTTGTTCAGGATGGCCGTCATGCCGCAATCGGTGCGGGCCAGGTTGTCGAGAAACACCGCCGACGGGCGATCGAGTTGCATGATGACGGTATCGGCGTCGGGGGCCAATACCGCAACCACCTTGACGCCGGAGCGGCCGTCGAATTCGCTGAGGCAGCGCCAGTCGGTCTTGGGGTCGGTATAGCGCTTCCAGCTCCAGAGCACATCGGCCGAAGTCATCAGCTCGCCGTTGTGGAACTTGATCTTGGGGCGCAGCTTGAAGACATAGGTCAGGCCGTCGGGGCTGGTCACGATAGAGCGTGCCAGCAGCGGGCCGACCGTGCCGTTCTCGCCGTAGCCGACCAGGCCTTCGACCATGTTCAGGACCACGCCATCGGTGGTGTTGTCGCGGTTGACGCCAGGGTTGGTCGAGCGGATATCCGCCGGCTGCGCCACCACGAATTGCGCTGTCTGCGCCTGGGCCGCGCCGCAAATCGCCAGCATGGCGGCGCTCAGAAGTTTCCATCGCATGAGAGGCTCCTTGAAAATCGGACTTGGGGGGTTAGGCGGCGCATGGCGTGGCGTCGGGCTCGTCAAAACGCCACTTGAGCTGCATGCCGCCGCTGCCGCTGGGCGTCAGCGCGGGAATGGCCGACAGCAGCTTGCGCGTGTAGGCGTTCTGCGGGCGGTCGAACACTTCGTCGCGGCTGCCCTGTTCGATGATCCGGCCGGCCTCCATGACGATGACGCGGTCGGCGATCTGCTCGACCACGCCGAGGTCGTGGCTGATGAAGAGGCAGGCAAAGCCATGCCGCTCCTGCAGCTCGGCAAACAAGGCCAGCACCTGCGCGCGCACGGTGACGTCGAGCGCGGACACGGGTTCGTCGGCAATGACAAACGCCGGCTCGCGAATCAAGGCACGGGCAATCGCCACGCGCTGGCGCTGGCCGCCGGAGAGTTCATGCGCATAGCGCGTCGCATGCCTGGCCTCCAGCCCGACCTCGTCGAGGATCCTGGCAACGCGCGACTGGCAATCCGCAGCCGACAGGCCGGGCACCAGGCGCAAGCCTTCGCCGACGAGCTGGCCGATGGTCATGCGCGGGTTCAACGACGAATACGGGTCCTGGAAAACCATCTGGCAATTGAGCCGGTAGTCATGCCAGCGCGCGTCGCTGCGCGCCGTCGAACGCCCGCGAAAGCGGATGTCGCCTGCGGTCGGCACGATCAGCCCGGCGATCGCGCGGCCCAGCGTGGTCTTGCCCGAACCGGAGCCGCCGACGACGGCGACGATCTCGCGCGGGCGAATCACCAGGTCGATGCCGTGCAGCACGGTCTTGGCCGCGGCCTTGGAGAACAGGCGGCGCTTGGCCGGATAGGCGAAGACCAGCTGGCGCACTTCGACGACAGGCTGCTCGTCGGCAATCGCGCGCGCGGCCTGCCGGCGCGGGATCGCCTCCAGCAGCTTGCGGGTGTAGGCCTGCTGCGGGCCGGCGAGCAACTGCGCCGTGGCGCCGGATTCGACGACCTCGCCGTGCTGCATGACGATCACGCGCTGCGTGTAGCGCGCGACCATCGGCAGGTCATGGCTGATCAGCAGCACGGCCGTGTTGCGCTCGCGCGTGAGCCCGACCATCAGCTCGAGCACGTCGCGCTGCACCAGCGCGTCCAGCGCGGTTGTCGGTTCGTCGGCGATCAGCAGCGCGGGCTCCAGCAGCATCACCGACGCCAGCATCATGCGCTGGCGCATGCCGCCGGAGAATTCATGGGGCCAGGCGCCGAGTGCGGCCACGGGGTCGGCGATGCCGACCCGCTTGAGCATGGCCAGTGCCATTTCCCGGCGCGCGGCCGGCGTAAGTTGTGGCCGGTGCAGGGCCAGGCCTTCATCAAGCTGGCGGCCTACCGTCATCGACGGATTGAGCGAGGTCATCGGCTCCTGGAACACCATGCCGATGCGCGCGCCGCGCAGTTCGCGCAAGCGCGCAGGGCTCGCCAACGCGATGTCCTCGCCCTCGAACAGGATGCGCCCAGCACTGCGCACGAGGGGCGGCGGCGTCAGCCCCAGGATCGCCCTGGCGGCCTGGGTCTTGCCGCTGCCGGACTCGCCGACAATGCCGACGAATTCGCCGGGCGCGATCGTGAAGGAGACGTTGCGCACAATTTCCCGGCCCCCGGTGCCGACGGCCAGGCTCAGGCCGGAGACTTCGACCAGCTGCTTCATTCGATGCCTCTCATGCGCGGATCGAGCAGGTCGCGCACCGCGTCGCCGAGGAAGTTGATGCCCAGCAAAGTCAGCGCGATGCACAGGC
>DATILI010000307.1:0-2371 GCA_035476635.1 Burkholderiaceae bacterium | reverse complement strand
CAGGAAGAAGTTCAGGCCGTGGTCGTTGTAGAAGACCACGGCGACATCGGGCTTGACTTCATCGAGCCATGCGCGCACCGGCAGGAAGCCGTCGAAGAAAGGTTTCCAGTACGGCTCCTGCTGCAGCCCCTTGGCGACAGCAGCGCCGATAGCGGGTACATGCGAGGTGGTCAGCCCACCAATGATCTTGGCCATGCGGAGGTTTCCGTTTCTGTTCAGGTGGAAAGGGTGTCGGGTTGCGCGTTCTGCGCCACGAGGCGGGCCTTGAAGGCTTCCTTGGTCATGCCCGTCTGGGCGGCGCCCAGGTCCTGCACGTCCAGGCCCAGGATGCCGGCGAACTTGGCCAGGTAGTACACGTTGCCGCCGGCGGCCAGCAGGCCCAGTACATCGCGATCGCGAATGGCCGTCGCCTGCGATGCACTCAGGCCGAACTTGCGCATGTAGGCCTCTTCGTCCTTCCTGAACTCCGCGCGGGCTTCGGCCGAGTTGAACGAGAAGCACATCTTGTTGAGGGCATAGCCCTTGCGGGCCTGCACTCCGTCAAAGGGTGTGGTACCGGGAATGGGGGGTGGGGAACCGGGGATCATTGCTGGGGCTGTGCATTAAAAGGATGCGCACAGTCTCGCGCATGGAGCAACGGGAACCCTTGACCTCGGTCAAGTTTCAGTCGTGATCTTCACGCCGCGGATAAAACAAAACCATATATCTGCCGGTCAGTTATGTCGCTAAACTCAGGCGCATGGACCTTCGGCAGCTGGAATATTTCGTCCGCGTGGCTGAGCTGGGCAGTTTCACGCGAGCGGCGAGCGCGTTGGACGTGGCGCAGCCCGCGCTCAGCCGGCAGGTGCGCCTGCTGGAAGTGGAGTTGCGGCAGAACCTGCTGGTGCGCAATGGCCGGGGGGCATTGCCCACCGAAGCCGGCAAGCTGCTGCTCGATCACGGGCGCGGCATCCTGCACCAGGTCGAGCGGGCCAAGGAGGAGCTGGGCCGTGTGCGCGGCGCCCTCGCCGGCCGCGTGGCCATCGGGTTGCCCCCCAGCGTTGCCAAGGCGATGGCCGTGCCGCTCATTCGCGAATTCCGCAGCCGCATGCCCGATGCCACGCTGTCCATCTCCGAAGGCTTGTCCGTCGCCATGCAGGAATCGCTGGCGAATGGCCGCCTGGACATTGCGCTGCTCTACAACGCAGTGCCCAGCCCGGAGATCGAACTCACGCCGCTGCTGGAGGAAAACCTGTTCCTCGTGCAGCGTCATGAGGGCCCGGGTGCGCCCTCTGCGCGGCAGCGGCCGATCCCACTGCGTGATGTCGCCGACCTGCCCTTGATCATCCCGAGCCGCCCCAACGCCATTCGCATGCTGGTGGAGACCGAGATGGCCACGCTCGGATGCCGCCCGCGCGTTGCGCTGGAGATCGATGGTGTGGCCGCCATCCTGGACTTGGTGGCCGATGGCGCCGGAAGCGCCGTGCTGTCGCGCAACGCCGTGCAGACATCCGGCCGGCCCGAGTCGTTCAAACTGCGGCCCATCGCCTCGCCGCCGCTGCGCAGCAGGCTGGTGATGGCGATGAGTTCACAAAGACCTGCCACCTTGACCCAGAAGGCGATGCTGGCCCTGATCAAGCCGATGGCACAGGCGCTGCTCGCGCCTGGCTGATTACGCTGACCCGCCGCGTCTTAGCGGGCCACGCCGAGCAGCCGATCCAGCAATTCCGGGCGGTCGCGCAATTCCTCCGCGCTGCCGGCATGCGCCACGCTGCCGCGGTCCAGTACCACCGCGCTGTCCGAGATCGCGAGGATGGCCTGGGGGTGCTGCTCCACGATGATCGCGGAGAGGCCCTCCTCACGCGTGATCCGGGAAATCGCGCGCAGCAACTCTTCCACGATGATGGGCGCGAGGCCTTCCAGCGGTTCGTCCAGCAGCAGCAGGCGCGGGTTCACCACCAGGGCACGCGCCACGGCCAGCATCTGCTGCTCACCGCCGGAGAGCTGCGTGCCCAGGTTGCCCTTGCGCTCGGCGAGCCGCGGGAACATGGCATAGGCGCCGTCGGGCGTCCACTTGCCGGGCCGGGCCACCGCCGTGAGGTTCTCGTGCACGGTGAGCGACTTGAAGATGTTGCGCTCCTGCGGCACCCACCCGATGCCGGCCGCCGCGCGCTGGTGCGGCGCGAGCTTGTGCAGCGCGACACCGGCCAGCGAGATCGATCCGCCGTGCTGACGCGTCGCGCCCGCCAACGTGTTGATCAGCGTCGTCTTGCCGGTGCCGTTGCGCCCCAGCAAGGCGAGCGTCTTGCCTTCGTCCAGCGCCAGCGACACATCCTGCAGCACCACGGCCTCGCCGTACCCTGCGCTGAGATGCTCCACCTTCAGCAGTTCA
>DATILI010000306.1:0-4828 GCA_035476635.1 Burkholderiaceae bacterium | reverse complement strand
GAAGACCTGGTCGCCGCCGCCTTCAATGCCGCCGTGCGCAAGGCCGAAGAGACCTCGCAGGAAAAGATGGGCAAGCTCACGGCCGGCATGCCGGGCCTGCCCGGCGGGATGAAGTTCCCGTTCTGAGCGCCCGGCGTCCGCTTTGGCCGATTCACACTCCCTCAGCGCCCTCATCGAAGGGCTGCGCCGCCTGCCTGGCGTGGGGGTGAAGTCGGCCTCGCGCATGGCCTTTCACCTGCTGCAGCACGATCGCGCGGGCGCGCAGGCGCTGGCCCAGGCGCTGCAGCAGGCCGCCACCCAGGTCAAGCACTGCAGCCTGTGCCACACCTTCACCGAAGACGACGTTTGCGCCACCTGCCGCGACGCGCGGCGCGACGCCACCAAGCTGTGCGTGGTGGAGACGCCGGCCGATCAGGCTGCGGTGGAGCGCACAGCGGCCTTCAAGGGCCTGTACTTCGTGCTGATGGGCAAGCTGAGCCCGCTGGATGGCATCGGCCCCAAGGACATCGGCCTGGCCAAGCTGTTCGAGCGCGCGATCAACGGCGTGGTCGAAGAGGTGATCCTCGCGACCAACTTCACCGCGGAAGGTGAAGCCACCGCGCACGTGATTGGCGAGGCGCTGAAAGCACGCGGCCTGCGGGTGACGCGGCTGGCGCGCGGGGTGCCGGCGGGCAGCGAACTGGAGTACGTGGACCTCGGGACCATTGCCCACGCGCTGGTGGACCGGCGATAAGAAAAACGATTCGGAAAGAAAGAGGAGCCTGGATGCAAGTCGCCCGTTTCACGGTGGCCTATTGGTGTGTGCTGATCGCCGCGATGCTGCCGTTCGTGTGCGCATGGCTCGCCAAGTCCAAGGGGTTCGGCAAGCCTCGGCGAGAGGGTGGTTTCGACAACCATGACCCGCGTGGCTGGCTGGCGCGGCAGACCGACTGGCCTGCGCGGGCCAACGCGGCGCAGGCCAACACCTTCGAAGCCCTGCCGTTCTTCATCGGCGCGGTGATCATCGCCCACCAGCTCGGGGCCGCGCAAACCCTGCTGGACATCCTGGCCGTGTTGTTCGTCACGCTGCGCATCATCTACATCGCGATGTACGTGGCCGGCCTGCCCCTGATCCGCTCCGCGATCTGGTCGCTGGCGCTGTTCGTGAACGTCGGCATTCTCTTCGCCGGCTACCGCTGATCGGCGCCAGGCGGCCGCTGCGGCGGCCGCAGTCGACGCGCGCGAAACAACTTACGTGGAAACCCGCACGGGATGTTCCCGATGCAGGGCGCGCCCCCCGTGAGTAACCTCTGGGACAAGAATTTGAGGCTGTCCCACAATGAGAACGATCATGAACCGGCGTGCCTTCACGTCCGCCGCGGCCCTGGCGGTGGCAGCCATCGCCGCGCCATCGCTGCGTGCGCAAAGCAAGCTGGAAAAAAGCAAGCTGTCCATCGCCGTGGGTGGCAAGGCCGCCTTCTACTACCTGCCCCTGACGATTGCCGAGCAACTGGGCTACTTCAAGGCCGAAGGCCTGGACCTGGAGATTTCCGATTTCGCAGGCGGCGCCCGCGCCTTGCAGTCCCTGGTCGGCGGCTCTGCCGACGTGGTGAGCGGTGCGTATGAGCACACCATCAACATGCAGAGCAAGAACCAGTTCATCCAGGCCTTCGTGCTGCAGGGACGCGCGCCGCAGATCGCCGTGGGTGTTTCCATGAAGGCCATGCCCCACTACAGGACGCTGGCCGACCTGAAGGGCAAGAGGATCGGCGTGTCCGCGCCCGGCTCGTCCACCAACATGGTGGCCAACCTGGTGCTCTCGCGCGGCGGCCTCAAGGCCAGCGATGTGAGCTACGTGGGTGTCGGCACGTCGGCGGGCGCGCTGGCCGCGCTGCGCTCCGGCCAGATCGACGCCATGAGCAACACCGACCCGGTGATGACCATGCTGGAACAAAAGGGCGAGGTGAGGATCATCAGCGACACGCGCACGCTCAAGGGCACGCAGGAAGTGTTCGGCGGCCCCATGCCCGCCGCCTGCTTCTACACGCACAGCGAGTTCGTGCAGAAGAATCCCAACACCTGCCAGGCCCTGGCCAATGCCATCGTCCACGCCCTGAAGTGGCTGCAGACGGCGGGCCCGAGCGACATCATCAAGACGGTGCCTGAAAGCTACCTGCTGGGCGACCGCGCGTTGTACCTGGCGTCCTTCAACAAGGTGCGCGAAGCCATCTCGCTGGACGGGTTGATCGCGGAGGAGGGCGCGCGCACCGCGCTGCGCGCCATGGCCAGTGTCGACCCCGCCATCAAGCCGGACCGCATCGACCTGGCCAAGACCTACACCAACGAATTCGCGCGCCGCGCCAAGGACAAGTTCAAGGCCTGACGGGCTCGCATGCCGGGGCAGATAGTGGGTATGCGGTCGTGCATATGACGGCAAGGTGGCTATGAACGAGACTGTGGCCGGGCGCCTGATGGCGCATCACACGAATAGTTTTCATGCCCGACATTCACATCGACAGGCTGCGCACGTTGCCAAAAGCCGAGGTCCACGCCCATCTTGAAGGCTGTTTCGAACCGAGCGTTCTCGAGCAATGGGCAACCCAGGCGGGCGTGCCCATGCCCAGACCCCGAGATCAACTGTTCGACTTCGAAGGCCTGGCAGACTTCCTGCATTTCCTCGATTGGGCTTGCGGTTTGGCTTCGAGTCGCGATCGTCTGGCCAAACTCAGCTACGGCTACAGCAAGCGGCTGGCCGCCGACGGTGCGGGCTACGCGGACGTGATCGTCAATCCAACCCACTGGGCGGCGTGGCACGATCGTCTTGCCGGCATGATTGATGCGATTGATGCGGGGTTCACCGCGGCAGAGCAAGATGGGCTGCCGCCCGTGGGCCTGTGTGTCAGCCTGCTGCGCACCCAATCGTCTGACGCCGCTGCCCAACTGGTGGATACGCTGGTGGCCCTGCGGCACCCGCGCGTGGTGGCGCTCTCGATCGATGGCAACGAGGCGGCTGCGGGCCGAACGGGCCCGCGTTTCGCGGAGGCATTCCGCCGCGCAGGCGCAGCAGGACTGCGCCGCACTGTGCATGCTGGCGAGTCCAGCGGCCCGGAGGGCGTGCGGGACGCCATCGAACTGCTCGGTGCTGATCGCATCGATCACGGCGTGCGGGCGATCGAAGACCCCGCGCTGGTTGGACTGTTGGTTGATCGACAGATCCCCCTGGGCATCTGCCCGACTTCCAATCTGACGCTGGGTGTTTACCCCCGTATCGAGGATCACCCGATCGATCGCCTGCGCCGCGCCGGGGTGGTTGTGTCGATCAACACCGACGATCCGATTCTGCTCGGCGCTAGCCTGGTAGGCGAGTACGCGTTGTGCAGCGAGGCGTTCGGTTGGTCGGATGACGATCTTCGGACACTGGGGCGCAATTCGATCGATGCCAGTTTCGCGAACCCCGACATCAAGGCAATGCTGAGCCAGGCACTGTCGAGATGGTGAGGCCACCCCGTTGCATCAGGCCTTAGCTGCGCCGGTCATCGTCGGGGTAGCGGTCACGGGCGTTGCGCACGCCGTCACCATCGCGGTCGCGGTCATCGCGGTCATCGCGGTTGCGGATGCCGTCGCGGTCGAGGTCGCCATTCGGGCCGAAGCGGCGGTTGTAGCGATCATCACGCGCGTATTCGGCGCGATTGGGCCTATCGTCACGGGCGTTCGGGATGCCGTCGCCGTCCCTGTCGCGGTCATAGCGATTGGCGATGCCATCACCGTCGCGGTCGCCGCCGGGGCCGCGGCGTTCCCAGTTGTTGCCCACCAGGTGCCACTGCCCGTCGCCGCGCTGCACCCAGCGCGGCTCGCGGTATTCGTAGCCCGGCCGGTCCTGGACCCAGTGGCCCTGCACCCAGACGTACTGGTTGCCGCGCCATTCATGGTGGCCAGGCGCCCACACGTAGCCCCGGCGGGGCGGCGGCGGCGCCTCGTGGATCGGGGCCGGCGGGGCCACGGACACGATGGCCGTGTACTGCGCGTTGGCAACCGTCGGCGCCAAGCCGATCAGCGAGCCCGCGGCGATCACGGCACCCAGGATTGTTTTCTTGATCATGGTCTCTCCTTGTGGAAAAGGTGAGACCAGTGTGAACCTTCGTACGGGTTCGGTGAATCGGACTGTGGAGCGAAAACCCGTGGGAGCCGTCCTGCGCGACGGCGGGTAAAGTCTTGTAACCAAACGCCCTGAAGGCAAGCCTAGCGGCGCTTGCGCTTGGAGGCGCTCGAAGTGGCGCGCACCGTGCCCTTGCGCGCCTTCGCACCCACGGATGACTTGGCCGTCGTGCGGGTGGAGGCGCGCGCGCCGCCGCGTAGCGGCAAGTACACGACGACCTGTTGCCCTGCCTTGAAGGCCGCGGCCGAGCCGACTGCGTTCCAGTCGGCAACCTGGGCAGCGTTGAGCTTGTAGCGCCTGGCGATGCTGGCGACCGTGTCGTGTTTGCCGGCCTTGACGGTGGTGCGGCGCGTGACCTGCTCGGGGGCCAGGTTCAGTTGGCCGTTGTCGGCGACATGGCCGGCCACGTCGTCCTGGATCTTGGCCGAGCGGGGAACGATCAGCACCGAGCCTGCCTTGATCAGCATACGCGGCGGGATGGCGTTCACGGTGCGCAGGTCGCTCTCGCTCATGCCCACCCGCCGCGCCGCCTCGCTGACGCTCATGGTGGCAGGCGCGCTCCATGCGGTCCAGCTGGCGTACTGGCCGGCGGTGTAGGCCTCGAAGTTGCGCTCGAACACCTTGGCGTTGTCCCAGGGCAGCAGGATCTGCGGGGTGCCGGCGGCCAGGATGACGGGGCGTTTCATCGAGGGG
>DATILI010000305.1:0-14042 GCA_035476635.1 Burkholderiaceae bacterium | reverse complement strand
ACATACGTCACCCACTTCTGCAACTGCGCGAACGCCAGGTCCAGCAGCATGCCCATCACGCCGATCACCAGGATCGCGAAGATCACGTTGGTGAGCGACAGGTTGTTCCACTCGTTCCAGACGAAGTAGCCGATGCCGGTGCCGCCCACCAGCATCTCGGCGGCCACGATCACCAGCCAGGCGATGCCCATGCTGATACGCATGCCGGTCAGGATGGTCGGCGCGGCAGCCGGCAGGATCACGCGAAAGGCCTTGCGCAGCGGGCTGACTTCCAGCGTCAAGGCCACGTTGAGCCATTCGCGCTTGACCGAGGCCACGCCGAACGCGGTGTTGATCAGCATCGGCCAGACCGAGCAGATGAAGATCACGAACACGCCCGAGACCGAGGAGTCCTTGATGGTGTACAGCGCCAGCGGCATCCATGCCAGCGGGCTGATGGGTTTCAGGACCTGAATGAAAGGGTCGAACGCGCGTTGCAGCAGCGGGCTCATGCCGATCACGAAACCCAGCGGCACCGCCACCAGGCAGGCCAGCAGAAATCCCAGGCCGACGCGGCCCAGCGAGTGTGCAAGCTGGATCGCAATGCCCTTGTCGTTGGGGCCGTTGTCATAGAACGGGTCGGACAATTGCTTGACCACCGTCGCGCCCATTTGCGCGAGCGTGGGAAAGCCGGTGGCCTTCTGCGAGCCGGCGTCCTTGCCCATGAGCTTCAAGTACTCGGCCTGTTCCGCCGACACAGCGGCAGCCGGGCCGGCGACGCCAGCGGCCGGCAAGGTGGCGGCGTACCAGATGCCGAGGAAGGCGATGAAGAGCAGCACCGAGACCAGCGCGGCCTTGGCGTTGAGGGATTTCAGCATGGCTTACAACCCCGCGCCCATCTTGTGGATGGCGAAGCTCTTCACATAGTCCTCGGGCTTGGCCGGGTCGAACTCCTTGCCCATGACCTTGAATTTCTTGTACGCGCCCTCGGGCGGCTTGAAGCCGGCCTGCGCCATGTACTTCTTGGCGTCGGTCAGCATGAAGACTTTCTCCGCCACCTGCTTGTAGTTCACGTCGCCCTTCACATAGCCCCAGCGCTTCATCTGCGTGAGCATCCACACCGCCATGCTCTGCCACGGCACGGGGTCGAAGTTGGCGCGGTCCGGCACGTTCCTGATCTGGCCCAGGCCATCGGCGAATTTTCCGGTGAGCACCTGGGCGATTACGGTCTCGGGCTGGTTCAGGTACTGCGTGGGCGCGATCACCTTGGCAATCAGGTCGCGGTCTTTCGGCTGGCTGGCCATGAAGCTTGCGGTGAGCACGGCCCGGTACAGGGCGGCGAAGGTATTGGGGTTCTGCTTGATGAATTCGTCGCTCACGCCGAAGGCACAGCAGGGGTGGCCGTCCCAGATTTCCTTGGACAGGATGTGGATGAAGCCCACTTCGTCGTACACCGCGCGCTGGTTGAACGGATCGGGGCCGAGAAAGCCGTCGATGTTGCCGGCACGCAGGTTGGCCACCATCTCGGGCGGTGGCGTGACGCGGATCTGCACATCGGTGTCGGGGTTGATGCCGTGCTCGGCCAGGTAGTAGCGCAACAGAAAGTTGTGCATGCTGTACTCGAACGGCACGGCGAACTTGAAGCCCTTCCACTGTTTGGGGTCGCGCTTGTCCTTGTGCTTCACGTGCAGGGTGATGGCCTGGCCGTTGGTGTTCTGTATCGTCGCCACGTTCATCGCCACCTGGTTGGAGCCCAGGCCCATGCTCATCGCAATCGGCATGGGCGAGAGGAAGTGCGATGCGTCATGCTCCTTGTTGATCATCTTGTCGCGGATCAGCGCCCAGCCCGCCGTCTTGTTGAGCTGCACGTTCAGGCCTTCCTTTTTATAGAAGCCCAGCGGGTCGGCCATGATCAGCGGGGTGGCGCAGGTGATGGCGATGAAGCCGATCTTCAGGTCCTTCTTCTCCAGCGAGCCGCGCTCCTGGGCCATGGCCTGCAGGGCGCCGATCGGCAACAGCGAGGCGATGGCCGCGCGCGCGGTGCCAGCGCCCACGGCTTTCAGGAAGCCGCGGCGCACGCTGTCCACCGGAAACAGCGCCTTGACCAGCGCAGCCTCCATGAAGTCGCGCGAGAGTGCTTCCGGGCTCTGCCCAGCCGCCTGGCCGTGCGCATCCGGGGCGTGGTCCTGGCCGCAGGCGCAGCGCAGCAGGAGCGGGCGGTCGGCGTCGTAGGCGTCGTAAGTTTTTGGGGTTCCGGCGGCAGGCAGTCTGGACATGGTGCACCTCGTTGGAAAGATGCGGTTGCGCTGCAAGGGGCGCGCCTGTTTGGGGCAAGCAAGGCCATCTGCCGCAAATCGCCGATGCCACGACGAGGCCGTGTAGGGGTGGCCCTACAAATCAGCCCGGATTGGCGCTCTTGGCATGCCGTTCGGCAAAAAGCGCAAGCTCCACGTCGTTCTTCGTGCCGGTCTTTTCGAGGATGCGTGCACGATAAGTGCTCACGGTATTGGGCGCGAGCTGCAGTTGTGCACCAATTTCGCTCACGGTCTGCCCGGCGGTGAGCAGGCGGAACACCTGGTGTTCGCGGTACGAGAGCGCCTCGGGCCCGGATTTGGCGGAGGCGCCGCCGCCCACCACGCTGGCCAGTGCCTCGGCGGTGGCCAGCGTGACATAGACGCCGCCGCTGGCTACCTTGCGCACGGCCGCCACCATGTCGTCGGGGTCGGCGCTCTTGTTCAGGTAGCCGGCCGCGCCGAGCTTGATGCAGCGCACCGCGTACTGTTTTTCAGGATAGGTGCTGAGCATCAGCACTGGCAGCGCGGGCCAGCTCTTGCGCAGCGCCTGCAGCACGTCCAGGCCGTCGCGCCCGGGCATGGCGATGTCCAGCAGCACCACGTCCAGCCCCGCCGCGCCGCTGCGCGCCTGCACTGCGTCCAGCACTTCGGTGCCGGTGGCGGCTTCGGCACAGACATCGATCTCGGGCGCATCGGCCAGCACTTGCTTGAGGCCTTCGCGCACGATGCGGTGGTCGTCGCCGAGCAGGACGCGAATCGGTTTGTCGGTCATGTTTGTGGAAGCGCCATGTGCAGGTGAAAAGACGATCCCAGGCCGGGTTGGCTTTCGATCTCGATGCGGCCACCGACATGCCGGGCCCGTTCGCGCATGCCCATCACGCCGTAGGCCGTGGGCGCCTCGAAGGCCTCAGGCGCAGCGCCGCACCCGTCGTCGCGCACGCTGATCGTGACTTGCCGCGCATCGGCCGCGATGCGGATGGCGACCTGGCGCGCCTGCGCGTGCCGGCCCACGTTGGACAGCATCTCCTGGAAGATGCGAAATACCGCGATGGCGGCGGGCTCGGGCAGCTCGGGCGCGTGGTCTACCCGCATGTCCCACTGCAGCGCCAGCTCGGCCGACTGCACAAACTCCTGGGCCTGCCATTCGAGCGCGGCCCACAGGCCCTGGTGGTCCAGGATGCTGGGGCGCAGGTCGGTGATGATGCGGCCGACGTTGTCCACCGCGTTCTCGATCAGGCGGCTCATGTTCTGGCATTTGCAGCGCATGCGCTCGCGCATGTCCTGCGCGGCCGCGGCTTCGCGGGCGTCCTGCTCGCCCAGGCGCTTGTCCAGCCAGTTCACGTCCATCTTCAGTGCCACCAGCAGGCTGCCCAGCTCGTCATGCACCTCGCGCGCAATGCGGGTGCGCTCGTCTTCGCGCACTTTCTCGGAGTAGGCCGAAAGCTCGCGCAGCTGGCCCACGGCGGCGGAGAGTTCGCCCGTGCGCTCGGCCACGCGCAGCTCCAGCTCATCCTTGGCGCGGTGCAGCGCATCGGCCGCGCGCTTGCGCTCGGTGATGTCGACAAAAGTGATGACCGCGCCGCGCACCTCCTCGCCGTCCACGATGGGATGGCTGGTGTACTCCACCGCGACGGGGGTGCGGTCGCGCCGCCAGAACACCTCGGTGTCGATGCGGCACGGCAGGCCCTGGCGGAAGGCATTGAAGATCGGGCAGTCGGTATCGGGGTAGGGCGAGCCATCGGCGTGCGAGTGGTGGGTCAGCTCGTGCATGTTGTGGCCCAGCACATCGGCCGGCTCAAAGCCCAGCATGCGCGCCCCGGCCCGGTTGATGAACATGCAGTGGCCGTCCAGGTCAATGCCGAAGATTCCCTCGCCGGTGGATTCAAGCAGCAGCCCGAGCTGGTGTTGCCACAGCGGGTCGGTGGCGGGCTCTGGGGCTTGCCGCAAATGAAGCGCATCGGAGTGCATGGACCTGGGTGGCATGCAATGGCCGTGCCAGATTGGTGCAAAGGCGGCGCCCCAACGTGGTGCGAAATGCCGCCGGCCAGGGGCGTAGCTACGTGCGTCAGCGCACAGACGCGCTGCCGCCCGGGGCGCACCCTGTCAGCAGGAGCCCCCTCAATGAACGCATCCTTTTCAGTGCCGCAACCTTCGTGGCGTTCTTCGGCGCGCCTGGCCGGCACGGCCTGCTTTGCACTTGCCAAGCGCTGCCCGATCATCGTGCCACTGGCGCTGGCGGCTGCGTTGATGATGTTGCTGGTCAGCGAAGGTTCGTACCGGCAGTCGGTTGCCGCGCTGAACGAGATGGAAGCCATGGGCGCCGCGCGCGCCAGTATCCAGGGCTTGCAATGGAGCATCCTGGACGCCGAGACCGGCGAGCGCGGCCGCCTGGCCGTTGGACGCGAAGGGCAGCTCCAGGCCCATGACAAGACCCTGCGCGAGATCGGTGAAGCGTTCGAGTTCCTGCGGGCGTATTACGGGGAGGAGCCCAAATCCTTCGCGTTGCTGAAGAAGTTGCGCGCATTGACGGAAACCAAGCTATCAGATGTGGCGGCGGCGGCGACGCTGCGCGAGGGGGACAGGGGCAAATCCACTCCCAAGGTTGTTTTGAGCGACATCGATCGCGAGTTGATCCACGCGATCCGGGCGATCAGCGACGAGCTGCTGGAATACGAGACCTTGAATGTCGCGGCAAGCCGGCGCGCGCTCCACCAGCACCTGCTGCTCAGCCGCATCGGCATGGCGGCGTTGAGCGCCATCAGCCTGCTGGCCCTGTTCATGTACCTGCGGCAGACTTTTGCGCTGAAGAAGCAGCAACAGGAGCAACGGAATCTGCTGCAGACCGGGCACGACCAGCTGGAGGTCGAGGCCGGCCTTCGCACGGCGCAGCTCAAGCAACTGACCCACCACCTGCAGACAGCGCGCGAGGACGAGCGCAGCCGCCTGGCGCGCGACCTGCATGACGAGCTGGGCGCCTTGCTGACATCGGCCAAGCTCGATGCGGCCCGCATCAAATCGCGCCTGGGCGGCACGGCGCCCGAGGTGCTGGAGCGGCTCGTCCATCTGGGCCAGATGCTGGACGGCGGCATTGCGCTGAAGCGCCGCATCATCGAAGACTTGCGCCCCTCGGCGCTGAACCACCTGGGCCTAGTGGCGACGCTTGAAATCCTGGCGCGCGAGTTCGCCGAGCAGTCAGGCGCGCAGGTGCACCATGCGCTGGAACCGGTCGAGCTGGCCGCCTCGGCCGAGCTGATGCTCTTTCGCGTGGTGCAAGAGGCCATCACCAATGTTGCCAAGTACGCTCGCGCCAAAAACGTCTGGGTGACACTGGCTGCGGTTGACGGCCAGGCCAGGCTTTCGGTGCGCGACGATGGTGTCGGCTTCGATACCCGCGCACAGCCCGTTTCCGCGTATGGGTTGCTGGGCATGCGCTATCGCGTCGAAGCCGAAGGTGGCACCCTGGCGGTGGTCTCCGCGCCGGGGCAGGGCGCGCTGATCCAGGTCAAGCTCCCCGAGGCGACGGCGCGCAGTCCTACACCAGCAGGGGCTGGCGGCCGATGGGCGCAGGCTGTGGTCGTTCCTATAGTCGCCTGATTGGCCTGCAGGTACTGCCGGCCAAGAACCCGGACCAGACCCTTGCCGGTCTTCTTTTAACTTCCACTCGAAAGACGCATCATGAACATCCGTACCGCTCTCGCCACCGCTGTGACCGCCGTGGCATTGCTCACCATGGCCGGCTGCGCGGTCACCCGCGGCCAGGAAACCGTGGGCGCCTACGTCGACGACACCGCCATCACCACGGCCGTCAAGAGCCGCTTCGTTGAAAACAAGGAAGTCGACGCGAGCAGCATCCGCGTCGAAACGCTCAATGGCACCGTGATGCTTTCCGGCTTTGCCAAGAACAATACGGAAAGATCCACCGCCGAAAGCCTCACCTGGAAGGTCAAGGGCGTGAAGTCGGTCAAGAACGAGATCGCCGTTCGTCCGTAATGCCCTGCCTGATCACTGGTTGATCAGGGCGCCGTACGCGCGTTCAAGACCGCCCCTGGGGCGGCCTTGGCGCGCTTGCTGTCGTCTGTCAGCGTCAGAAGGATGTCGGCGTACCAGGCGCAGTTCAGCCCTAGCGATTCGTCCAGCTGCAGGTCGCGCGTGCCCATGTCCATGCGCGAAGAGTGCACGCCCAGCAGCTTCCACGGCAGCGTGTCGCCAGCCTGCGTGCTGCGCAGCACCACCGGCGCGCCGCTGGTGCCGCGGTGGGTTCGCGCATCGGTCAGAAAGTAGCCCTGGCCCTGAAAGCGCAGCCCGAACGCCGAGGCGATGACCGCGTGGCGCACCACCGGCAAGTGGTGGACCGTGTCGTGGAAGCCGAGTGGAAAGCCCACCACCAGCAGGGAAGTGCCAACCTCCACCTCCTGCAGCGAGTGCTGCAGATGCGCGGGCGTGAAGCAGCGCAGCACGACTTCGGCAGGCAGTGCCGCACGGTCGATTTCAAGTACCGCCACATCGATTTCGCCAGCGTCGTCGCGGCCCTGGCGCCACAGGCTCTTGCCGCCCTCATAGAGCATGACGGACAGCACGACCGTGCGCGTGAGGTTGACCGCATCAGTGTGCAGCACTACTTCGACGCGATTCGGGAAGTGCTTGCTCGGCTCGTCGATCACGACATGGCGGCTGGTCACGAGGAAGAGCCGGGCGTCGCGTTCGAAGAAAAAGCCGGTGGCGCCTGTGAGCAGACGGTCGCCGTCGAATGTGGAGACGCGGGCGGTGGTCAGCAGGATGGGTTCGATCATGAAAGCTTTCAAAACACCCCATGATGGCACGGCTGCGATGGCTGCGAGAATCCCGCGATGCCAGCAGTCCCATCCAAAGCCGTCTCCTACACCGACGCCTTGCGCCACACGCTGGCCGACAAGCGCATTGAAATCCTGCGCTGGACCGGGCGCAGCGGTTCGATTTCCCAGGCGGCGCGCGAGGCCGGCGTCAGCTACAAGGCGGCTTGGCAGGCGATCGATACGCTGACCAACCTGGCCGGCGTGGCGCTGGTCGAGCGCGCGGTGGGTGGTGCGGGCGGCGGCGGTGCGCACATTACAGCGGCCGGCTTGCAGTTGCTGGCGGCGGCCGATGCGCTGGAGCAGGCGCGCAGCCAGGTGCTGGCCCGCCTGCAACAGGGCGGTGAGGAGCTGGCGGCGGCCAGGCGGCCCGTCTTGACCCAACTCTCCGTGCGTACCAGCATGCGCAACCAGTTGCCGTGCACGGTGCAGGCGCTGCACGGGCAGGGCCAGATCGTGCGGGTGCACCTGGCCCTTGGCGATGGCACCGCGCTGGTTTCGCGCATCACGCGCGAAAGCGCGGAGTTGTTGGCCCTGGCGCCCGGCTTGCCGGTGCTGGCGCTGTGCAAGGCCACGGCGGTGGCGGTTCGCCGCGTTGCGGCCGACCCGGCACCGGCACCGGCGCCGAGAAGGCGCGCACCCAAGTCCGACGCGCCCAATCTGCTGACCGGCCGGGCCCGCCGCGTCTCGCGCGGCGAAACCGGTGACGAAATCGCTGCCCAGCTCGACGCCGGCCTGCAACTGGTGGGGTTCGCGCCGCCGGCCAGCGGCCTGCGCGTCGGCAGCCGCGTGGCCATGGCCATCGAAGAGTCGGCGGTGGTGATCGCCCTGGCGGGCTGATCTTGCATCCACGCTTGCCTGCCGCTATTTGCCGCCCTTGTTCCCCAGCTTGCGGTAGACGGTGGCGCGGCTGATGCCCAGGGTCTGCGCGGCGAGCATGACGTTGCCGCGCGCATCGTCCACGGCGCGGCGGATCAGCGCGATCTCGACGTCCTTGAGCGGCCGATTCTCCACGCCCGAAGCGTTGTGGCGTCGGGCCGAGGGACCATCGGGCTTGCCGGGGACCAGCGCCATCCCGTGCAGGCGCAAGCCCGACCACAAGGGGATTTCCAGCGGCGGCGCGTCGCCGAAGACGTTGCGCCGCGCCGCGTCGAACAGGGATTCATGCGGCACGGCCAGCAATTCGCTGATGTGTGGCGCCTGGCCGCTGCCGGCCTTTCCCAGCTGCGGCACCATCTGGCGCGCCGTCTGGTTGGCGCCGGTGATCCAGCCGTCGCTGTCCAGGCACACCAGGCCATCGGTCTCGTCGCCCAGGTTGCGCCCCGGCCAGTTCAGCCGCACCAGCAGAGTGTGCGGCCGGCTCAGGGTCAGCGCGTTTTCGATGCTGCGCGCCGACTGCGCGACCAGGTGCTTCAGTTCAGGCCGTTCGGCGGTCTCGATGCCGGTGAGATCGAGCATGCCGACGCAGCGACCGTCCGGACCGAACAGGGGCGAGCCCGCGCAGCTGTAGACGGCGGTGTCGGAGAAGAAGTGCTCGCCGCGGTGCAGCCAGACCGGATGCTGTTCGTTCAGCGCCGCGCTGATGGCGGCGGTGCCCACGCTGCGCTCGGACAGGTCCACGCCGACGCGCGCAATCATGTGGGCGCGCGGGTCGCTGTGGTCGATGGGGCCGTTGACGTCGATCACAACGCCCTCGGCGTCGGTCAGGATGGCGAAATAGCGGGTGTTGGCGATGGCGCGGCCCAGTTTGTCCAGCACCGGCCGGGCCGCGTGGATCAGCGGGTGGTTGGCCTCCAGTGTGCGCCGGGCTGCGGCGGCGGGAATCATGTCGAATGCCACGCGATCCCCGGGGCGCTGGCCGTTGTCCAGGCAGCGCCGCCAGGAGCGCTCGATCCAGCCCCGCTCGAACCAGGTGTCGGCCAGCGTATCGGCCAGGCTGCGGCCTTCGTCGATGACGGCCTGGCGCGCCAGCTCGATCTGGTGCAAGCGTTGTTCAGCGGTGGTGCTCAGCGGGGATTTCATGGGCTTCTTTTTGGCGTCTTGTGGGGTTCATCCGCGTATCTGAAACGCCATTGTTCCATTTTGAGAAATTAATGTGACGAATGGTCCAGCTTAGGGTTTAGCCTAGGTATCGGCCTGCGGCCCGGTTCAACAATTTGACGGCTCGACAACAGCATAGCAAGTACAAGCTTTGCGTCAAAAAGGAGACCACCCCATGCAAGTCCAATTCAAGGTCAACGGCAAATCCGCCAGCGTTGACGTCCCCCCCAACACGCTGCTCGTGCAGGCCCTGCGCGAGAACCTCAAGCTCACCGGAACGCATGTGGGATGCGATACGGCGCAATGCGGCGCCTGCACCGTGATCGTGAACGGCCGCGCCATCAAATCCTGCAATACGCTGGCCGCGCAACACGGCGGCGCGGAGATCACCACCATCGAGGGCCTGGCCCAGCCCGACGGCACCATGCACCCGATGCAGGCCGCGTTCAAGGAATGCCATGGGCTGCAGTGCGGTTTTTGCACGCCCGGCATGGTGATGAGCGCGGTGGACCTGTGCAAGCACAACCCCAAGGCCAGCGAAGGCGAGATCCGCGAGCTGCTCGAAGGCAACCTGTGCCGCTGCACGGGCTACCAGAACATCGTCAAGGCCGTGCAGCAAGGTCAGGCCGCTTTGTGAGACTTTGCGGGACAGACCGCAGTCGCGTAGCGGCAAGCTCTGTCCTCAACCGATTAGGAGTAATTAAATGGGTGCATCCGACTTCTCCAACCTGCCGCACATCGGCGAGTCCGTTCGGCGCAAGGAAGACTACCGCTTCCTGACCGGTGCCGGCAACTACACCGACGACATCAACCTGGCCAACCAGCACTACGCCGTGTTCGTGCGTTCACCGCATGCGCACGCGGCCATCAAGAGCATCGACGTGAGCAAGGCCGAGGCCATGCCCGGCGTCGCCAAGGTCTTCACCGGCAAGGACGTGGAAGGCAAGATGGGCGGCCTGCCCTGCGGCTGGCTCATCACCAGCACCGACGGCACGCCGATGAAGGAGCCGCCGCACCCGATCCTGGCCCAGGGCAAGGTGCGCTACGTGGGCGACCATGTGGCCATGGTGGTCGCCAGCACGATCGAGCAGGCGAAGAATGCGGCCGAAGCCGTCGAGGTTGACTACGACGTGCTGAGCGCCGTGGTGAACGTGAGCGATGCCAAGAAGGCGACGGCCCTGCACGATGCAGCGCCCGACAACCATTGCTACAAATGGGCCATCGGCGACAAGGCCGCGGTCGATGCGGTGTTCGCCAAGGCGGCCCACGTCACCAAGCTGGACCTCACCAACAACCGCCTGGTGCCCAACGCCATGGAGCCGCGCGCGGCCATCGGTTCCTACAGCCGGGCCAACGACGAGTACACGCTGTATGTGGCCAACCAGAACCCGCACGTCGAGCGCCTCCTGATGACCGCCTTTGTGCTGGGCCTGCCCGAGCACAAGGTGCGCGTGATTGCGCCCGACGTCGGCGGCGGCTTCGGCTCCAAGATCTTTCTCTACGCCGAGGACGTGGCGCTGACCTGGGCCGCCAAGCAGCTCAACTGCAGCATCAAGTGGACGGCCGACCGCAGCGAGGCGTTCCTGTCCGACGCGCACGGCCGCGACCATGTGAGCCATGCCGAGATGGCGATGGACGCGAACGGCAAGTTCCTCGCGTTGCGCGTGCACACCGACGCCAACCTGGGGGCTTATCTCTCGACCTTCTCCACCGCCGTGCCGACCATCCTCTACGCCACCTTGCTCGCGGGCCAGTACACCACGCCGCAGATCTATGTGGAAGTGGACGCCTGGTTCACCAACACCGCGCCGGTGGACGCCTACCGCGGCGCCGGCCGGCCCGAGGCCACCTACCTGCTGGAGCGCCTGGTCTCGCGCTGCGCCTGGGACCTTGGAATCGGCCAGGACGAAATCCGCCAGCGCAACTTCATCACCAGCTTCCCCTACCAGACGCCGGTGGCGCTGCAGTACGACGTGGGTGATTACAAGGCTTGCATGGACCAGGCCAAGACGCTGGCTGAAGTAGCGGGTTTTGACGCGCGCAGATCAGCCAGCGAGGCCAAGGGCCTGAAGCGCGGCATCGGCTACAGCAGCTACATCGAGGCCTGCGGCATCGCGCCGAGCAACATCGCGGGCGCCCTGGGCGCGCGCGCCGGCTTGTTCGAATGCGGCGAAGTGCGGGTGCACCCGACCGGCAGCGTGACGGTGTTCACCGGCTCGCACAGCCATGGCCAGGGCCACGAGACGACGTTTGCGCAAGTGGTTGCGGCGCGCCTGGGCATTCCGGTGGAGAACGTCGACGTGGTGCACGGCGACACCGGCCGCGTGCCGTTTGGCATGGGCACCTATGGCTCGCGCTCGATCTCGGTGGGCGGCGCCGCCATCATGAAGGCGCTGGACAAGATCGAGACCAAGGCCAAGAAGATCGCCGCGCACCTGATGGAAGCCAGCGACGCCGACGTTGAATTCTCCGGCGGCGAGTTCAGGGTGAAGGGCACCGACAAGAAGGTGGCGTTCGGCCAGGTGGCGCTCACCGCCTATGTGCCGCACAACTACCCGCTGGACAAACTCGAGCCCGGCCTGAACGAAACCGCGTTCTACGACCCGACCAACTTCACCTTCCCCGCGGGCACCTACATCTGCGAGGTGGAAGTGGACCCGGCCACGGGCACCACGCGGGTGGACCGCTTCACCGCGGTGGACGACTTCGGCACCATCATCAACCCGATGATCGTCGAGGGCCAGGTGCATGGCGGGCTGGTGCAGGGCATCGGCCAGGCGCTGCTGGAAAATTGCGTGTACGACCAGGAAACCGGCCAATTGCTGACCGGCAGCTTCATGGACTACGCCATGCCGCGCGCCGATGACTTCCCGCAGTTCAAGCTCGGCACCGTCTGCACGCCCTGCAGCCACAACCCCTTGGGCACCAAGGGCTGCGGCGAGGCCGGCGCCATCGGCTCGCCGCCGGCGGTGATCAACGCGCTGCTCGATGCGCTAAAGGATCTCGGCGTGAAGGACTTCGACATGCCCGCTTCACCCAGCCGGGTGTGGGAAGCGATTCAAGCAGCCAAATAAGAGGACACACACCATGTATGCATTTACTTTCGAGCGTCCCTCCACCACGGCCGATGCCGCCAAGCTAGCAAGCGGCGGCGCCAAGGTATTGGCCGGCGGCCAGACCCTGCTGGCGTCGATGAAGCTGCGCCTGTCCAACCCCGAGAAACTCGCCGACCTGGGCGCCATCAAGGAGCTGGCCGGCATCAAGCGCGAGGGCAACGCGCTGGTCATCGGTGCCATGACGCGCCATGCCGACGTGGCCGAAAGCGCCGAGGTCAAAGGCGCGATCCCCGCGCTGGCCGACCTGGCCGCCCACATCGGCGACAAGCAGGTGCGCGCCATGGGCACCCTGGGTGGCTCGGTCGCCAACAACGACCCCGCCGCCTGCTACCCCAGCGCCGTGCTGGCCTTGGGCGCGACGGTGCACACCACGCAGCGAAAAATCGCGGCCGACGACTTCTTCACCGGCATGTTCTCTACCGCCTTGAACGAAGGCGAGCTGATCACCGCGATCAGCTTTCCGACGCCGAAGCGCGCGGCCTACATGAAGTTCAAGCAGCCGGCTTCGCGCTTTGCGCTGGTGGGCGTGTTCGTCGCACAGACCGATGCCGGCGTGCGCGTGGCCGTCACCGGCGCGGGCAACGGCGTGTTCCGCCACAAGGGCCTGGAAGACGCGCTCAACAAGAGCTTCACCCCGGCATCCGCGGCCGCGGTGAAGATCGACGCAAGCGACTTGAACAGCGACATCCACGCCTCCGCCGCCTACCGCGCCAACCTGGTCAGCGTGCAGGCGCAGCGGGCCGTGGCCAAGGCGCTGGGGTAGATGCATTGACCGCAGCCTTCGCCGACATCGACGCGGTCGTCCAGGCGCTGCAGGGCGCCGGCTACTTTGCCGACAGGCGCCTGGCCACGGCGGTGTTTCTCGCCCTCAAGCTGCAGCGCCCGCTGCTGCTTGAAGGCGAGCCCGGCGTCGGCAAGACCGAGCTGGCCAAGGCGCTGGCCACCATGCTGCAGCGTGAGCTGCTGCGGCTGCAGTGCTACGACGGCCTGGAGCAGCGCGAGGCGCTTTACGAATGGAACTACGCGGCCCAGCTACTGCACATGCGCGCGGCCGAAAGCGTGCACGCGGGGCGCATCGGCGCCGAGGAGGTCGAGCGCGAGGTCTACCAGGAGCGCTACCTCATCCGGCGCCCGCTGCTGCAAGCCCTGCAAGCGCCCGAGCCCGGCGCGGTGCTGCTGATCGACGAGGTGGACCGCGCCGATGAGCCGTTCGAGGCCTTCCTGCTGGAGTACCTGGGCGAGTACCAGGTCAGCATCCCCGAGATCGGCACGGTGCGCGCCGTCGCCACGCCGGTCACCATCCTCACCAGCAACCGCACGCGCGAGCTCAACGACGCGGTCAAGCGCCGCTGCCTGTACCACTGGCTGGACTACCCCGAGCGCGACCGCGAGCTGGCCATCGTGCGGGCCCGCGTGCCGCAGGCCAGCGCCGCGCTGGCGCAGCAGGTGGCCAACTTCGTCGGCCGGCTGCGCAGCCAGCCCTTTGCCAACGCCTTCCAGCGCGCGCCCGGCATTGCCGAAAGCGTGGAATGGGCCAAGGCCCTGGTGGCGCTGGACACCCTGGTGGTCGACCCCGAAGTGGTGGCGGACACCGCCGGCATCCTCTTCAAGCAGCGCGAAGACGTGGCCGCGCTCACACGCGATCTCGCGGCCGATTTGCTGAAGCCGGAAGAGGAAGAGGCGACGTGAATGAGGCCGCTGCCCTCACCCTGACCCTCTCCCGGAGGGAGAGGGGACGAGACTCTTCACTCCCTCTCCCTCCGGGAGAGGGCTGGGGTGAGGGC
>DATILI010000304.1:0-10621 GCA_035476635.1 Burkholderiaceae bacterium | reverse complement strand
CTTGCAGGGCATAGGGCCCAAGCGGCTGACCCGACGACGCGACCACCGCCTGGGCACGCTCCAGCGCCGCCAGGCCGCGGCGGATCAGCAAGTGGTCCCAGCGGCTGCGGTCCTGCTTGAGCAGCAGCACCGGGCGGCCCTTGGCGTCGACTCTGGCGGCGGTACGAGAGGCCTGCAACTCCATCAGCGCCGCCAGGCCGTGCGCCTCGGATTCCTCTGGCGCAAGCTCGGCCAGCATGCGGCCCAGGCGCAGCGCTTCGTTGGTGAGTGCCGGACGCATCCAGTCTTCACCGGCGGTGGCGGTATAGCCTTCGTTGAAGACCAGGTAGACCACGCCCAGCACCGAAGCCAGCCGCTCGCCCAGGGCGTCACCGCGCGGCACCTCGAACGGCACGCGCGCTTCGCTCAAGCTGCGCTTGGCACGCACGATGCGCTGCGCGATGGTGGGTTCGGGCACCAGAAAGGCGCGCGCGATCTCATGCGTGCTCAAGCCCCCCAGCAGTTTGAGCGTGAGCGCCACGCGCGCCTCGGTGGAGAGCACGGGGTGGCAGGCGGTGAAGATCAGCCGCAGCAGGTCGTCGCCGATTTCATCTTCACGCGCGGCGTCCAGCGCGTCCACAAAGTCCGGCACGATCAGGGCCTCCTGCGCTTCCAGGTCATGGCCGATCTCCTCCAGCTTTTGATCCAGCCGCTTGTTGCGGCGCAGCCGGTCGAGCGCCCGGTTTTTTGCCGTGGTCATGAGCCAGGCGCCTGGCTTGTCGGGCACGCCCTCGGTGGGCCAGTGCTCCAGCGCCGCCACCAAGGCGTCTTGCGCCAGCTCCTCGGCCACGCCGATGTCGCGCACCATGCGCGCAACGCAGGCCACGATCTTCGCGGACTCGATGCGCCAGACCGCGGCGATTGCCTGATGCGTAGCTGAATGCATGGTGGCCTGGGCTTCCTATTGTGTTTCGGGTTCGCGTCAGGCCTGCGGCGGTGCCGCGTTCAGGTCCATGTACATCAGCTCCCAGACATGGCCATCGAGATCCTCGAACCCATGGCTGTACATGAAGCCGTGGTCCTGGCTCGGGTTGGCCGCATTGCCGCCGGCGGCAAGCGCCTTTCGCACCAGTTCGTCGACCTCGCCGCGGTTTTCGCACGAGAGGCACAGCAGCACCTCGGTGCTCTTGCTTGCATCGGCGATCGGCTTCTTGGTGAAGGTCTGGAAGAACGGCTCGACCAGCAGCATCACGTAGATGCTGTCGGACACCACCATGCAGGCGCCCTGCTCGTTGGTGAACTGCGGATTGAACGTGTAGCCCAGGCTGCTGAAGAACGCCTTGCTGCGTTCCATGTTCTTGATCGGAAGGTTGACGAAGATTTGTTTGTTGTTCATGGGTTTCTCCGGTGATTGAATTGAATTGAATTGAATTGGATCAGGCCCGCTCGGCGCGCGCCTTGAGGTCGGCAAGGCCAGCCTCGAAGTCGCGGCCGATCATGCGGTCCATGTTGAAGAAGATGCCGATCAGCTTGCTGATGTAGGGGCTGGGTCCGTGCATGGCCCAGGTCACTTCGGTGCTCTCGCCACGCTGCGCCAGGCTGAACTCGACCATGTTGTGGCCCTCAAACGGTTCCAGCATGTCCAGCTTCATCTTGATCCTGGCCGGCGCCGCGGATTCGACGATCTGGATGCTGCCCTTGCCCACCTCCTTGTTGCCCTGGAAGTCAAAGCCCGCGCCCGGGCCACTGCTGGGGCCTCGGTACGTGCCCTGCATGGAAGGATCTTTCTTGTTGTAGGGGTTCCAGGTGTTGAACTGGTGCAGGTCGTTGATGAGCGGGAAAAGCTTCTCGGGCGGCGCCTTGATGCGGGTGCTGCGCTGCACCTGGAAGGTATCGGGACGGGTAGCAGCAAACAGCAGCAGCGCGGCCAGCGCAACCACGACGACGAGTGAAATGGTCTTGATCATGATGTTCAGTTTCCAGCGATTAATTGCCCATGCCGATCGCCTTGAAGCGGTCAGCGAGTTCTTCTGAAGGATGGAGGTCTTCCAGCTCATACAGCTGGCGCACTTCGATCTCGGCGTCCTGGCCTGCGCCCACCGGGTTGGGGAAACGGCGGGTCCACTCCAGTGCTTCTTCGCGCGAGCGCGTCTGGATCAAGGTGTAGCCGGCGATCAGCTCCTTGCTCTCGGTGAATGGCCCGTCGATCACCTTGCGCTGGCTGCCCGTGTAGCGGATGCGCCAGCCCTTGGAGCTGGGCTGCAGGCCCGAGCCGTCCAGCAGCACGCCCGCCTGGGCCAGCTGCTCGTGGTATTCGGCCATGGAGGCCATCAGCTTCTCCATTTCCGGGCCTTCGGGAAAACGGCCAGCTTCGGAATCGGGCGTGGCCTTGACGATGATCATGAATCGCATGTCGATGCTCCTTCGTTTAGGTTGAGGAACCGAGGAATTTCGGCTTTCATCTACACGACGAACAAAGCGCCACGAAATCGACAAATCGAAAACTAGGTAAAAACCCCAGGCCGCGATTCAACCCTGGCGAACACCGTCTTCATAGCACGGTGCGAGGGCGCGAACCTCCACGGTGGCCCACTCGGCCGCGGGGCATTGGCTTGCAATCGCAAGCGCTTCTTCATGGGTCTTGCAGTCGATCAGGTAGAAGCCGCCGACCATTTCCTTGGCTTCGGCAAACGGGCCATCGCGCATCTGCGCTTCGCCCCCGCGCACTTGCACGCGCGTGGCGCCGGCGTGCCCGCTCAGCGATTCTGTCGCGCGCAGCAAGCCCCTGCGCTTCAGATCGTCACCAAAGCGCAGCATGCGGTCGTACACCGCATGGCCTTCGGCCTCGTTGCGCGTGCTGCGCTGCCCGGTCGGTTCAAGAATCAGCAACATATAGGACATCCGAATCTCCACTGCTTTTTTTGAAACGGAAATCATACGCAAGGCGCGGCCTGAAACACGCTGCTATTTCGCAATGGTAGTCATATTCAATAATAGGCAATATATAGTCCCTTATTAATTGGATCGTCCTATAATTTGCAACAGGATGACCCCTATTGCCGTTCCACTCTCACCGTCCGTTCGACTGCATCGCCTAGGCCAACGGTGCCAGTCGCGCCGTCTTGCCCTGCAACTCACGCGCGGAGACCTTTCGCAGCGCTCTGGCATCCCCGAGTCCACGATCAAGCGATTCGAAGCCACCGGGGAGGTCGGCACCAAGGCCATGCTCATGATCCTGACCGGCCTCGGGCAAAGCGAGATGCTGGATGTTCTTTTCTCTGCGCCAGAGCCAAGAACCCTCGACGAAGCAATGCCGGTGACACGGCGCCGCGGAAAGCGCTCCGATGCAGGCAAGCCGCGCGCTGAAGGGAGAAAGTCTTGAAGCAATCCCACGTAGAACGCCTGCGCGTGCGCATCGGTGAAAACACCGTTGGCAGGATCGCCATCACCGCGCAGGGGCGGATCCTTTTCGAGTACGACGCCCAGTGGCTTTCCCACGGCTTTGATATTGCTCCATACACCGTGCGATTCGGGCCCGGCCCACAAGCACCTGCCAGCGACGTGCTCAGCGGGCTACACGGTTGCTTCTACGACAGCCTGCCCGATGGATGGGGGCTGCTTCTCATGGACCGGGCATTCAGAGAAGCATTCTCTTGGAGCCCGGTCGAGTCCACCGCTCTCGATCGGCTCGCCTATATTGGCGCCCGCGGGATGGGCGCACTCATTTATGAACCCGAGATCGACCTTGCCGCGAGCGGCCTGACGGCTGGCAAGCTCGATCTGGGTAGCCTCGCCGCTGCGGCGGACTTATTCCTTGAAGGAAGTGCCTCCGATGTGCTGAAGGAGCTCTACCTCCACGGCGGTTCACCTGGCGGAGCACGGCCCAAGGTAGCGGTTGGTCGACACCCTGGCGACGGGCGCTGCATTTCAGGCTTCGACGCATTGCCAGATGGATTTGAGCACTGGCTCGTCAAGTTCCGCGGCATTGGCGATGGTTTGTCGACGGGGCGCGCAGAGTATGCGTACGCACAGATGGCACGGGAAGCCGGCCTGGACATGCCTCCCACCGCGCTCATTGAGGTTCAGGTTCCTGTAGCAGGGCGCAAGAAGCGCACGGAACACTACTTTGGGGTGCGCCGGTTTGATCGCGAGGGCAACCGACGCATCCATGTGCTTTCGCTTTGCGGGCACCTCTACGCCAGCCACCGACTGCCTTCCATGGACTACTCTGGTGTGCTGGCAACGACCAGCCGCCTGACATCGAGTGCAGCCGAAACCGCGAAGGCCTTTCGGCTCATGGTTTTCAACGCGGTCACCCACAACCGCGATGATCACACCAAGAATTTCGCTTACCTGCGTACGGATTCGGGATGGCGCCTAAGCCCCCCGTTCGACCTGACCTACAGCGCTGGGCCCGCAAACCATCACGCCACAGCCATTGGCGGCGGCGTTGATCCGACGCAAGCGGACATCCTGAAGGTCGCCGCCGAGAACAACGTGCGCAATGCGAAAACCATTGTCGAGGAGGTGGTCACGGCAGTTGGCCAATGGAAGTCGCTTGCCTCGACTTGGGAGGTACCAAAAGTCGAGGCTGCCGCGATCACGAATGAAATCGAACGGCTTCGCTCGTTGGTAGGGTCGCCGGCACCGAAGCGGACCCTGCGCCCGCGCTGACGCCGCTTGCCGCTGGCAAATGGATGTTGCCTGCCGTTCTCAATCCACGAAGAAATCGGGAATGAAGTTCTTGGTGCCCGGTGTTACCGAGTACTGGTCCAGATCGGTAACGCCATGCGCCGCCAGCAATTCATCGTCGATATGGAAGTTGCCGGTGTTGGTGCTTGCACTCGTGAGGATCAGGTAGGCCGCGTCGGACAGGATCTCGGGCTTGCGGCACAGCTTCAAATCCACGCCGGGAATCATCTGCAGCGCGGCCGTGGCGATGGCGGTGCGCGGCCACAGGCTGTTGACGGCGATGCCGTATTTCTTGAACTCGCCGGCGTGGCCCAGGGTGCACATGCTCATGCCGTACTTGGCCATGGTGTAGGCCGTGTGCGGCGCGAACCAGTGCGTCTTCATCGACAAAGGCGGCGACATGTTGAGCACGTGCGGGTTGCGCCCTGCTGCCGCCGACTTCATGAGCTCGGGCAGGCAGGCCTGCGTGCACAGGTAGGTACCGCGCGCATTGATGCCGTTCATCAGGTCGTAGCGCTTCATCGGCGTGTGCTCGGTATCGGTCAGGCTGATCGCGCTGGCATTGTTGATCAGGATGTCGATGCCGCCGAAGGTCGCCACCGCCTTGGCCACGGCCGCCAGCACCGCCTCTTCTTCACGGATGTCCACCATCAGCGGCAGCGCCTGGCCGCCGGCGGCCTTGATTTCCTCGGCGGCGCTGTAGATGGTGCCGGGCAGCTTGGGGTTGGGGTCGGTGGTCTTGGCCGCGACGACGATGTTCGCGCCATCGGCCGCGGCGCGCTTGGCAATGGCCAGGCCGATGCCGCGCGATGCGCCGGTGATGAAAAGGGTCTTGCCTTTGAGTGTCATGCTTGTCTCCTGAATTTTCTGCGACGTACTTCAGACCTTGCTGAAGTCGGGACGGCGTTTTTCCATAAACGCACCGAAGGCTTCGCGTGCCGCCGGTTCGCGCAGCATGCGGCCGAAGCTGGCGCCCTCTTCCGCCATTTGCTGCAGCACCAGCGCGGCCTGGCCCTTCTTCATGAGGCGCTTGGTTTCCACCAGCGCGCTCAGGGGCTTGGCCGCGAGCTTGCGCGCCTGGGCTTGGGCGTAGGCATTGGCCTCGGTCGGCGGCAGCACGCGGTTGACCAGGCCCACTTCGAGAGCCGCCTCGGCCATGAAGGGCTCGCCCAGCAGCAGCGCCTCGGCTGCGCGGTGGTAGCCCAGCATCTGCGGCACCAGCAGGCTGGAGGCCGCTTCGGGACACAGGCCGAGGTTGACGAAGGGCAGGGAAAACGCCGCGTTGTCGCCGGCATAGACCAGGTCGCAATGGAACAGCATGGTGGTGCCGATGCCGACGGCCGGACCGCAGACAGCGGCCACCAGCGGCTTGGGAAAACTCGCGATGCCGCGCAGGAAGCGGAACACCGGCGACTCCTGCGTTGACACGGGCCCGTTGAGAAAGTCGCCGATGTCGTTGCCGGCGCTGAAAATGGTTTCGTGGCCTTGCAGCACCACCACGCGCACGGCGCTGTCGCTCTCGGCCTGTTGCAAGGCATCGGCCAGCGTGGCGTACATGGCCGAAGAAATCGAATTCTTCTTGTCGACGCGGTTGAAGGTGATGGTGGTCACACCAGCTTCGGTGTGGGTGCGGATGTCATCGCTCATTGCAGTGCTTCCTTTACAAAATCCAGTCGGTCCTGGCCCCAGAACATCTGGTCGCCAACGAAGAAAGTGGGGGCGCCGAACACGCCGCGGTCAATGGCTTCCTGCGTCGCCACCTTGAGTTGCTCCTTGACGGCGGCGTCTTGTGTCAACGCCAACAGCGCTGCCGGGTCGAAGCCCGCGGCCTGGAGCACGGCGCCAACCGTCGCGGGGTCGTTGAGGTTCCGGGCATCGACCCAGATCGCCCGGAATATCGCATCCATATAGGCGCCAAAACCTTGCGGCTCGCGCATCTGCATGCCGACGGCGCCGCGCATCAGCATCAAGGTGTTGATCGGGAAATGCGGATTGGTGTTGAGCGGCACGCCGTACCGCCTGGCGAAGCGGTCGAAGTCCTTGAAGATGTAGCCGCCCTTGGCGGGAATGTTGGCCGGCGACTGGTTGCCGGTGGCCTGAAACACGCCGCCCAGCAGCATGGGCTTGTAGACCAGCGCTGCATGGGCCTGTTCGCACAGCGCAGCGATCTGGGTGTAGGCCAGATAGGAGGCGGGGCTGCCGAAGTCAAAGAAGAATTCAACGGAGTTGCGCATTAGAACTTCTCCATGTAGGGCCGCAAATCGAGTTCATGCGTCCAGGCGTCGCGTGGCTGCTGGTGCAGCATCCAGTAGTTGTCGGCAATGTGATCGGGGTTCAGGATGCCGCCCTGCTCTTTCAGTGCGTAGCGCTCGGGGAAATTCTCGCGGATGAATTCGGTGTCGATGGCGCCGTCGACCACCACATGCGCCACGTGGACGCCGCGCGGACCGAGTTCGCGTGCCATGCTCTGGGCCAGCGCACGAAGCGCATGCTTGGCACCGGCAAAGGCCGCGAAGTTGGCGGCGCCGCGCAGCGATGCGGTGGCGCCGGTGAAGATGATGGTGCCCTTGTGCCCGTTGCCTTCGCGCGCCACCATGCGCCGGGCCACCTCGCGGCCGTTGAGAAAGCCGCCCAGGCAGGCCATCTCCCAGATCTTGAAGTACTTGCGCGCCGTCTCGTCCAGGATGCTGCAGGGAACGTTGGCGCCGATGTTGAATACCAGCACTTCGATCGGGCCGACGCTGGATTCGATCTGCTCGATCAACGCGACGACTTCCTCTTCCTTGCGCGCGTCCGAAGGAAAGCCATGCGCCTGCCCGCCGTCGGCCTTGATCTGCGCAAGCAGCGGCTGCAGCTTGTCCAGGCTGCGGCGCGTGACGCAGGCGGTGTAGCCTTCGCGCGCAAAACGCCGGGCGATGGCGCCGCCGGTGGAATCGCCGGCTCCGACAATCAGTGCGACCTTGTTCATCTGCCTGGCTCCTGGCTATTCTTTGTAATAGACGACCTGGTGCGTCGTGACCAGCAACTCGCCCGCTTCGTTCCACAGCAGCGCCGTCTGGTCGAAGTAGCCATTGCGAAATGCCTGGGCCTGGGCCTGGCCGAGCAGGTAGCCGCTGCCGGTGGCGGCAAGCTGCGCCGCACCGGCGTGAAAGTAGATCGTCATGGTGACCGTGCCGATCGGCGTCATCGTCGCGCGGCGGCGCCAGATGCGCGGGAAGAACACATCGGACAGCGCGGTCAGCGAGGCAAAGTCCAGCGCGCGCGGTGGTTCGTCGCGCACCCACAACTGGGTGCGGCTGTCCTCCTCGTCGCGCCCATCCCATACCGGCGGAAAGGCGCCGTGCACGAAGCGCATGTCGTAGCGCTGCAGCCATTCGACGCGGCCGCGCCGGTCGGGCGGCGCCAGGTCGCCGGGGCGCGGCACCAGCGGCATGGGCATGTCACTCGCGCTCCAGGTCTCGCGGCGCACCGCGGTGAAGGCCGTGGCGGTGAGCACCGTTTGCTCGCCTTGCTGTATTTCAACGATCCAATGCTGCGTTGAGCGATTGGTGCGTGCCGGGCGCGCCTTCACCGTGAACTCGCCATCGGCCAGCGCCGCCGCGAAATTGACGGTGAGCGAGACCGGCTCGCCGAGCAGCTCGGGGTGCTGCAACACGGCGTTGAGCGCCTGCGCCGCGGTGACGCCGCCGAACGGCCCGATCATGTTCGCGTAAGCGGGGCTGGTGTGCCCGCGCCAGTTGCCGTCGGCCTGCGCGACGAGCGCGACGGCCTGGTCAAAAGCATGCATGCCCATCGTGGGTCCTCAGGTTGCGGCGGGGCGCGCAAGCCCCGCAAGCCACTGGCCGACACGCGGCCAAAGCACGGATTCATGTTCGCTGCGGAACAGGCCGAAGTGGCCAATGCGGCGCACCGCGATGTCGGCGGGCGCGAGGCGCTGCACTTCGCGTGGTGCGTTCTCGTAAAGATCGACCAGGCTATGCGTGCCGCGCAAGGTCATCAACTCGTCATCGGTGATGGACAAGGCGAACACCGGGAAGCGCGCATTGGCATAGCGCTGGCGCGCCAGCTCGCCTTCGGCGCCCACGCTGTAGCGCGGGTTCAGGCACCACTTGCGCCATTGCATGATCACGCCGGCTGGCAGGTCACCCACCTTGCGCAGCTTTCGGCCCGGGAAGTAGCCATACAGGCGCGTGGCAAGAGGCACGAGGAAGAACCAGAAATACGGAACGATGCGCTTGAGCTGCGGCGCATTCTCGCGCCAGTAGCCGCTGCCAGCCGCCACGCTCAAGAGGCCGCTGACCTTGTGCTGGTTGTGCAGCAGGCCCGGCAGTTGCGCGCCCAGGCTGTGGCCCAGCAGGTACAGCGGCCGGTCGGACAGGGCTGCATGCGCGTGGTCGATGGTGGCCTCGTAGTCGCGCGTCCAGTCGAACAGATCGGCCTTGAAGCCGCGCAGGCTGCCGCCTTGCGCCGTCGGCATCGAGTCGCCCGAGCCGCGGTAGTCGAAGGTGGTGACGCGCCAGCCCTGGCCGCAAAGCCATTGCGCAAACGGCGCGTAGAACTCCTGGCGCACCCCCATGGCGCCGCCGATGACGACGCTGCCCTGGCGTGGTGCCGGGCCTTCGGGTTCGTAGACCCGCAGCGCCAGTGCCATTCCATCGCTTGCTTGAATGCTTTCGGTCTTCATCTCGTGCTCCTCAATGAAAATAAAAAGGCCACTCTGCGGTGGCCTTGCGGTCTTGACTTTAGACGCGTTCGAAAATCCCTGCAGCGCCTTGGCCCATTCCGACGCACATGGTCACCATGCCGTACTTGAGATTCTTGCGCCGCAGCGCGTGCACCACTGTCGCCGACCGGATAGCGCCGGTGGCGCCCAGTGGGTGGCCCAGCGCGATGGCCCCGCCCATCGGATTCACCTTGCTCGCATCCAGGCCCAGTGTGTTGATCACGGCCAGCGACTGCGCGGCAAAGGCCTCGTTCAGCTCGTACCAGTCGATGTCGCTGTGCTTCAGTCCCGCGTATTTGAGGGCCGCGGGAATCGCCTCGATCGGGCCGATGCCCATGATGTGCGGCGGCACGCCGCGGCTGGCGTAGCTCAAGAAGCGCGCCAGCGGCGTCAGGCCAAAGCGCTTGACGGCAGACTCGCTGGCCAGAATCAACGCGCCTGCGCCGTCCGAGGTCTGCGAACTGTTGCCGGCGGTGACGGAGCCGCGCGCGGCAAACACCGTCTTGAGCTTGCCCAAGCCTTCGACCGTGGTGTCGGGGCGCGCGCCCTCGTCGATGCTGACGGTGCGGTTCCTGACGCTGACCTCGGCCGATTCGAGATCGAGCGAGCGGTCGGCCACGTCCACCGGCGTGATCTCGTCGGCGAACTCGCCAGCCTTCATCGCGGCAATGGCCTTCATGTGCGACTTGTACGCAAACTCATCCTGCGCATCGCGCGAGACCTTCCACTGCTGCGCCACCTTCTCGGCCGTCAGGCCCATGCCGTAGGCGATGCCGTAGCTTTCGATGTCGTCGGGGTTGGAGAAAATGGTCGGCGACAGCGATGGCGAGTTGCCCATCATCGGCACCATGCTCATGCTCTCGGTGCCGGCGGCAATCATCACGTCGGCCTCGCCCACGCGGATGCGGTCGGCCGCCATCTGTACCGCCGACAGGCCGGAGGCGCAGAAACGGTTCACCGTGATGCCGCCCACGCTCTTGGGCAGGCCGGCCAGCACCGCGCCGATGCGCGCCACGTTCAGGCCCTGCTGCGCCTCAGGAATGGCACAGCCGCAGATCACGTCTTCGATGGCTTGCGGGTCCAGCCCCGGCACTTGTGCCAATGCCGAACGCAAGGCGGTGGCCAGCAAGTCGTCGGGCCGCGTGTTGCGGAAGTAGCCGCGGTGGGAGCGCCCGATCGGCGTGCGCGTGGCAGCGACGATGTAGGCTTCTTGGATCTGTTTCATGG
>DATILI010000303.1:0-6342 GCA_035476635.1 Burkholderiaceae bacterium | reverse complement strand
TCCACTCGCCCTTGAGCAGGCTCACGGCAGTGTGCGGCGCGGCTTTCAGCGGGTTGTCGTCCTGCGGCCACTCGCCTTTTTCGATGCGGCGGATTTCCTCGCGAATCGCGATCATCGCGTTGATGAAGCGGTCAATCTCGTCCAGCGTTTCGCTCTCAGTGGGTTCCACCATCAGCGTGCCGGCGACGGGGAAGCTCAGCGTGGGGGCGTGAAAGCCGTAGTCGATCAGGCGCTTGGCAACGTCCTCGGCCGTGACGCCGCTGCTGTCCTTCAATGGGCGCAGGTCCAGGATGCACTCGTGCGCTACGTGGCCGTTGGCACTCGCGTACAGCGTGGGGTAATGGTCGCGCAGGCGCGCGCTGATGTAGTTGGCCGACAGGATGGCGATCTCGGTCGCCTGCTTCAGGCCCTCGGGGCCCATCATGCGGCAATACATCCAGCTGATCGGCAGGACAGCGGCATTGCCCAGCGGCGCCGCCGAGACGGCGCCCACGCCGTGGGCCGGCAGGCCGCCGGTCAGGTGGCCGGGCAGGTAGGGCACCAGGTCCTCGACCACGCACACCGGGCCGACGCCGGGCCCGCCGCCGCCGTGCGGAATGCAGAAGGTCTTGTGCAGGTTCAGGTGGCTCACGTCGCCGCCGAATTCGCCGGGTGCGGCCACACCGACCAGCGCGTTCATGTTGGCGCCGTCCACATAGACGCGCCCGCCATGCTGGTGCACCAAGGCGCAAAGCTCCTTGACCTGCATCTCGAACACGCCGTGTGTGCTGGGGTAGGTGATCATCACGCAGGCCAGGTTGGTACTGTGCTGTTCGCACTTGGCCTTCAGGTCGGCGAGGTCCACGTTGCCATTGGCGTCGCAGGCCGTCACCACGACCTGCATACCCACCATCTGCGCGCTGGCCGGATTGGTGCCGTGCGCGGACGATGGGATCAGGCAGACGTTGCGGTGCGCGTTGCCCTTGGCTTCATGGAAGGCCTTGATCGCCAGCAATCCCGCGTACTCGCCTTGCGAGCCCGCGTTCGGTTGCAGGCTGATGCCGGCATAGCCCGTGGCCTGGCACAGCCATGCGCGCAATTGCTCGTCGAGCTCGGCGTAGCCTTGCAATTGGTCTTGCGGCGCGAACGGGTGGATGTTCGCAAACTCGGGCCAGGTGATCGGGATCATCTCGCTGGTGGCATTGAGCTTCATGGTGCAGCTGCCCAGCGGGATCATGCTGCGGTCCAGTGCCAGGTCCTTGTCGGCCAGTGCGCGGATATAGCGCAGCATGCCGGTTTCGCTGTGGTGCGTGTTGAACACCGGGTGCGTGAGGAAGGCGCTGGTGCGGCGCAGCCCTTCGGGGATCAGCGGCTCGACGCCCTTTTCGAACGCGGCGAACGAGGGCAGGGCCTGGCCTTCCCTGGCAAAGATCTTCCAGACCAGTTCCACGTCCGCGCGCGTGGTCGTCTCGTCCAGCGAAATGCAAAGGTACTCGGCAAAGTAGACACGCAGGTTGGCGCGCATCGACCGCGCGCGGGCCGCGAAGGCTTGCGTCGCGTCGCCGGTTTTCAGGCTCAAGGTGTCGAAGGCGCCACCGGGGCGCGGGGCGTGGCCCAGTTGTTCCAGGCCCTGGGCCAGGATGGCCGTGTAGCTGGCCACGCGCTGGGCGATGCGCCGCAAGCCGTTCGGACCGTGGTACACGGCGTACATGCTGGCCACCACGGCCGGCAGCACCTGCGCGGTGCAGATGTTGGAAGTGGCTTTTTCGCGGCGGATGTGCTGCTCGCGCGTTTGCAGGGCCAGGCGGTAGGCCGGGTTGCCGTGCGAATCGACGCTCACGCCCACGAGACGCCCGGGCAATGAACGCTTGAGTTCGTCGCGGCAGGCCATGTAGGCCGCGTGCGGGCCGCCCGCGCCCATCGGCATGCCAAAGCGCTGGGTGGTGCCCACCACGATGTCGGCGCCGAATTCGCCCGGGGGGACCAGGAGCGTCAAGGCCAGCAGGTCGGCCGCAACGATGAAGCCTGCCTGCCTGGCATGCACCTTGTCCACGTCGGCGCGCAAATCGTCGATGCGGCCGCTGGTGGCGGGGTATTGCGCCAGCACGGCAAAGTAGTCGCCGGCCAGGGCTGAGTCCCATTCGGGCGCCGAATTGGCCAGCACCACTTCGATGCCCAGCGGCTTGGCGCGCGTCTGGATCACCTCGATGGTTTGCGGATGACAGTCGCCCGCCACGATGAAGGTGTTGCTTTTGCTCTTGACGCTGCGCTTGGCCAGGGTCATGGCTTCGGCCGCGGCCGTGGCTTCGTCCAGCATCGATGCGTTGGCGATCGGCATGCCGGTGAGGTCGCAGACCATGGTCTGGAAATTCACCAGCGCTTCCATGCGGCCCTGGCTGATTTCCGCCTGGTAGGGCGTGTAGGCCGTGTACCAGGCGGGGTTCTCCAGCACGTTGCGCAGGATCACGCCGGGCGTGTGCGTGCCGTGGTAGCCCTGGCCGATGAAGCTCTTGAACACCTGGTTTTTCGCCGCCATGGCCTTGAGTTCGGCCAGCGCCGCGGCTTCGGTCACGGGAGCGGGCAGCTCCATCGGATGGCTGCGGGCGATCGAGCGCGGCACGATGCTGTCGATCAGTGCGCGGCGCGATTTTTCGCCGATGACCGAGAGCATCAGCGCCTCGTCGGCTTCTTCGACGCCGATGTGGCGGGCAACGAACTCGGAGGCGTTCTCCAGCTCGCCCAGGGGTTTGGCGGATTGCATCAACATGGAAATTCCAGGGGAAAAAAGAGCAGGCAGGGATCCGGCAAAAAATCAGGCGTTTGCGGAGAAGGTGGTGTAGCTGGTTTCGTCCATCAGCGCATCGAGCTGCGAAGCATCGGCGAGCTTGACCTTGAAGAACCAGCCGGCGCCCAGCGGGTCGCTGTTGGCCAGCGACGGATCGGCGCGCAGCGCCTCATTGACTTCAACGACTTCGCCCGAGACCGGCATATAGACGTCGGCTGCAGCCTTGACGGACTCCACGACGCCGGCCACTTCCTTTTGCGCAAAAGTCTTGCCGACTTCGGGCAGGTCCACGAACACGACATCGCCCAACGCGTCCTGCGCATGGTGGGTAATACCGACGATGGCCGTGCCGCCTTCAACTTTGAGCCATTCGTGGTCTTCGGTGTACTTGATGGTCATTTTTCATTTCTCCTTAAATGGGGGTCAGATTCCAATTAATCAGCCGCGCAAAACTAGCCGCGGTAGTAGCGATTCGGCACGAAGGGCATGGTGGCTATTTCCATCGGCACGGCTTTGCCGCGCACGATGGCGTTGACGCGCGTGCCCAAGGCGGCCATGTCTGCGTTCACGTAGCCCATGGCCACGGGCTTGTCGATGCTCGGGCCCAGCAGGCCGCTGGTGACTTCGCCGATGCGCTGGCCGGCCGCATCCTGCAGCTCGGTGTGTTCGCGCACCGGAATGCGTTCCAGTGCGATGAGCCCTACGCGTTTGCGTGCCGGGGCTGTGGCGCCGCCTTGCAATTGCGCCAGCACCTTGGCCGCGCCCGGAAAGCCGCCTTCACGCGCGCCGCCGCTGCGCCGCACTTTCTGCATCGCCCAGTTGAGCCCGGCTTCGACCGGCGTGGTGGTGGTGTCGATGTCATTGCCGTAAAGGCACAGCCCGGCTTCGAGCCGCAGCGAATTGCGCGCGCCCAGTCCGATGGGCTTGACTTCGGGTTCAGCGAGCAAGGCGCGCGCGAAGGCATCGGCCTGCGCCGCGGGGACCGAGACTTCGAAGCCGTCTTCTCCGGTGTAGCCGCTGCGCGTGATGAACAGTTCTGTGCTGTTGTTCCAGCGAAAAGCGCCGCCGGTCATGAAGACCAGTTTCTCGACGCCAGGCACCAGCCGCGCCAGCGCATCGACCGCCTTCGGGCCTTGCAGTGCGAGCAGGGCGTGGTCCGGCATCGGAACGACCTGGCAGCGCGCGCCGATCTGTTTCCGGATGTGCGCGATGTCGCCCACCTTGCAGGCGCCATTGACGATGATGAAGAGGTCGCCGCCATGCGCATAGTCGCGGTTGAAGAACATCAGGTCGTCGATGATCGTGCCTTCATCGGTCAGCAGCAGCCCGTAGCGCTGCTTGCCCACGGGCAGGTCGATCACGTCGACCGGCATCAGCGTCTCCAGCGCGGCCGCGGCGTCGGGTCCGACCAGGCGCAACTGGCCCATGTGCGAGACATCGAAGAGCCCGGCGGCGTTGCGCGTGTGGTGGTGCTCGGCCATGACGCCGGCGGGGTATTGCACCGGCATGGAATAGCCGGCAAAGGGCACCATGCGGGCGCCGAGCTCCAGGTGCAGGTCGTTCAGCGGGACTTTGAGCAGGGTGTCAGCGGCATCCATGGGGATTTCTCCGGGGCAAACTTGTAGTTCCATGGCATTTGCCATGGGCTGCCCCTGCTGTCCGCTTTACCTGAGAGATTCGCCTGTCGATGCAGGTTTGCTCCTTCGGTGGGCCCGCTCGGGGCGGGCCTCTCTCCAGCAAGGAAACGCCCGCGTTCGCAGGCGCCTCGTCAGTCCTTTTGCCTGAGCGTTACTGGAGAAATTCAGATCCCCTGCGCCTTCGGCGGCCTCCGCGAGGGAGGCTCTCTCCTGACAGCTGCAGAGTATACCGGCAGGGCCCTTACTTGAATCCGAGAATCCGTGGCAACCAGGTGCTCAATGCCGGAACGAAAGTCAAGACGATCAGCACCAGGCCGTGCGCCCAGAGAAACGGCGCCAGTTCGCGCACCAGCGGACCCATGGGCACGCGCGACACGTTGGAGGTGACGAACAGCAGGCCACCCACCGGCGGGGTAATCATGCCCAAGGTGAGGTTGTAGATCACGATCATCGCGAAATGGACCGGGTCGATGCCCAGCTTCATCGCCACCGGGCCGAGGATCGGCGCCAGCACCATGACGCCGGGCAGCGGCTCGATGAAGATGCCGAAGAGCAGCAAAAAGACGTTGACGATCAGCAGGAAGGTCCACGGCGAGAGGTTCATGCCGATGATCCACTCGGCCATGGCCTGCGGCACCGCCTCGATCGTCAGGATCCAAGCGAACGAGGCCGACAGGCCGATGATGATCAGCACCGAGGCCGTGAGCAGCGCCGAACGCGCCAGGATGTCCGGCAAGGCCTTCCACTCCAGCGTGCGGTAGACGAACTTGCCGCAGACCAGCGCATAGAACACCGCCACCACCGAGGCTTCGGTCGGCGTGAACCAGCCGGCGCGCATGCCGCCCAGGATCAGCACCGGCAGCAGCAGCGCGGGAATCGCCTTCCAGGTCGTGCGCCAGACTTCGGGCCACGGCGGCATCTCGCCTTCGCCGCGGTAGTTGCGCTTCTTGGAGACATGGAAGTTGACGGCGCACATGGCCACCGCGATCAGGAGACCCGGAATCAGGCCGGCAACGAACAGCGCGCCGACCGAGACGTTGTCTTCCTGCAGCGCATAAATGATCATGATGATCGACGGCGGGATGATCGGCCCGACGATGGCCGTGGAGGCCGTCAGCGCCGCTGCATAGGCGCGGCCGTAGCCGGCCTTGTCCATCATCTTGATCAGCATCGAACCCGGGCCTGCAGCATCAGCCAGCGCTGAGCCGGAAATGCCCGAGAAAAAGGTCAGCGACACCACATTGGTGTAGCCCAGCCCGCCGCGCTTGTGGCCGACGAACTGGCCGGCGAAGCGCAGCAGCACTTCGGTCAGAGAGCCGCCGCTCATGAGCTCGGCCGCCAGGATGAAAAACGGCACCGCCATCAGCGGAAAACTGTCGATCCCGACAAAGGTTTCCTTGAGCAGCACCAATAGCGGATAGTTTTCCGCGAGGATCAGCGTGAGGGCGGTGGCCAGGCCGAGCGCGAACGCCACCGGCACGCCGATCGCGAGGAAGACGCACGACGAAATGAGGAGCAACAGACTGGCGTTCATAGGGATGCACTCGCAGTCGCGTCGAAATGCGCATCCGCGGCAAACTCGCGGCGCAGCACATAGCTGCGCATGATCAGCAGCCAGTGCACGATCAACAGGGCGCCACCGACCGGCATGGCGGCGTAGATGTAGCCAAATGGAATTTGCGTGGCGGCAGTGAGCTGGAACATGGTGCGGTTCATGTAGAGCCAGCCGTACCAGATCATGAAGCCGAAGAATGCAAGCAACAGCACCGCGACGAGGCCGCGCAAGCCAATCGCCAGCGCCTGCGGCAAGGCATCCTGCAGGTTCTCCACGGCAATGTGCCCGCCGTAGCGCAGCACCGGCCCCGCACCCAGGAAGGTGAGCCAGATCATCATGTGGCGCGACACTTCCTCGGCCCATTCGATCGACTGGCTGGTGAGGTA
>DATILI010000302.1:0-4020 GCA_035476635.1 Burkholderiaceae bacterium | reverse complement strand
TCCACGCCGATTGCGAGCAAGGTGACGGGCCGCATGATGGTGGTGTTCACGATGCCCTTGCGCGGCCCGGAAGGCGACATTTTCGGCGTCATGGCGGGGACGGTTCCACTCGAATCGCAGGAACTCCTGCCTTCCACCCTGACCATGCTGGGGCAGTTTGCCTCGGCGCTGGTGGTCTACACCCGCGATGGCGTGATCCTGTCGCACCCGGAGAAATCCAGGATGATGCAGAACGCCAAGGACGAGCCGGGGCTGGGGCCGGCGTTTGCGGAATGGGTGGCCGACGGGCGCACCGTGTTTACCGAGGGCGTGGCGCGGCTGGTACCCGGCTACATGGTGACCATGGCCGGCGTGCCGGCTTCTCAGTGGATGGTGGCGCGGGTCACCGCGTCCGAGCAGGCGCTTGGGCCGTTGCGCGCGGTGCAAAAGGGCTCATGGGGGATCGTTGCGCTGATCATGGGTTTTTGCGCCGCCAGCGCGGCCTTGGTGATTGTCTGGATGACCCAGCCCATCAGCCGCCTGCGCGACCGCGCCGAGCAAACACTGCGCAGCGACGACGCGCCGGACGAAGGCTGGCCCCGGGCCCGCGGCGAAATCGGTGACCTGGTGCGGGTGTTTCGCAAAGTGACGGTCGAGCGGGCCCGCGCGCACGAGTCCGAGCTGGTGATGATCGGGCAACTGCGCGCCATCCTGAACCACGCATCGATCGGCATCATCATCACCCGCGATCGCCGCTTCGAACTGGTGGGGCGCCACATCATGCAGATGCTGGGCTACTCCGAGGAGGAACTGCTGGGTCAACCGGCACGCCTGATCTACCCGTCCGACGATGCCTATGCCGAGCTCGGAAAAAGAGTCGGCGAGCAGATGCAGGCGCACGGCCACTTCGACGGCGAAGTGCTGTTTCGGCGCAAGGACGGCAGCGAGTTCTGGGGCCACATGCTGGGCCGCAGCCTGGTGCCCGGCGATGCCGCCGGCGGCACGCTCTGGATCATGCACGACGTCACTGCGGCGCGGGAAGCGCAGCGCCAGTTGTCGTGGAGCGCCACGCACGACAGCTTGACCCAGTTGGTCAACCGGCGCGAATTCGAGGCGCGGTTGATGCAGGCCATGGTGCAGTTCGACTACCGCGACGTTTGCGTCATGTTCGTCGACCTGGACCACTTCAAGCCCATCAACGACACGGCAGGCCACGCCGCGGGAGACGATGCCCTGCGCCAGGTCGCCAAGCTGCTGGAAGAGCGCGTGCGCCAGAGCGATACCGTAGCCAGGCTCGGCGGCGACGAGTTCGCCATCCTGTTGCCCGGCTGTTCGCTGCGACGTGCAGAAGGTATCGCCGAGCAGGTGCGGCTCGCGGTGGAAGCCTGGCAGCTCAAGCGCAAGGGCAAGGTCTTTCGCATCGGCGCGAGCATCGGGATCGTCGAGCTGACACCAGGGCTGATCGATGTGGCGACGGTGCTGCATGCGGCCGACACGGCCTGCTACCAGGCCAAGCACGCCGGTCGCAACCGGGTGGTCGTCTATGTTCCTTCGCTCGCGGGAATTTCCACGCGAGGGGCCGATGTTTGACTACAACTTCAACGCCTTGAGCACGTTCTCCGCAGTGGCCGGTGCATGCAGCACCGCAAGCTTGCCGCCACGTGCGCTGGCTACCGCCTCCTTGAGCGCTTCGTAGACGCTGATGGCCAGCATGAACGGCGGCTCGCCCACGGCCTTGCTGCCGAACACGTTGTCCTCGCGGTTCGCTTCGGGCCACAGCTCGATCTTGAAGTGTTTCGGCACATCACCCGTGGCCGGGATCTTGTAGGTACTGGGCGCATGCGTGCTCAGGTAACCCTTGTCATTCCAGACCAGTTGCTCGGTGGTGAGCCAGCCCATGCCCTGGATGAAGCCGCCCTCGATCTGGCCAATATCGATGGCCGGGTTGATGCTGTTGCCCACGTCGTGCAGGATGTCGACCTTGAGTACGCGGCTTTCACCGGTCAGGGTGTCGATGGCAACTTCGGTGCACGCGGCGCCGTAGGCGAAATAGTAGAACGGCCGGCCGGTGAGGGTGGTCTTGTCGTAGTGGATCTTGGGCGTGCGGTAGAAACCGTCGCTCCACAGCTGGATGCGGTTGGAGTAGGCCATGCCCACGACTTGCTCGAAGCTGCGCGTGGCACTGGGCGAAATCACCTGGCCTGCCTCGAAGCGCACCGCGCCGGCGCCACAGCGGTCCAGGCCGCTCACGAAGGCGGCCAGGTTGTCGCGCACATTGCGGGCGGCAAACTGTGCGGCGCGGCCGTTCAGGTCGGTGCCGCAGGAAGCGGCGGTGGCCGATGCGTTGGGTATCTTGCTGGTGTCGCTGGCGGTGGCCAGCACGCGCTCGAACGGCACGCCGAGTTCATCGGCCACGATCTGCGCGACCTTGGTGTTCAGGCCCTGGCCCATCTCGGTGCCGCCATGGTTGACCTGCACGCTGCCGTCGGTGTACACGTGCACCAGCGCGCCGGCCTGGTTGAACAAGGTGGCGGTGAATGAGATGCCGAACTTCACGGGCGTGATCGCAAGGCCGCGCTTGATCACCGGGCTGTTTTCGTTCCATGCCGCGATCGCCGCGCGCCGCTGCCGGTAGTCCGACGTCTGCTCCAGCTTGGCGAGCAAGGGATGCAGGATGTTGTCTTCCACCTTCATCTGGTAGTGGGTGACGTTGCGGTCCTCGATGCCGTAGAGATTGCGCCGGCGCACGTCCAGCGGGTCCAGGCCGAGCTGGCGCGCGATGTCGCCCATGATGGACTCGATCACGATCACGCCCTGCGGCCCGCCGAAACCGCGGAAGGCGGTGTGGCTTTGCGTATTGAGCTTGCAGCGGTAGGAGGCGATGTCCACGTCGCTCAGGTAGTAGGCGTTGTCGCTGTGGAAGATGGCGCGATCGGCCACAGGGCCGCTCAAGTCGGCGGAAAACCCGCAATTGGCCGCCATGTGCAGCTTCAGGCCGGTGATCAGGCCGCTGTCGTCAAAGCCCACCGTGTATTCATAGGCGAACGGGTGGCGCTTGCCGGTGACCATGAAGTCGTCGTCGCGGTCCAGCCGCAGCTTGACCGGGCGCTTGAGCTTGTTGGCCGCCACGGCGGACCACACCGCCAGGTGGCCGGCCTGGGTTTCCTTGCCGCCAAAACCGCCGCCCATGCGCCGGCATTCCACCGTCACGGCGTTGTTCTCGATGTGCAGGGCGTGCGCAACCCAGTGCTGGATCTCGCCGGGGTGCTGGGTGCTGGAATAGATCCACCACTGGTTCTGTTCCAACGGCAGCGCGTAGGCGACCTGGCCTTCCAGGTAGAAGTGTTCCTGGCCGCCGACTTCAAAGTTGCCGCTGAGCGTATGGCGGGCTTCGCCCAATGCCTTGGCCGCGTCGCCGCGCTTCACGAATACGGGTGGCAGCACATAGCTTTCGGCCTTGAGCGCCTCCTGCACCGTGAGGATGGCGGGCAGGGCCTCGATGTCGAGCTTGACCTTGCGCGCGGCGGCGCGCGCCTGCATCACGCTGTCGGCCACCACGACGCCGATGACCTGGCCAATGTGCTGCACTTCGTCAAAGGCGAAGATCGGTTCGTCGTGCGCGAAGGCTGCCAGGATCTTGTCGCCGGGGATGTCGCGCGCCAGCACCGCGTCGCGCACACCGGGCATGGCCAGCGCGGCGGAGGCGTCCACGCCGCGCAACTTGCCGTGCGCCACCGTGGAAAGAATCGGCGCCGCGTACAAGGTGCCCTTGATCTCGGGAATGTCGTCAACGTAGTTGGCGGCGCCGGCTACCTGTGCCCGCGCGCTTTCGTGATAGCGCGAGACGCCTGCGGCAGACGGCATGACAGCGCCTTGCAGCGGCAGTTTTTCCGGGGCGTTCATACGGTTTCTCCTTCAAGCCGAAAGGACTCCAGGTTGATTTGCTGCAGGCCCTGGCTCTCCAGCCAGAAGCGCTGCAGCAGGTTGCCCAGCACTTCGCTGCGGTATTCGGCGGAGGCGCGCATGTCGGAGATGGGCTTG
>DATILI010000301.1:0-21339 GCA_035476635.1 Burkholderiaceae bacterium | reverse complement strand
CCGGCTTGCGCTAGAGTGGCGCAGCTGCAAGCCGACCAACATGGACCGCATCACTTCCTCCTTCTGGGCGCTGATCATTGGCCTGATCGGCGCGACCGCGTTCTACAGCGTCGGCGCCTACCGGTACCAAAGCGCCAACCAACAGCGCGAAGCCAAGCTGGAAACGGGCGACACGGTTTCCCTGGCCAAAGTCATCGACGGCGACACCGTGGTGCTTGCCAAGGAGGGCCAGGGCAATGTCACCGTGCGCCTGCTGGGCATCAAGACCCTTGAATCCAAGCATGGCAAGGACGAGATGGCGACCTATGGCCGGGCTGCGGAAGAGGCGCTCAAGCGCATCGTGGCCGAGAAACCCCTGCGCGTGCTGCTCAACAATCCACCGCGCGACCGCCATGGCCGCGCCTTGGCCACGCTCTACGCCGGCGAGCTGGATGTGGGGCTGGAGCTGGTGGCGCAGGGCCACGCGCTGGTCTATTCCGTGTTCCCGTTTTCATCGATGCCGCTGTATTTGCAGGAGCAAAAGCAGGCACGCGCCAAACACCTGGGCCTGTGGGCCGACCCGGACGTGAGCGCCAGGGCCGAGGCCTGGTTTCGCGAATGGGAAAAGCGGGGTTCCTGATGCCAATCCTGCTGCGTTTCTTTACCCGCCACCTGGTCGTCAATCCACCCGTGGCACTGCGCGCGGTGCTGCTGCTGATGGCCGTGCTGGCCTATGGCACCAGCGGTTTTCTCTACTTCGAGTTGCCGGGCAATCCCGACCTGGTGTGGAGCGATGCGCTTTGGTATTCCATCGTCACCTTGACCACGGTGGGCTATGGCGATTTTTTCCCCAAGTCCTGGGGCGGCCGCTTCCTGGTGGGCGTGCCGCTGATGGTGATCGGCATCGGATTGCTGGGCTTCATTCTCTCGGTCGTCGCCACGGCCTTGATCACCTCGAAAAGCAAGGAGTTGAAAGGCATGAGCACCGTCTACTACTCAGGGCACCTGATCCTGGTCAACTTCCCGGGCCTGGCCAAGGTGCTGCGCCTGCTCGACGAACTGGGCAACGATCCATCGATCGGCCGTGACGCACAGCTGGTGCTCATCGACAAGGATCTTGAAGAGCTGCCGCCAGAGCTGGTGGCACGCAAGCTGCGCTATGTGCGCGGCGACCCGACGCGCGATGAAACCTTGCAGCGCGCCGGCATCCAGACGGCAGCGCACGCCATCGTGCTGACCCGAAACCCGAGCGACCCGCTATCGGATGCGCTCAACGTCACCATCGCACTGGCCATCGAGGGGCGCGCGCGCCAGGTCAACACGGTGGTGGAGTGCATTTCTCCGGCGACCGAGGAACTGCTGCAAAAAGCCGGCTGTGACCGCATCGTCTGCAGCGCGCGCTTTGATGCGCTCTATGTCAGCCAGGAACTGCTCAACCCCGGCGTGCAGGATGTCCTGGGTGAACTGCTGAGCAACTCGGGTGGCAACCAGTTCTACGTCACGCCGCTCAACGCGGCGCCAGGCGCCTGCTTCAAGGACCTGTGCGCCGCCGCAATGGCCAGCGGTCACATGGCCATCGGCTTGCGCCGCAAGCAGGTAACGCAACTCAACCTGGCGCCCGACCATGTCATCCATGCGGATGACATGGCAGTGACCATAGGCACCACGCGCCAGGCGCAATTTCAACTGGGCGCCGAATAATTTGTCATTGCGGGCTTGACCCGCAATCCATGGCCTTAGCGCGGGCGCTTGGCCAGCAACGGCGCCGTCGCGCCCTCAACCCCCACGAGCGAGAGCACGGTCAGCAGCGTGTTCTGCGGCCCGAGCCAGCTGTTCACCGGCGAATACCATTCGCTCGGGCCGTGCGAGCCACCGCCCACACCGCCGCCGCCGAGCGTGACGGCCGGGATGCCCAGGCTGATGGGCGTGTTCGAGTCGGTGCTGGAAGCAGCGATGGTGCGAACCTCGCCACCGACAGCGGCCACGCTGCGCCGCGCGGCGTGCACGATCGGCGAATCGAGCGGCACGAGGCCCGCCTGGCGGTCCCCCACCAACTTGAACTCGACCTTGACCACGTCTTTCTTGTCCCAGCGCTTGTTCTCTTCATCGGCTGCCTGGCGGGCCAGTTGCAGGATCTGGTCTTCGAGCTTCTTCAGCTCGACCGTGCTGTTGGACCGCATGTCCAGGCCCAGTTCGGCATCGGCGGCAATCGCGTTTACCGAGGTGCCGCCCTTGAGCGTACCGACGGTGAAGGTGGTCTTGGGCTCGTCAGGCGTGCGCACTTCACTGATCTTGGCGATGGCACGGCCCAGCGCATGCGTGGCCGACGGCAAGCCGAAGGCGGCGAAGCTGTGGCCGCCCGGTCCGGTGTAGATGATGCGGTAGCGCCGGCTGCCGGTGGCCTGGTTCACGATGCGGTCGATGCCCAGGCCGTCCAGCGAGATGAAGCCGTCGACGTTCTTGTTGTCGCGAAACAGCGCCTTCACGCCGCGCAGGTCGCCAAGCTCTTCTTCGCCCACCGTTCCGACGAAGACCACATCGCCCACGGTCTTCAGGCCGCTCTGGTTCAGCGCGCGGATCACGCTCAGAAGCGAAGCCAGGCCGCGGCCATCGTCGTAGATGCCCGGCGCTTCATAGCGGTTGCCCTTGATCTTCACCTTCACGTCGGTGCCTTCGGGGAACACCGTGTCCAGGTGCGCGGACACCACCAGCACCGGGCCGTTGCCGCTGCCTTTGCGCACCGCGATGACATTGCCCTCGCCATCGATGCGCGCATCGGCCAGGCCCAGCGCCTTCAGGCGCTTTTGGTATTCGGCGGCCCGCGCGGCCTCCTTGAAGGGCGGCGCGGGAATCTCGGTCAGTTCGATCTGGTCTTTCAGCGTGCGCTCGTCGTCGGCCTTGATGAACTCGATCGCCTGCTTGACGGCCGCATGCGCAGTGAGCTTGGCAAATGCGGCCTCGGTCTCGGCATTCACCGGCGGCAGCGCGGTTTGCGCGTAGGCGGCGGAAACGGCCAGCGCCAACGCGGCGGCGGTAAAAAGGCGACGGATCATGGACTCTCCTTGATGGTGGATGGATGACTGATTCGATGCTTACTTGAGCGTGGAAGGCGCGGCCTCGGTCAGCCGATAAAAAACGCCGCTGGCATCGTTGTCCAGCAGCATGAGACGGCCTTCGACCACGACCGGTTCGGTGGAATATTTGACGGGCGTGCGCGCCTTGACTTCGACCATGGCTTCGGGCCCTGCCGTCTGGCAAAACGGGCAGCTGGGCGACCAGGCCGAGAGCAGGAAGTAGCGGTGCATCTGCCCGGCTTCCAGCGGCATGACGTAGCCCTGGATCTTGACGGTCTTGCCGTTCAGCGCGCGCAGGCCTTCAGAGAAATCGGGGCCGAGCTTGCCATTGATCTTCCTGATGCCGGTGCTGCTCAGCAAGGACCAGGGCACCGCGCCCTTGGCGTCCGGCAACATGGACGTGAGTGGATCATGCGGTGCCTGCGCACCAGCCAAAGTCACCAGCAGCATCGCTGCCAAGACAAGGCAGGATCTGACCGGAGCAAAGGCGATGCGCAGCATGAATCGAGTCTAGCAAACCACAGGGGTGGCGCGGCTCGATGCGTCGTCAATCCATGTCGCGCACCTGCGCTGCGATTTCATAGGAGCGCTTGCGCGCCGCGTGGTCGAAGATCTGCGACGTGACCATCAATTCGTCCGCTCCCGTGCGGGCGATGAAGGCCTGCATCGCTGCACGCACCGTGGCAGGTGCACCGATCGCCGAACACGACAGCACCTGCTCGAGCAAGGCGCGCTCGGCCGGGCCGACATTGGCAAAGTAGCCCTCGACCGGTGGCGGCAGCTTGGCAGGGCGGCCGCTGCGCAAATTCACGAACGCCTGCTGCATCGAGCTGGCACGAAAGACCGCCTCCTCATCCGTATCGGCGGCGAAAATGTTGAACCCCAGCATCACATGGGGCTTCGCCAGTTGCGCCGAGGGCCGAAAGCCCGCGCGGTAGATGGCGATGGCCTGCATCATCTGCGCCGGCGCAAAGTGGGACGCAAACGCAAAGGGCAAGCCCAAAGCCGCGGCAAGCTGCGCACCGAACAGGCTGGAGCCCAGAATCCAGATCGGCACCTGCAGCCCGGTGCCGGGCACCGCGCGCACCCGCTGCGTGGGTGCCGGAGACAAATAGTCCATCAACTCGACCACATCCTGCGGGAACGCATCCGCATCCGATTCGAGATTGCGCCGCAGTGCACGCGCAGTGGCCTGGTCGGAGCCCGGCGCGCGGCCCAGCCCGAGGTCGATGCGGCCCGGGTAGAGCGACTCCAGGGTGCCGAACTGCTCGGCAATCACCAGCGGCGAATGGTTGGGCAACATGATGCCGCCCGCCCCAACGCGAATGCTGGACGTGCCGGCCGCCACATGGCTGATCAGGATGGATGTCGCCGCGCTGGCAATGCCCGGCATGCCGTGGTGCTCGGCCAGCCAGTAGCGCCTAAAGCCCAGGCGTTCGGCGTGCTGCGCAAGATCCAGGGTGTTGCGAAAAGACTGGGCCGCGTCGCTGCCTTCGGCAATGGGCGACAGATCGAGGACGGAAAGTGGAGTCATCCGGGGCAAATGGGGCCGGCTGCGCACGCCGCAAGCCCACGGCGGCGCAATTCAGGCGATTTTTTTGCGGCGAACGAAGCGCCTACGAAAGAACGGATTCCTTCTGTGCACTGCGCTTGACGGCGCGCTCGCGCACGAAGTCGAAGGCAAAGCTCAAGGCTTCTTCCATGGACAGCTCGATGGCGTGGCGCTCGTGCTCGGTCAGGTAGAACATCAGGTCCACGTCGTGCCGCACATAGCGCGCCGGCAGGCGATTCAGCGCAACGCAGGCCACATCGGCCAGCATGTCGGTCGTGAAGTCCTCCATGCGCGTCGCGCGGCGCATCACCTCTTCGAAAACCAGGCGTTCGTAGTAGTTGTGAATTTGTTCGAAGTCGTTGTCCATACTGCCTCCAGCGAACGAGCTGTAAATGACCTTAACAGCTCTGCAGGATCGCGGCAAGAGGAGATCACTAGAAGATGGTTTCCTGGTAGTTGTCCGACTTGCCATCGGTGCGCCGCGAAACCAGGCGTACCAGGGGCGGCAGGGACGAATGGACTTCGGACGACTTGCCGCAGTCGGGGCATTGGTAGTCGCGCAGCACGGCTGGCGGGGCTTCGCGCAACACCGTGACGGAAAAACGTGCGCCGCAATAGGTGCACGCGCGCTCGAACTGGCGCACATTGGTGGAAGCGTCGGACGAATTTGTCATGGCTTGTCCCCTGTGACCATAGCAACGCCTATATGTCCCTTGCGGCAGACAAGGTTAGCACTGCGCAAGCCTGGCCGGTGTAACCAATGACCGCACAGCCCGCCTGGTTCTCAGGGCTTGCGCATCCACTGCCGCAGTTGCCTGGCGCAGACCTTGAGCGGCTCGGAATTCTGGTTGGCCTTGGCCATGGCCATGGCGCCCGAATAGGCAGCCACCACCATCGTCGCGAAGGCGTCCGGATCGAGCTCCGGCAAGAGGCCTCGGGCTTTGTCGGCGCGCAGCTTCTCCGCGATCGCCGAGCGCCAGGCCTCAAACAGCGCCTGCAATGCCGCACGGAAATCGTCGTCGACCAGCGCCAGCTCCATGGCCAGGTTGTTGACGGGGCATCCCGTGACCGCGCCGCGCTGGTCCAGCTCCGCCACCACGGCTTTCAGCACCGCCGAAATGCCCTGCGCTGCGGAAGACGAAGCCGCGAGCGGCTTGATCCAGGTCTCTTCGACTTGCGTGGCAACCCGCTCGCGGATCACGGCCAGGCCCAGCGACTTCTTGGTGGGAAAGTGGTGGTAGACCGCGCCGCCGGTCGTGCCGACTTCGCTGGTGATTTCCTGCATGGTCGCACTGCGGTAGCCGCGCGACTGGAAGGCCTGCGCCGCCACATCGATCACGCGGCGGCGCATGCCCTCGGGGTCGTTGGTGCGGGTGCGCGCGGGCTTGCCGCTTCGCGTCAGGGGCTCGGCCATGCGCTTGATGATAGCGATTGACAAAACCGGATGCCCGGTATGTAATTTCAAAACAGGATGGCCATCCTGTTTTTCGCACAATCACCGTCTTTTTCGCCGTCTTTTTCGAAATGCCCCAATGAACACCACCTCTCGCCCCCGACTCTATTCCGGCCCCTTGAGCATGTTTGGCGCCAAGGCCCAGATCGCGGCGCTGGAAAAGGGCCTGGACTTCGAACTGGTCATGGTCCCGTTCGACTTTCACAAGCTCTACACCCCCAGGCATCCCGAAGTGCTGCGCATCAACCCCAAGCGCCAGGTGCCGGTGCTGGTACATGGCGCGCTCGAAATCTTCGACTCCACGCAAATCTTCGAGTACCTCGAGGACTTGGTGCCGGAGCCCGCACTTTGGCCCGCGGGCGCGCAGGCGCGGGCCGCGGCGCGCCGGCTCGAGCACCAATCGGACGAGGTCTACTTTCCGCACATCATTCGCCTCATGGGCCTGCAGCAAAACCTGCAGGATCCGGCTGCCGTGGCCGCCATCGAGGCCGCCACGCGCTACTACGACGAAATGGAACACCGCCTGGGCGGCAACGCCTATCTTGCCGGCGACTATTCGTTTGCCGACATCGCCTTCTACATGGCGCAACTGTTCGGCGCACGCCAGGGCGCGCCGATGACAGAGGCCACGCCGCGCCTTTTGGCCTGGCGCGACCGCATGACCGATCGCGCGGCGGTGCGCACCGTGGTGGAACCCATGGTGGGCTACCTGGTTTCGGTCGGGCGGCCAATACCGCCCTTTCTCTCGCCTTTTTTGTCGCCGTTCCTGCGCGGCGTCGCGGCGCCATCCGCGGGCTGATCGGCGTCGCGCGCGCGGGCCACCTTCATCAGCTTGCTTTCGCTGGTGCAGGCGCCGATGGTGCGCGCCAGCTGGCGGCTGGTGGTGATGTAGGCGTGGCCGATGCGGCTATCGAAATACAGCGAGTCGCCACGCGCGAGCTGCACGACACCGCCGTCCTCAAAATGCACCTCGATCGCGCCGCTCAGGACGTAGACGAACTCTTCACCCGGATGGCGCGCGTAGTCCTGCGGGCCGTTGATGCGGCGCGCATGCACCGTGCCCAGGATCGGGCTCATCTGCTTGCCCGCGGCCTGGGTGCTCAAGAATTCATAGGAAAAAGCCTCGCCGCGGTAGGTCACGCCCTCGCCCGCGCGCGTGACCACCGGGCCGTTCAGGCGTTGCGCCGTCACGCCGTCCTGCGAAAACATCGCGCCCATGTCCATCTTCAGCGCGCGCCCCAGGGCGGAGAACTTTTCGTAGCTCAGCGCCAGCTGCCCTCGCTCGGCGCGGGAGATCGTGGTGATCGAGATGCCGGACAGCTCGGCGACCTGCGCCAGGGTCCAGCCGTATTGTTTGCGGGCCGCGCGCAGGCGCTTGCCGAAGGTCGTGCGGTCGAGCGTCGGTGAGGCAGCCGCCTTGGCTGCGGGCGCCGCGCGCTTTCGCTGTGTCGAAGTATTCAAGCCTGCCATCTCAATCCTTGTGCAACCACGATTCTGCCAGTTGCCGCGGCCTGCGGCCACCGCCAAAGCGACATCAACAGGCACACAATTTGCAAATATGAAAATTGCATATCAGCAAAATCCCCAGTGAAGCAACTCGGATTTTTCACCTTAGTTTGCAGGCTATTTGCATATCCGCAAATTTCTGATTAGACTCCGCAGCCATCATGCCAGCCACTTCCAACGACATCCAGCAAGCCGATTTCCTCGTGATTGGAGCCGGCATCGCTGCGGCCTCCGCCGGGTACTGGCTGGCGCCGCACGGCCGCGTGCTTCTGCTTGAGCGCGAATCGCAGCCCGGCTACCACTCCACCGGCCGCTCGGCCGCGTTGTTCATGGAAAGCTATGGCACGCCCCAGGTGCGCGCCCTCACCATGGCCAGCCGCGAGTTCCTGCAGCACCCGCCCGAGGGCTTCAGCGAACACCCGCTGCTGGGGCCGCGCGGCGCCTTGATGGTCGCTTCGCCCGGGCAGGAGGCCGCGCTGCTGGAACACTGGGAGATATTGCGCAAGATGAGCGATGCCGCGCGCCAGCTGGATGCCGCCCAGACGTGCGCCCTGCTGCCCGCGCTTCGCCCCGAAAAAGTCGCAGGCGGCGTGTACGAACCTGATGCTTTCGACATGGACGTGCACGCCATCCACCAGGGCTACCTGCGCGGCCTGCGGCGTGCCGGCGGCAGCGTGGTCTGCGACGCGGAAGTCACCTCGCTCCAGCACGCCAGCGGCCAATGGCAGCTAACCGCCGGCGGCAAGTGCTACCGGGCGCCCGTGGTGCTGAACGCGGCCGGCGCCTGGGCCGATGAAATAGGCCGCCTTGCCGGCGCGCGCACGCTTGGCCTGCAACCCCGGCGCCGCTCGGCCTTCATCTTCGCGCCGCCCGAAGGCCTGGCCACCGCGCAGTGGCCCATGGTCTACGGCACGGAGGAAAACTGGTATTTCAAACCCGACGCCGGCATGCTGCTGGGCTCGCCCGCCAATGCCGACCCGGTGGACCCGCACGACGTCCAACCGGAGGAGCTCGACATTGCCCTGGCCATCCACCGCATCGAGGAAATGACCACGCTCACGATTCGCCGCCCGTCCCGAACCTGGGCAGGTTTGCGCTCCTTCGTGGCCGATGGCGACCTGGTTGGCGGCTTCGACCCCGAGCTGCCCGGCTTCTTCTGGGTTGCCGCGCAAGGCGGCTACGGCATCCAGACGTCTCCTGCGATGGGAGAAGCCTGCGCGGCGCTCGCCCGTGGCCTGCCGCTGCCCGAACGCATCGCGGCCTTCGGGCTGGACGCCGCCATGCTGGGCCCGGTGCGGCTGCACCAAGCCGCGCAGATCTCGCTGGCCGCTCAGCTGGCCAACTGATCCCCACATTCCTCGCCGAGAACCACCATGCGCGTCTTCAGCGGCTCCCTCTCCACCGAAACCAACACCTTCGGCCCCATGCCCACGGGCATCGCCTCGTTTCGCGACCGCGGCTACTTTCCCGCGGGCCAGCATCCCGAGCACATGCTGTACTACGCTGGGCCGCTATGGGCTGCGCGCATGCGCGGCGCCGAACGCGACTGGGATTTGTTCGAGGGCCTGGTGGCCGGCGCGCAGCCCAGCGGCACGACCACGCGCCACGCCTACGAGACCCTGCGCGACGAGTTGCTGAACGACCTGCGCACGGCCTTGCCGGTCGACATGGTGGTGCTGGGCCTGCACGGCGCCATGGTGGCCGACGGCTATGACGATTGCGAAGGCGACCTGCTGGCGCGCGTGCGCGCTCTCGTGGGGCCGGGTGTCGTGGTCGGCGCCGAACTCGACCCGCACAACCACCTGACGCCAGCCATGGTCGAGCACGCCGACCTCCTGATTTCGTACAAGGAGTATCCGCACACCGACGTGCTCGAACGCGCGTTCGAGCTGGTCGACCTGTGCGCAGCCATGGTCGAAAAGCGCATCCGCCCTGCCGTGGCCGTGGTCGACTGCGAAATGGTGGTGATCATGCATACCTCGCGCAATCCGGCGCGTGCTTTTGTTGACCGCATCCAGGCGCTGGAAGGCAAGGACGGCGTGCTCTCGATCTCCGTCACGCATGGTTTCCCCTGGGGCGATGTGCCCGAGATGGGCACCAAGCTTCTGGTCTATACCGACAACGATCAATCCAAGGCACAGGCATTGGCGCGGCAACTGGCGGACGAGCTGATCGCCATGCGCGAAGAACTGTCTCCGGCCTACCCCGGCCCCGATGCCGCGCTGGACGAGGCGCTGGCCTTCGACGGCGGCCCGGTCATCATCTCCGATGGCTCGGACAACCCGGGCGGCGGCGCCGCGAGCGACTCCACCTTCATCCTGCGCCGCATGGTCGAGCGCGGCATCACCAACGCGGCACTCGGCCCGCTGTGGGACCCGGTGGCGGTGCGCATCGCCTTCGACGCAGGCGTGGGCGCGCGCCTGCCCATGCGCCTGGGCGGCAAGATCAGCCCCTTGTCGGGCGACCCGCTGGACCTGCCCTGCACCATCAAGGCGCTGCAGCACGACCTGGTGCAAACCGGCCTGTCCAACACACCTACGGCGATGGGCGACTGTGCGCTGGTCGAAGCCCAGGGCATCGAGATCCTGCTGTGCAGCTTGCGCAACCAGGCCATGGGCACCGACCTCTTCACGCAGCTGGGCTGCGACCTCGCCACCAGGAAGATGGTGGTGGTCAAGTCCTCGCAGCACTTCTATGCCTCGTTCTCCAAAGTCGCGGCCAAGGTGATCTATGCCGATGCGCCGGGCTCGGTCGCGCGCGACCTCAATACCCTGCCCTATACCAAGATCCGTTTTCCCAAGTGGCCGATTGTTGCGGCCGCCCCATCCAACGCATCAAGGAGACCGTGATGAAACGACGCCTGTTCGCTACCCTGGCTACCGTTCTGCTGGGCACCGCCTTCAGCATGTTCAGCCCTCAAGCGGCGGCCCAGACCAAGACGCTGAAGGTGGTGGCGCATGCCGACGTGAAGATTCTCGACCCCACCTTCACCACGGCCTACATCTCGCGCAACTTCGGCTACATGGTCTACGACACCCTGTTTGCCCTGGATTCCAAGAGCGTGCCCAAGCCGCAGATGGTGGAGAAGCACAGCGTCTCCAAGGACGGCAAGCTGTGGAGCTTCACCCTGCGCCCAGGCTTGAAATTTTCCGATGGCAACCCGGTCACTTCGGCCGATGTCGTCGCCTCGCTCCAGCGCTGGGGCGCACGCGACAGCCTGGGCCGCGCCATGGGCACCGCCGGTGCCGAATGGAAGGCGGTGGATGCGCGCAACTTCACGCTGACCTTGAAAGAGCCGTTCGGCATGGTGCTCGAAGGCCTGGCCAAGCCCTCGGGCTTTCCGCCCGTGATCCTGCCCGAGCGCCTGGCCAGGATGCCGGCGAATGCGCCGCTGCCTGAAGTGCTGGGCTCGGGCCCGTTCATCTTCAAGCGCGACGAGTGGGTGCCCGGCAACAAGGCCGTGTTCGTGCGCAACCCGCACTACGTGGCGCGCAGCGAGCCGCCCGACGGCTTGTCCGGCAGCAAGAAGCCGGCGTTCGACCGCGTCGAATGGCTGTACCTGCCCGATGCCAACAGCGCCACCGCCGCCTTGAAGAACGGCGAGGTCGACTACATCGAGCAGGTGCCGCCCGACTACATCACGCCGCTGCGCACCGATCCCAACATCAAGCTCGGCGCCGCCGGTTCGTGGCAGGGCTTCATGGTGATGAACCACCTGTATCCCCCGTTCAACAACCCCAAGGTGCGCCAGGCGCTGCTCATGGCCGTGAGCCAGGACCGCTTCACCGCCGGCATGGGCTACCCGCTGGACATGCGCGTGACCTATTGCCCGACCTTCTTCATCTGCGGCAGCGCGAATGAAACCGCGGCCGGCGCCGAGCCCTACCGCAAGGCCGACGTGGCCAAGGCCAGGCAGATGCTGCTTGATGCCGGCTACAAGGGCGAGAAGGTGGTGCTGCTGGTGCCCAGCGACGTGACCTACCTCAATGCCGAGGCACTGGTGGCGGCGCAAACCATGCGCAGCATCGGCATCAACGTGGACGCCCAGACCATGGACTGGGCCTCGATCGGCGCCCGCCGCGCCAAGCGCGACGCACCCGAGGCTGGTGGCTGGAACATGTATGTGACGGTGGCTGGCGAGTTCGACGTGAATTCGCCCATCACCAACGCGTACCTGAGCGCCGCCTGCGGCACCAGCCTGCCTGGCTGGCCTTGCGACAAACAGCTGGACGAATTGCGCACCGCCTGGATCCGCGAAACCGTGCCGGCCAAGCGCAAGGAGCTGCTCGACGCCTTCCAGCGCCGCGCCTACGAAACCGTGCCCTACATCAGCCTGGGCCAGTACTCGCCGGCTTTTGCCGCGCGCAAAAACCTGAAGAACTTCGAGCACATGTGGAGCGGCCTGCCCACGGTGTGGATGCTCGACAAGTAGGCATTGAGAGGCTAACGCGCCATGGGCTACATCGTGCGCCGCTTCCTCGCCACCTTGCCGGTCATGGCCGTGGTGGCGGTGGTGGTGTTCCTCCTGATCCACCTGTCGCCGGGCGACCCGGCCGCGCTGATCGCCGGCGACCTGGCCACCGAGGAAGACATTGCCAAGCTGCGCGTCGCCCTGGGCCTGCATCTACCGCTGTGGCAGCAGTTCGGCATCTGGCTGGGCAAGCTGGCCACCGGCGATCTCGGCACCTCGATCTTCACGCAGGTGCCGGTGTCCGAGCTGCTGGCGCAGCGCATCGAGCCCACCTTGTCGATCGCCGCGCTGACCATGGGCCTGACCTTGCTCGTCGCCGTTCCGCTGGGCACCTTGGCGGCGCACCGCGCGGGCAGCTGGGTGGACCGGCTGGTGATGCTGTTCGCGGTGCTGGCGTTCTCGGTGCCGGTGTTCCTGGTGGGCTACCTGCTCATCTATGGCTTTGCGATCCAGATGGGATGGTTTCCGGTGCAGGGCTATGTGCGCCTTTCCGAAGGTATTGCGCCGTGGCTGCGCAGCCTGGTGCTGCCCTGCGTGAACCTGGCCCTGGTCTACATCGCGCTGGTCACGCGCATGACGCGCGCCACCGTGCTCGAAGTGCTGCACGAGGACTACATCCGCACCGCGCGGGCCAAGGGCCTGGGTGTGCTGCCGGTGCTGGGCCATGCGCTGCGCAACGCGGCGATTCCGATTGCGACGACTGTGGGCGTGGGCATCGCGCTGCTGATCGGCGGCGTGGTGGTCACCGAAACCGTGTTCGCGATTCCCGGTGTCGGCCGCCTCGTCATCGATTCGGTGCAGCGCCACGACTACCCGGTGATCCAGAGCGTGCTGCTGCTCTCGGCTGGCGTCTATGTGCTGATCAATCTGCTGATCGACCTGAGCTACCGCTTGTTTGACCCCCGCATTCAATACTGACCTCGATGTCCGCCGCCCTGCCCTTGCCTCCCAATGGGTCCGCCGAGCCGGTACCCGGCCCTGCACCGTCGCGCCGCTGGCGCTGGCTGCGCAAGCACCCGACGCTGATCATCGGCGCGCTGCTGCTGATCGTCGTGGCGGCCATCTCGCTGGCCGCGCCCTGGATTGCCACGCACGATCCGCAAGACATCGACCCGCTGGCGCGCATGCTGCCCGCCTCCGCCGAGCACTACTTCGGCACCGACGCCCTCGGCCGCGATGTGTTCAGCCGGGCCGTCTGGGGCGGGCGCGTGTCGATGCTGGTCGGCATCTGGGTGGCGGTGCTGGCAACCGTGCTCGGTGTGCTGCTGGGCCTCATCTCGGGCTTTGTGCGCTGGGCCGACAACATCATCATGCGCGTGATGGACGGGCTCATGGCCATCCCGGGCATCCTGCTGGCGATCGCGCTGATGGCCGTCACGCGTGCCAGCCTCGCCACGGTGATCGTGGCCATCACCATCCCTGAAATCCCGCGCGTGGTGCGGCTGGTGCGTTCGCTGGCACTGACCTTGCGCGAGCAGCTCTTCGTCGAAGCCGCGCATGCCGTGGGCACGCGGCTGCCGACCATCCTGTGGCGCCATGTGCTGCCCAACATGATTGCGCCGCTGATCGTGCAGGCCACGTTTGTCGCGGCCTCGGCCGTGCTGATCGAGGCTTCGCTGTCGTTCCTGGGCGTCGGCGTGCCGGCGCAAACGCCGAGCTGGGGCAACATGATGGCCGAGGGGCGCAACTTTGTCGCCGTGGCCTTTCACATCATCCTGTACCCCGGCATCCTGCTGGCCGTGACGGTGCTGGCCATCAACCTGCTGGGCGACGGGCTGCGCGATGCGCTGGACCCGCGGCTGGCACGCCAACTATGAACACTGCTGCCGTGCCCAACGACGCGCCGCTGCTCGAGCTCGACGGCCTGCGCACCTGGTTCGACACGCTCTCGGGCACCGTGCGCTCGGTCGATGGCGTCTCCTACACCTTGAACGCCGGGCAGACGCTGGGCGTGGTCGGCGAATCGGGCTGCGGCAAGAGCGTGACGGCCTTGTCCGTGCTGCGCCTGGTGCCCACGCCGCCGGGCCGCCACATGGGCGCGGTGCGCTACCGCGGCACCGACCTGCTGCGCTTGAGCGAGCGCGAGATGCGGCAGATCCGCGGCAACCGCATCTCGATGATCTTCCAGGAGCCGATGACCTCGCTGAACCCGGTGCTCAGCGTGGGCCGGCAGATCGCCGAGACCGTGCAACTGCACCAGAAGGCCAGCCGGCGCGAAGCGCAGGAGCGCGCGGTGGAAATGCTGCGGCTGGTTCAAATTCCGGAACCGCAGCGGCGTGCCGGCGAGTACCCGCACCAGCTTTCGGGCGGCATGCGCCAGCGCGTCATGATTGCGCTGGCGCTGGCCTGCAACCCCGAGGTGCTGATGGCCGACGAGCCGACCACAGCGCTGGACGTCACCATCCAGGCGCAGATCCTGGACCTGATCAAGCGGCTGCAAGCCGAACTCGGCATGGGCGTGGTGATGATCACGCACGACCTTGGCGTGGTGGCCGAAAGCTGTGACCGCGTGGTGGTGATGTACGCCGGCCGCAAGGTCGAGGAAGCCGATGTGCTCGATCTGTTCGATCGCCCGCTGCACCCCTACACCCGGGCGCTGATGGCTTCGATGCCGGCCATGAATACCGCCAGCACACGGCTGGCGGAAATCCCGGGCCTGGTGCCCGCCCCGCATGAGCTCGGCCAGGGCTGCGCCTTTGCCGCGCGCTGCCGGCATGCCCAGGCGCGCTGCCGCGCGGAAATACCCACGCTGACAGCGCAGGGCAACGGCCACGTGGTGGCCTGCTTCGCGGTGGAAGAAAACCGCATCGATTCGGGCGCGGTGATCGCATGAGCAAACCCCTGGCACCCCGGTTTTATCCCCTCTCCCCCCGGGAGAGGGTTAGGGTGAGGGCAACCCCCGCCCGGCCCATTGCCGCCGCGCCCTCACCCCTGCCCTCTCCCGGGGGGAGAGGGAGTGAACAGCCAGACCGAGAGCATGCTTGATGACTGCTGCCCATATCCCCCTGCTGCAGGTACAAAACCTCACCAAGCACTACACGTCCCCGCGCCGCTTGTTCACGCGCGCGAAACCGCCGGTCCAGGCTGTCGATGGCGTTTCCTTCGATGTGGCGCGCGGCGAGACCTTGTCGCTGGTCGGCGAATCGGGTTGCGGCAAGACCACCACCGCCAAGTCCGTGCTGCGCCTGGTGGAACCGACCTCGGGCTCGGTCCGGCTGGAAGGCGAGGAACTCGTCGGCCTGGACGCGCACCAGATGCGATTGCGCCGGCGCCAATTGCAGATCATTTTTCAAGACCCGTATGCCTCGCTGAACCCGCGCCTCACCGCCGGCGAAATCGTCGCCGAGCCGCTGCGCAACTATGAAGACGTGTCAGCCGCCGAGCGGCGCGAACGCGTGCAGTGGCTGTTCTCCAAGGTTGGCCTGCGCCCCGAAAGCGCTGCCAAGTATCCGCACGAATTCTCCGGCGGCCAGCGCCAGCGGCTGGGCATTGCGCGCGCGCTGGCCCTCAATCCCAAGCTCATCGTCTGCGATGAGCCGGTGTCGGCCCTGGACGTTTCGGTGCAGGCCCAGGTCGTGAACCTGCTGATGGACCTGCAGGCCGAACTCGGCATTGCCTACCTGTTCGTGGCGCACGACCTGGCCGTGGTGCGGCACATCAGCCACCGCGTGGCCGTGATGTACCTGGGCCACATCGTCGAGGTGGCGGACCGCAAGACACTGTTCGCCGCGCCACGCCACCCCTACACCGAGATCCTGCTGTCCGCCGTGCCGGTGCCGCATCCGCGCAGCAAGGCCCAACGCATCCTGCTGCAGGGCGACCCGCCCAGCCCCGCCAACCCGCCATCGGGTTGCCGCTTTCACACGCGCTGCCCGCTGGCGCAGCCGGTGTGCAGCGCAGAGCAGCCCGCATTGACCGAACGCGGCGCGGGGCAGTGGGTGGCCTGCCATTTCCGTTGACCTTGTTTCGTTGATTTTGAAGAGGACTCCCATGCCAGACAGCACCGCTCCTTTCGATTTGCTGATTCGCGGCGGCACCGTCATCGACGGCAGCAAGGCGCCGCGTTTCGATGCCGACGTAGGCATTCGCGCCGGCCGCATCGCCGCCATCGGCAAGCTCGCGGGCCACGCCGCTGCCGCCACGCTGGACGCCAGTGGCCGCATCGTCGCGCCGGGTTTCATCGACTCGCACACCCACGACGACCAGGCCGTGCTGTCGCAGGCCGACATGGTCTTCAAGGTGTCGCAGGGCGTGACCACGGTGGTGGCGGGCAATTGCGGCATCAGCGCCGCGCCGCTTCGGCCCGACATGGAGCTGCCGATGCCGCTGTCCCTGATCGACGCGCCGGCCGGGGGCCGCTTCACCACCTTCGCGGCCTACCTGGATGCGCTGCGCGCCACGCCGTCTTCGGTGAACGTCGCGGCCATGGTGGGCCACTCCACCTTGCGTGCCGTCACCATGGCTTCGCTGGATCGCGAGGCCACGGCGCAGGAAATCAAGGCCATGCAGGCACTGGTGCAAGAGGCGATGGAGGCCGGCGCCATCGGCCTTTCCACCGGCACTTTCTACCCACCCGCGCTCAAGGCAACGACCGAGGAAATCATCGAAGTCGGGCGGCCGCTCACGGCGCACGGCGCGCTGTATGTGACGCACATGCGCGACGAGGCCGACCAGGTCATGGAGTCGCTGGAAGAAACCTTTCGCATCGGGCGCGAGCTCGGTATTCCCGTCGTGGTGTCGCACCACAAGCTGCAGAACCAGGCCAACTTCGGCCGCTCCACGACCACCCTGCCCTTCATCCGGGAGACCATGAAGCACCAGTGCGTCTCGCTGGACTGCTACCCCTACACGGCAGGCTCCACCATGATCCGCACCGACCGAGGCATGCTCGAAGGCCGGGTGCTGATCGCCTCCAGCACGCCGCACCCCGAATGCGCAGGCCGCGACCTGGACGACATCGCCAGGGAATGGGGCTGCCCCAAGGATGAGGCCGCGCGCCGCCTGCAGCCCGGCAGCGCGATCTACTTCCTGATGGACGAGAACGACGTGCAGCGCATCCTCGCGTTTGACGAAACCATGATCGGCTCCGACGGCATTCCCGTCGGCGAGAGCCCGCATCCGCGCCTGTGGGGCACCTTCCCGCGCGTGCTCGGGCACTACAGCCGCGACGTCGGCCTGTTTCCCCTGGAAACCGCGGTGCACAAGATGACTGGCCTCACCGCCCGCAATTTCGGGCTGCACCAGCGCGGCAGCTTGGCAGTAGGCCACCATGCCGACGTGGTGGTATTCGATGCCGCCACCATCCGCGACGCGGCCGACTACGCCACGCCCACGCGGCCCGCGGTTGGCATCGACGCGGTGATCGTCAACGGCGCCATCACCTGGCAAGGCGGCCGGCACAGTGGCGCGCGCAACGGCCAGGTGATTACCCGGCGCCCCAAGAAAGCGGCCTGACGCATGCCGCAGCAGCCCCGCATTGGTGCCGCCGACGACCCACCTCCCCAATATCGGGCGCAGCTCCTCCCGTTTTGGTGCATCAGTCTTGTATACCAGTGGCATGAAAACTGCTGTACCAAAGGAACATGTCCTCATCCTCCTCCGACATCAGCAGCCGCATCATCGAAGCCGTCATGGCGCAGAAACTGGCGCCGGGAACCCGCCTGGGCGAGCAGCAGCTGGCAATGCTGTTCGACTGCAGCCGCACCATCGTGCGCGAGGCGCTGACCCGGCTGGCCGCGCGCGGCATCGTGACGGTGAGCGCGCGCCGCGGCTGGTATGTGATCGAGCCTTCGCAAGACGAGGCGCGTGAAGCCTTCGAGGCACGCCGCGTGATCGAGCTCGGCCTGATCCGCAGCATGAAGAACGTGGACAAGCCGGCCATCAAGCAGCTGCGCGCCCACCTCAGCCAGGAGAAGGCGGCAGTCAAGGGCAGCGACGTGGGCGCGCGCAGCTTCCTGCTGGGCGACTTTCATGTCTGCCTGGCCGAATGCCTGGGCAACAGCCTGCTGGCCGACACGCTGCGCGACTTCACTGCGCGCACCACCTTGATCGCCATGCTTTACCAGTCCTCGCACGACGCCGCGCAGTCCTGCGAAGAGCACGTGCAGATCGTCAACGCCCTGGAACGGGGTGAGATCGCACTGGCCGAGCGGCTGATGGGCGAGCACATCGGCACGGTGCAGGCCGGCCTGCGCCTGCCGGCCAGTACCGACCCGCTGGCCCAGTTGCGCGATGCCCTGGCGCCGGTGTCCCGATCGGAGCAGCGTGCCGACAAGGCTGCGGCACAAGACTTGCATACCAGTTCCCGTAAAGCCGGCCGAGGTAGCCGCCGCAAAGGCACCGAGGCGCCCGACGAACCATCCACTTATTTAGGAGCCCTGCTATGAAATCAACCAAGCGTCACCTCTTGCTGGGCCTGGCGGCAGCCGCGCTGCTGGGCGCAACGGCAAGCGCACAAGCGCAGACCGCGCTGGACGATGTGCTGAAGGCCAAGAAGATCACGATCGCGATCCCGACCGACTTCCCGCCCTATGGCTTTGTCGGCACCGACCTGAAGCCCCAGGGCCTGGACGTCGACATGGCCAACTACATCGCGGCCAAGCTCGGCGTGGCCATCGAACTCGCGCCCGTCACCAGCGCCAACCGCATCGCCTACCTGCAGACCAGGAAGGCCGAGCTGGTGATTTCCACCCTGGGCAAGAACCCGGAGCGCGAAAAAGTCATTGACTTCACGGCCGCGTATTCGCCGTTCTTCCAGGCCATCTTCGCGGCCAAAAGCATGAACGTGAAGAGCTTTGCCGATCTCGCCGGCAAGAGCGTCGGCGTGACGCGCGGCGCCATCGAAGACCAGGAGCTGACCAAGCTCGCACCCGCGGGCACCGACGTCAAGCGCTTCGAGGACAACAACGCCACGGTGTCGGCCTTCGTCTCCGGCCAGACCCAGTTGATCGCCACCGGCGCTTCGGTGGCCGGCAACCTGATGGCCAAGAACCCCCAACTCGCCACCGAATACAAGCTGCTGCTGAAAGACAGCCCCAACTTCATCGGCGTCGGCAAGGGCGAAGACAAGCTGCGCCTGAAGGTCAACGAGATCATCGCCGAGGGCAAGAAGAACGGCGACATCGACAAAATGGCCGTGAAGTGGCTAGGCAGGCCGGCGGGCGACCTGCCTAACTGATCTGCAACGAACCCTGTCATGCCGGACTTGATCCGGCATCCACCATGCGCATCACCCTCGACTTCCTCGCCATCCTGAGCCAGTGGCCCTTGCTGCTCAAGGGCGTGCTCTGGACCCTGGGCCTGACGGTGATTTCGGCCGTCATCGGCGTGCTCGTCGGCATCGCCTGTGCCTGGTCCCGCGCCCATGGGCCGACCTGGCTCAAATGGCTGGCCGGCACCTATGTCGAGCTGATCCGCAACACGCCGTTCATCGTGCAGCTGTTCTTTGTGTTCTTCGGCCTGCCGGCCGCGGGTGTGAAACTCTCGCCCGAGCTGGCTTCCGTCATCGCGATGGTGATCAACCTGGGCGCCTATGCCACCGAGATCATCCGCGCCGGCATCGAAGCCACACCCAAGGGGCAGATCGAAGCCGCCATGAGCCTGGCGCTGAACCGCACGCAGACCTTCATCCGCGTGGTGCTGCCGCCGGCGCTCAAGAAGGTCTGGCCGGCGCTGGTGAGCCAGATCGTCATCGTGATGCTGGGCTCGGCCGTCTGCGGGCAGATCTCGACCGAAGAGCTGAGCTACGCGGCCAACCTGATTCAAAGCCGCAACTTCCGCGCGTTCGAGGCCTTCATCGTCGCCACCGCGATCTACCTGCTGCTGTCCATTGCCGTGCGCAAGCTATTGAACTGGCTTGGACCCCGATTCCTCTTCGGCAAGTGAAGGCGAAAAACAACCATGGTTGAGTTCACCGTCTGGGACATCTTCCGCAACCTGCTGCTCGCGGCGCGCTGGACGGTGGTGCTTTCGCTGATCGCCTTCGTCGGCGGCGGGCTGGTGGGCATGGCGCTGCTGGTGGCGCGCCTGACCAAATCACCGATCGCGCAGCGGCTGGTGGACGGCTATGTGCAGCTGTTCCAGGGCACGCCCTTGCTGATGCAGCTGTTTCTCGCCTACTTCGGCATCGCGCTGTTCGGCATCAATACCTCGGCCTGGGTGGCGGCGGCATTGGCGCTCACGCTGTACACCAGCGCCTTTCTTGCCGAGATCTGGCGCGGCTGCGTGGCCGCGATTCCCAGGGGCCAATGGGAGGCCGCGCAAAGCCTGGCGCTGAATTTCGGCGAACAGCTGCGCTACGTGGTGCTGCCCCAGGCCACGCGCATTGCCATCGCCCCGACCGTGGGCTTTCTGGTGCAGGTCATCAAGGGCACGGCGCTGGCCTCGGTGATCGGCTTCATCGAACTCACCAAGGCAGGCACCATGATCACCAATGCCACCTTCAAGCCCTTCGTGGTCTATAGCTGCGTGGCGCTCCTGTACTTCGCGCTGTGCTTCCCGATCAGCCTGTACGCCAAGAACCTCGAAAGGAAGATGAATGCAGCCAGGGGCTAAACCAGTCGGCGCGCCGGTCGTCGAGATCAAGGCGCTGCGCAAATCGTTCGGTACCAACGAGGTGCTCAAGGGCATCGACCTGCAGGTGCAAAGCGGCGAAGTCATCGCCATCATCGGCAAGAGCGGCTCGGGCAAGAGCACCTTGCTGCGCTGCATCAACGGCCTGGAGACCTTTCAGAGCGGCGCGCTCACGGTGGACAGCAAGCCGCTGCTGCACAACAACCACGCCGCCATGCGCGAGCTGCGCCAGCACGTGGGCATGATTTTCCAGAGCTTCAACCTGTTTCCGCATCTCACGGTCGGCAAGAACATCATGCTGGCGCCGACCTTGGTCAAGAAGAAGGATTCGGCCGCAGCCACCGAGCAGGCGCGCAAGCTGCTGGCCCGCGTCGGCCTGGCGGAAAAATTCGATGCCTACGCCGAGCAGCTCTCCGGCGGCCAGCAGCAGCGCGTGGCGATTGCGCGGGCACTGGCCATGGAGCCGGCCGTCCTGCTGTGCGATGAAATCACCAGCGCCCTGGATCCGGAACTGGTCGGCGAGGTGCTGCGCGTGGTGGAGAGCCTGGCCGAGGAAGGCATGACCCTGCTGATGGTTACGCATGAGATGAACTTCGCCCGCAAGGTGGCCGACCGCGTGATCTTCATGCACCAGGGCCGCGTGCACGAGATGGGAACGCCCGCGCAACTCTTCGGCAGCCCGCAGACCGCCGAGCTCAAGCAGTTCCTGTCGTCGCTGAACGACTGAACCGGG
>DATILI010000300.1:0-7041 GCA_035476635.1 Burkholderiaceae bacterium | reverse complement strand
CGCTGGCCGCGCCGCACCTCGCGCAGCATGAAAAGGTAAAGGCTCTCCACCTTTTCGCGCGCCCACGGCGTCTTGCGCAGGAATTTCAGGCTGGAGCCGATGCTGGGTTCGTGCGTGAAGCAGCGCAGCGGTATGCGCGCGCCGAGCTCGTCCCATCCGTAGTGGTCGACCAGAGCGGTGACGATGTTCTCCAGCGTCAGCCCGTGCAAGGGATTGCGGGGCTGGGCGGGTGGCGTTGGCGCTTGGTTCAAGTCTGTCTCTTTGCTTCGAACATGGCCTTGTCGCTGCGTTGAAGCAACTCGGTGGCGGTGTCCCCCGGGTGCGCCTGCGCAACGCCGATGCTTAACGTGACTCGCAGTTCGGGCGAGCACAGTTCCCAGCGCAGCGCGGCCACCACCGCACAGATTCGGTCGCATACCGCATTGGCCAGCTCCATGCTGGTGTGCGGAAACAGCACGACGAATTCATCGCCGCCCAGGCGGGCCGGCAGATCGGTCTCGCGCACCACCTCCCGAATCGCGTGCGCCACCTTGCGCAACACCTGATCGCCGGCTTCGTGGGAATAGCTGTCGTTCACGCGCTTGAAATCGTCGATGTCGATGACCGCCACGCAAGCCGGATGCTGCGGGTTCTGCGTACCGGACAAGCACGCGGACAGCTGCGCGTCGAAGCGGCGGCGGTTGGCTATGCCGGTCAGGGAATCCTCGAAGGACAGTCGCTCAAGTTCCTGGGCGTGCGTTGCCAACAGGTGCAGATCGCGTTCGCTGGCGCGCATGTCCAGTTGGGCCTGGACCACCCGGTGCCGGCTCTCCAGGCTGTCCGCGCGCACGCGCAGCTGCCGACGGCGGTAGGCGCGCTCTTCGGCCAGTGCCAGGTCGTATTGGCCGCGATGGCTGTACAGCTGCGTCAGGAGCACGTGGCCGATGTAGGCCATTTGCTCGAATTCGGCAACGCCTGCGCGATCGATCAAAAAAAGCGCTTCGCGCTGCGCCGCCTCCGGGTCTTGCCGGGCCCAGTGCAATTCCGCGCGAACCCAGTGGACGACGAAGTTGGCCACCTGGGCGTAGTTCCCCGGCCGGGAGGGATCGTGCGCAGCGGCCAACCACTCCTCGGCGGCATCAAACTCTCCGCGCCAGCAATGCAGCAGTGCCTGCGCACAGCGGCCAAAGCGCTGCAGCACGGCCCTGACGCCGGGCAGACCCGGAAAGGGCGTGTCGTCTTCAAACAGCGGGGCGCAGAGGGCAAGCCGTTGCTCCAGGGTCGTTGTGCTGGGTAATTCGCCGTTGAAATAGCGCTCATTGAAGAGCCGCACCGCCTCCAGCCATGCCAGGTTGATGCGCGGCAGCAAGACGTTGCTGTCGGTCGCGCAGACCAGGGCCAGTCGCTCGGCTTCGCGCAAGGTGGCTTCGGCATCGGCAAAGCTCTTGCCCCAGAGGTAGGAAACACCGAGGTAGTTGTAAAGATTGACCTGCAGCGGCCCCGGCGGGAGCAGGTCCCCGAGCTTGACGCTGAGCAGGCCGGCTTCCACCGCGTCCTCGTCGCGGCCCAGAAAGCTGTTCGCATGGGCCAGCAGGGACAGTGCCGAGGCCTCGCCTGAGATGTCGCCATCCAGCTGAAACAGCTGGGCCGCGCGTTGCACGGTTTCGATGGCGCGGCGAAACCGGCCGAGAACCCGGTCGTACAAAGCCAGCGCCATCAGGGCCTGGCCCTGCATGGACCGGTCGGCCTGCTCTTCGGCGATCCTCAGCACGGCGGATGCCAGGCTGCGCGCCGGCTCGACCTGGTTGGATTCGAGCATCTGCCGCGCCGCGTCGAGTTGGCCAATCATTGCGAGACGCGCAGACGGTTGTGCATCCATTCAGGGTTCCAATTCAATAAAAGCGCGAACCGCGGCCCGCGTCCACGACAGGTTCTGACTGGATTTTGCCTGATGACCGGACGACCGGCCCTAACTGCCACCCCACACTGGAACCCGCTTGCCGACAAATGCCTCCACGCCTTCGCGAAAGTCGCGGCTTGCGTAGGCGCGGTGAACCAGGTCCTCGCCCTCGGGCAGGTCATGCACCACGAGGCGGCGCAAGCCCTCTTTGACCACGCTCTGCGTAACCGGTGCCAGCGACGCCAGGCGTTCGCAGAGCTTGGCCGCTGCGGCATCGATTTCGCCCGCTTCGCAGACTTGAGCCAAGAAGCCGCAGACCAATGCCTCGTCGGCCCCCAGCAGTTCGGCCAGCAGCAGCATGCGCTTGACGCGCGGCGCGCCGAACACGGCCTGCAGGCGCGCGAGGTTGGCGATGGAGAGACAGTTGCCCAGCGTCTTCGCAATCGGCACGCCGAAGCGTGCGTTCGGCGTCGCGATGCGAAAGTCGCAGGCTGTCGCCATGGCCAAACCGCCACCGATGGCCCAGCCCTCAATCACGGCGACGGTAGGCATGGGCAGGCGTTCGATCAGGCCGATGCCGTGGTCGATGCGCCGCTCGTAGGCCACGCCATCTTCGCCGCCGCCGTCGCCATTTCTGAACGCCTTGAACTGCTCGATGTCGGTGCCGGCCACGAAGGCCTCGCCGCCCGCGCCGCGCAAGGTGGCAACGCGCACGCCGGGCGCATCCTGCAGCCGCTCGCAGATGCCGGCGAGCTGCTCGTACATGGCCCAGGTCATGGCGTTGCGCGCCTGCGGGCGGTCGAACACGATGGCGGCTATGCCGGCGGTGATCTTGAGGTGGACTGTGCCTTGGCTCATTTCATCTCCCTCTCTTGCATCTCTCCCTCTCCCTCCGGGAGAGGGTTGGGGTGAGGGCTGTGCGGCCGCTGCAGCCCCTCACCCCTGCCCTCTCCCCGGTGGGGCGAGGGAGTAAGAACGATGCGCTCATGGTGTGAACGCGCCTTGCGCTTGCAGTTCGGCGCGTTCAGCCGCGCCGATACCCAACTCAGCCAGCACCTCATCGGTGTGCTCGCCCAACAGCGGCGGATGCCGGCGCACCTGCTGCGGCGTGCCCATGAGCTTGACGGCAAAACCGATGTTGGGCACCTTGCCGTCGATCGGGTGGTCGATCTCCATGCGCATGGCGCGCGCGCGGGCGTGCTCGCTGTCAAAGGCCTCGGGGTAACTCAGGATGGGGCCGGCCGGGATGCCGGCGGCCAGCAGCGTCTCGACCCAATAGTCCTTGGGCTTCAAGCGAAAGCTCTGCTCCAGCTCGGCCTCCAGCGCCGCACGATTGGCCAGCCGCAAGGAGATGGTGGCAAAGCGCGGGTCCACGGCCAAGGCCGGGCGGTCGAGCTGCTCGCACAGCTTGAGCCACAGCTTCTGGTTGTTGGCCCCCATCACGAAGTAGCCGTCCGAGCTGGCCATGGCCTGGTAAGGCGCGGTCATCTTGTTGGAGGTGCCCAGGGGCTGCGGCGGCTTGCCCGTGCCCCAGTAGTCGCAGATGTCCCAGATCGAGAACGCCATGGCCGAATCGAACAGCGATGCGTCGATGTACTGCCCCAGCCCCGTGGCCTTGGCGCCGATGGTCGCCGCCAGGGTCGCATACACGGCGAACAACGCGCAGCCGATGTCGGCCACCGGCACTCCGGCCTTGACCGGCGGGCCGCCCTGGTAACCCGTCACGCTCATCACGCCCGACATCGCCTGCGCCATCAGGTCAAAGCCGGGCCGGTCGGCCCAGGGGCCGGTCTGGCCGAAGCCCGAGATGCTGGTGTAGACCAGGCGCGGGTTGATCTCGGCAAGCACCTCGTAGCCCAGGCCCAGGCGTTTCATCGCCCCGGGCCGGTAGTTCTCCAGCAGGATGTCGGCGTCCTTCGCCATCTTGAGCAGGAGCGCGCGGCCGGCGTCGGATTTCAGGTTGATGGCAACGCTGCGCTTGTTGCGATTCATGTTGAGAAAGCCCAGCGAGTCGGGCCCTTTCATCTTGAAGCCCATGGCGCCGCGCGTCTGGTCGCCGCTGCCGGGCGGCTCGATCTTGATCACGTCGGCGCCCAGGTCGGCCAGCAGCATGCAGGCATAGGGCCCGGCCATGACCTGGCTCACGTCCAGCACGCGCACGCCGGCCAGCGGCAAGGGGCGCTCAAGCATCGGGCTTGACCCCGGCTTCCTTCACCACCTTGGCCCACTTTTTCGATTCGACCTGGATGAAGTTGCTGAACTTTTCCGCGGAGCCACCGCCGTCCTCGGCGCCGTACTGCTCGAACTTCTCCACCACGTCGGGCATGGCCAGCACCTTGTTGATGTCCTCATTCATGCGCTTGACCAGGGCGGCGGGCAGCTTGCCCGGGCCGACCAGCCCATACCAGGTCGTGGCCTCGAAGCCGGGGAAGCCCGACTCGGACATGGTCGGCACATTCGGGTAGCTCTTGGCGCGGGCTTGCCGCGTCTGCGCGATGGCAATCGCCTTGCCGCTCTTCACATGCGGCGTGGCCGCGGTCATGGTGTCGAAGCTGTACTGGATCTGCCCGCCGATCAAGTCGGTCAGCATCGGGCCCGAGCCCTTGTACGGAATGTGAATTGCGTCGACCTTGGCCGCCAGCTTGAACATCTCCAGCGCCAGGTGCTGCGCCGAGCCGTTGCCCGCGGAGCCGAAGCTGATCTTGCCCGGGTTCTTTCGGCACAGCTCGACGACGTCGTTCACCGTCCTGGCCTTTTGCTCGGCGTTGCAGATCAACAGGTTGGGCGTGACGCCAACCAAGGTGATCGGCGAGAAATCGTTCTCCACGCTGTAGTTCATTTTGGGCATGAGCGCGGGCGCAATGGCATGGCTGTTGATGTGCGCCATGAGCAAGGTCGTGCCATCGCTGGGCGCCTTGGCCACGTAGTCCGCGGCAATCATGCCGGCCGCGCCGGCCTTGTTTTCCACCAGCACCGTGGTGTTCCACATCGGTGCGAGCTTTTGCGCGATCACGCGTGCCAGGATGTCGGTGCCGCCACCGGGTGCAAAGCCCACGATGATGCGGATCGGCTGGGTCGGCAAGGCCTGGGCGCGCAGCATCGGCGTGGCGATGCTGGCGGCTGTGGCGGTAACGAAAGTTCGGCGTTGCATGGTTTGTCTCCGTTGGGTGTTAGCTTGCTTTGGGGCTGTCTACGCGGCTCTTATGCGGCTCTTATGCGGCTCTTATGCGGCTGTTATGCGGCTTTTTGCAGCGGCAGTGCCGCCGGGTGATTGCCGAAGTAGTCCATCGCGGCCTGCACGCCCGAGCCGGCGAGCTTGACGCCGGCGATCTTCAGGCCCATCTCACAGCCGGCCAGTGCCGCCATCAGCGTGAGGTCGTTGCAGTCGCCCAGGTGGCCGATGCGGAACATGCGACCACGGATCTTGCCCAGGCCCGTGCCCAGCGAGCAATCGAAGCGGTCGTAGATGATCTTGCGCACGGCGTCGGCATCCACGCCCTCGGGTGTCATCACGCCGGTGAGCACGGGCGAATAGACCGCGGCGTCGGCGCACTGGATCTCCAGGCCCCAGGCCTTGACCGCGGCGCGCACGCCCTCGCCCCAGCGCTGGTGGCGCGCGAACACCGCTTTCAGCCCTTGCGACAACAGCATGTCGCAGGCTTCGTGCAGCGCGTACAGCAGGTTGGTGTTGGGTGTGGAGGGCCAGTAGCCGCCCTTGTTCATCTCGATGATTTCGTCCCAGGCCCAGAAGGCCTTGGGCAGCTTCGCCGTCTTGCTGGCCTCCAGCGCCTTGGCCGACACCGCGTTGAAGCTGATGCCCGGTGGCAGCATCAGTCCTTTTTGCGAACCGCTGATGGTCACGTCCACGCCCCACTCGTCGTGCCGGTAGTCGGCCGAGGCCAGGCCCGAGATGGTGTCGACCAGCAGCAGCGCCGGGTGCCGCGCCGCATCGATGGCACGGCGCACGGCCGCGATGTTGCTCGTGACGCCGGTGGAGGTTTCGTTGTGCACCACGCACACCGCCTTGATGCTGTGCTGCGTGTCGGCCTTGAGCCGTTCTTCAATGAGGTCGGCCTGCACGCCGCGGCGCCAGCTTGCCGGCACGCCCGCATCGGTGCCTGGCAGCGCCAGCACCTCGGCCTTCAACCCCAGGCGCGTGGCCAGCTTTTGCCAGAGGAAGGCAAAGTGCCCGGTCTCGTACATCAGCACATGGTCGCCAGGGCTCAGTGTGTTGGCCAGCGCGGCCTCCCAGGCGCCCGTGCCCGAGGCCGGATAAATGATCACGGGCTGGCGCGTCTGGAAGATTTTCCTGGTCTCTGCCAACACCTTCAGGCCGAGAGCGGCGAACTCGGGGCCGCGGTGGTCGATGGTCGGCAGGCTCATCGCGCGCAGGATGCGGTCAGGCACCGGCGAGGGCCCGGGAATCTGCAGGAAGTGGCGCCCCGTGGGATGGAAATCGAGTGTCAGCATGAAGTTGGTCTCCGGATAGTTAACGCCATTTTTTGCATACAAAATTCATTTGTCAAGCCTATTCATGGCTAATTTGCGTTTGACTGCGTTAATTTTTGAATACAAAATAAGGTCATGACTGCTGAAATCATCTCGATCCCACGCGCCGCCCTGCACGAGCAAGTGGCCTACCGGCTGCGCCAGATGCTGGTGGAAAACCGCATTCCCCCCGGCGCCAAGCTCAATGAACGAGAGCTCTGCGAGGTGCTCGCCGTGTCGCGCACGCCGCTGCGCGAGGCCATCAAGATGTTGGCTGCCGAGGGCCTGGTGGAGCTGGTGCCCAACCGCGGCGCGATTGCCGTGGAGCTGACCGAAGCCGATGTCATCAACACCTTCGAGGTCATGGCCGGGCTTGAGGCCCAGTCGGGCGAGCTCGCGGCCCTGCGCATCACCGACGAAGAACTCGCCGAGATCAAGGCCATGCACTTCGAGATGCTCGCGGCCTGGACCCGGCGCGATTTGTCGAACTACTACCGGCTCAATGCGCTGATCCACCACGCCATCAACGCCGCGGCGAAGAACCCGATACTCACTGCGACCTACAAGCAGGTCAACGCCCGCCTGCAGGCCCTGCGCTTTCGCTCCAACCAGGACGAAGACAAATGGAAGGCCGCCGTGGCCGAGCACGAGCGCATGGTGGCCGCCTTGAGCAC
>DATILI010000299.1:0-11170 GCA_035476635.1 Burkholderiaceae bacterium | reverse complement strand
GGATGACTTTCATAGCGAGGCAGCCATCCCCTCGGAGAGCAAGCGTTTCAGATACATGCCGTAACCACTTTTCTGCAACGGCGCGGCCAGCTTCTCAAGCTGCGCACTGTCGATAAAGCCGTTGCGCCAGGCGATTTCTTCGGGGCAGGCGATCTTCAGGCCCTGGCGATGCTCCAGCGTGGCGATGAACTGGCTTGCCTCCAGCAAACTCTCATGCGTGCCCGTGTCCAGCCAGGCATAGCCGCGCTGCATGATCTGCACGTTCAACGCCCCACGCTCCAGGTACGCCTGGTTGACCGCGGTGATTTCGAGTTCGCCGCGCTCGCTGGGCCGCACGGATTTGGCGATCTCCACCACCTGGTTATCGTAGAAGTACAGGCCGGTGACGGCGTAGCTGCTCTTGGGCTGCGCGGGCTTTTCCTCGATGCTGCTGGCCTTGCCCTGCTTGTCGAAGGCAACCACGCCATAGCGTTCCGGGTCATGCACATGGTAGGCAAACACCGTGGCGCCCGCGGTTCGTGCATCGGCATCGCTCAGCAGGTTGGCGAAGTCGTGGCCATAGAAGATGTTGTCGCCCAAAACCAGCGCGCTCGGTGCATTGCCTACGTATTTGTCGCCAATGATGAAGGCCTGCGCCAGGCCGTCGGGGCTGGGCTGTACTGCGTACTGCAGATTCAGGCCCCACTGCGAGCCATCGCCGAGCAATTGCTGGAAGCGTGGCGTGTCCTGCGGGGTACTTATCACCAGGATGTCGCGCATGCCCGCCAGCATCAATGTGCTCAATGGGTAATAGATCATGGGCTTGTCGTACACCGGCAGCAGTTGCTTGCTGATCGCCAGCGTCGCGGGATGCAGCCGGGTGCCCGAGCCACCCGCGAGGATGATGCCTTTGCGTTGGATCATGAAGGAATCTCTCAGAGTATTTCAGTCAGCATGCGCGCCACGCCCAACTGCCAGGGGGGCAGCGCCAGATGAAAGCGCGTTTGCAGCTTCGCCGTGTTCAGGCGTGAGTTAAGGGGGCGCCTGGCCGGCGTCGGGAAGCTCGAAGTCGGCACAGCCACCACGGTTTCCGGCGTGGCCTTGAGCGGGATGCCGGCGCGCAGCGCGTGCGCGATTACCGCGCGCGCATAGCCGTGCCAGCTGGTCGATCCGCTGGCTGCGAGGTGGTACAGGCCCGCAGCGTCGGGCCTATCGACCGCATGGCGAATGGCATGCGCTGTCACATCCGCCAGCAAATCGGCGCCGGTCGGCGCTCCCACCTGGTCGTCGATCACCGTCAGTCGGTCGCGTTCGGCGGCAAGCCGCAGCATGGTCTTGGCAAAGTTACCGCCGCGCGCCGCATAGACCCAGCTTGTGCGAAAGATCAGGTGCCTGGTGCAGGCCGCCTGGATGCGTTGCTCGCCTTCGAGCTTGGTTTGGCCGTAGACACTGAGCGGATTCGGCGAATCAGTTTCGCGCCAGGGCGTTTCGCCGCTGCCGTCAAATACATAGTCGGTCGAATAGTGGACCATCCAGGCGCCAAGCCGCTGCGCTTCCTCGGCCAGCACGCCGGGCGCCAGTGCATTCAGTGTGCGCGCCAACTCCGGCTCGCTCTCAGCTTTGTCAACGGCAGTGTGGGCTGCGGAGTTGACGATGACATCGGGCGCCACGCGGCGCACCGTCTGCGCCAACCCGTCAAGCTTGCTGAAGTCACCGCACAGATCAGTGCTGTCGAAATCCAGGGCCACCAATTCCCCCAGAGGGGCCAGGCTGCGCTGCAACTCCCACCCGACCTGGCCGCCCTTGCCGAACAGCAGGATCTTCATGCCGGCCCTGCGACGGCACGCTCGGCGTAATTGGCCTCTACCCAATCACGATAGGCCCCACTTTGCACGCGACTGACCCAGTCGCCATTGGCCAAATACCACTGCACTGTCTTGCGGATGCCTGTTTCGAATGTTTCCACCGGTTTCCAGCCCATCTCGTCCTGGATCTTGCGCGCATCGATCGCATAGCGCCGGTCATGGCCAGGCCGGTCCGCCACATGGGTGATCTGGCTGCGGTAGCTTTTGCCATCCACGCGCGGGCTCAGTTCATCGAGCAAGGCGCACACCATGTGCACGATGTCCAGGTTCGGCTGCTCGTTCCAGCCGCCGACGTTGTAGGTTTCCCCGGCGCGGCCGGCCTGCAGCACGCGGCGGATGGCGCTGCAGTGGTCCTTGACATAGAGCCAGTCGCGCACCTGTTGGCCGTCGCCGTAAACCGGCAAAGGCTTGCCCGCGAGCGCGTTGACGATCATGAGCGGGATCAGCTTCTCCGGAAAATGGTAGGGGCCGTAGTTGTTACTGCAGTTGGTGGTGAGCACCGGCAGGCCGTAGGTGTGGTGCCAGGCCCGCACCAGATGGTCACTCGCTGCCTTGCTCGCCGAATAAGGGCTGTTGGGCTCGTAGCGGTTGCCCTCGGCGAATGCGGGGTCCGTCGGCGCCAGCGAGCCGTAGACCTCATCGGTCGACACATGCACAAACCGGAAGTCGGCCTTTGCCTGGCCCTGCAAGGCTGCCCAGTAGCGGCGCACCGCCTCCAGCAGCCGGAACGTGCCCACGATATTGGTCTGGATGAAATCCTCCGGCCCATGGATGGAACGGTCCACATGCGATTCGGCCGCGAAGTTGATGACGGCTCGGGGGACGTGCTCGGCCAGCAGCCTGGCGACGAGGTCCGCATCCCCGATGCTTCCGTGCACAAACACGTGGCGCGGGTCCGACTGCAATTCGGCAAGATTTTCCAGATTGCCGGCGTAGGTCAGCCGGTCCAGGTTCACGACGGGCTCGCCGGTCTGGGCCACCCAATCCAATACAAAATTCGCTCCAATAAAGCCAGCGCCACCGGTCACCAAGATCATGCAAGTCCCCCAATAGTGGGCGCGCGCCTACTTGCGGCACGCAACCGGGGCCGATTATCTCATCGCCGGTGCCTCAAAAAAGGGCACCCGGTGGTGCCCCCGCCCGGCCTGGCGCCAAGCCGCGCTGTCAGAAATGAATGCCGCGCATCATTTGCTGCATGGCGATCGCTTCGGGGGAAAGTTGCGCCTTGACGCTCTTGTCGCCCTTGGCCGCCGAGGAATCGGGGAACATGCGGAAGCTGGTATTCATGGCGATTTGCGCCACGCGCGGCAGCAGCGCGTGCAGCAGCTGCCCGGTAATGCCCAGCCGCGTGGCCACACGCACCGGCTTGAAGATGCAGGCCTGGGCGATCATGTCGGCCGCCTCCTCCGGCGCCAGGGTCGGCACGTTGTTGTAGATCTTGGTGGGCGCGATCATCGGCGTGCGTACCAGCGGCATATTGATCGTGGTGAAGGTAATCCCCTGGTCGGCGAACTCGCTGGAAGCACAGCGTGTCCAGGAGTCCAGCGCCGCCTTGGACGCCACATAGGCGGAAAAGCGCGGCGCATTGGTCAGCACGCCGATCGAGCTGATGTTCACCACATGGCCCTTGTGCTTGGCCACCATGCCGGGCAGCAGGCCCATGGTCACGCGCAGGCAGCCGAAGTAGTTCAGCTGCATGGTGCGCTCGTAGTCATGAAAGCGGTCGTAGCTGGATTCGATCGCGCGGCGGATGGAGCGGCCCGCGTTGTTGATCAGGAAATCGACGCCGCCATGGTTTTCCACCAATAATTGCGTGAAACGGTCGCAATCGGCCATGTCGGCGATGTCGGCGGCGTACGCCACAAAGCTGTAGCCCTTGGCCTTGGCCTCCTTGCAAGCTTCGTCCAGCTTGTCTTGGTCGCGTCCGCAAATGATGGTGATGGCGCCGGCTTCGGCAAACTTGTGGGCCGCAGCCAGGCCGATGCCCGAAGACCCACCGGTGACCAGCACCACTTTGCCGCCCACCGTGCCGCGCAGCGTGCGGTCGATGTGCAGGTCGGGGTCCAGGTGGCGCTCCCAGTAGTCCCAGAGCCGCCACGCATAGTCCCTGAGATTCGGCACCTCGATGCCCGAGCCCTTGAGCATTGCCTGCGTATCGCGGCAATCGAAGCGCGTGGGGTAGTTGACGAACGTGAGCATGTCTTCCGGCAGTCCCAGGTCGCTCATGATCGCGTTGCGGATGCGGCGCACCGGCGCCAGCGCCATCAGGCCCTTCTTCACGCTCTTGGGAATGAAGCCGAGCAGCGCCGCATTGACGAACAGATTCATCTTGGGCGCATGCGCCGCCTTGCTGAAGATGTCGAGTACGTCGCCGATGCGGTAGCCGACCGGATCGACCAGGTGGTAGCACTTCTTGGCAATCCCTTCCTTGTGGCTGATGTAGTCCAGCGCATTGACGACGAAGTCCACCGGAACGATATTGACGCGCCCGCCTTCCAGCCCCATGGAAGGCATCCACGGCGGCAACAGCTCGCGCATGCGCTGAATCAGCTTGAAGAAGTAGTACGGGCCGTCGATCTTGTCCATCTGGCCGGTCTGGCTGTCGCCCACCACCATGGCCGGGCGGTACACCGACCATGGCACCTTGCACTCCTTGCGCACGATCTTCTCGCTCTCGTGCTTGGTCATGAAGTAGGGGTGATCGTAGTTTTCCGCCTCTTCGAACATGTCTTCGCGGAACACGCCCTCGTACAAGCCGGCCGCCGCGATGGAGGACACGTGGTGGAAATGCCCGGCATCGATCGCCTTGGCCAGCTCCACCGTGTTGCGCGTGCCTTCGATGTTGACCGCGATCTGGCTTTCCTCGTCGGCGCCCAGGTCGTACACCGCGGCCAGGTGGTAGAAATGGTCAATCTGGCCCTTGAGCTTTTTCACGTCCTCGCTTGCCACGCCGAGCTTCTTCGTGGTGAGGTCGCCAAACACCGGAATCACGCGTGCCGCACTCGCCCCCCAGTACTCGCGCAGTTCGGCCGCCTTGCCCTGGCTCTCCTTGCGCAGCAGGAAATACACCACGGTGCCCTTGCGCTCCAGCAGCTTCTTGACAAGGCGTTTGCCAATGAAGCCGGTAGCACCGGTAACGAAATACTGCATGGGAGACCTCCGAATTTTGGTTGGCCTATTCTTGCCTAAACACCGGGGGAGCCAAGTCCGCAGAAACCCGGGCGCGCCATAGAGCTTCCCCTCTAGCGTTTTAGGACGCGGCACCTAATTGGCCGCGTCTGCGAAGGCGTAAAGTCTTGGCATCACGGTGCCTGCTGGCACGGTGGCCCCTTCAACTTACTTCGCAGGAAATCACCATGGTCAAGAAGCTCCAAAAAACGGAAACCGAAAAGAAGACCGGCTCGCACCTGACCGGCACAGTCAAGGACTCTGCGCAGCAAATCTGGCTGGCCGGCCTCGGCGCCTTTGCCAAGGCACAGGAAGAAGGCGGCAAGGTGTTCGAAGCCCTGGTCAAGGAAGGCATGAGCATTCAGCGCAAGACCCAGGTCGCCGCCGAGGAGAAGATCTCCGAAGCCACCAGCAAGATGGCCAACATGGCCACCGACATCAGCTCCAAGGCCGCCGGCCAGTGGGACAAGCTCGAAAACATCTTCGAAGACCGCGTGGCCAAGGCCTTGAACAAGCTGGGCGTTCCGTCCGCCAGGGACATCGACGTCCTGATCTCCCGCATTGAAGAGCTGAACAAGAACGTGCAGAAGCTGTCCGCCAAATCCGCCGCGGCGCCCAAGGCCGAAGGCAACAGTACCGCCAAGCCCGCGACCAAGCGCGCGACCGCACGCAAATCGGTCTGAACACTGGATTGCGATTGAACGAGGGCGCCGCGGCGCCCTTTTTTGCGTCCACTCGCTTTGCTGCGACGCAGCAAAGCGAGTGCCCAGCGCGCCCTACACTGCCCACTCATGAATCGCAAAACAACACGCCCTCCCAAAATCGCGCTGGCTCTCGCCGGCGGCGGACCACTGGGGGCCATCTACGAGATTGGCGCCCTTTGCGCATTGGACGAGACGCTGTCGGGCCTTGACTTCACGCAACTGCACCACTATGTCGGCGTATCGGCCGGCGGCTTCATCGCAGCGGGCCTGGCCAACGGCATGACGCCGCGTGAACTCTGCACCGCGTTCATCGAGAACGATGCCGGCACCTCCGAGATCTTCGATCCTTCCTGGCTCATGGTGCCCGCCTACGGCGAATACGCGCGCCGCGGCATCATGCTTCCAGGGCTGGTGGCATCGGCCCTGTGGCGCGCCACGATGGGACGAAAGTCGCTCACCCATGCGCTGGAGCGCCTGGGCGCCGCCTTGCCCACGGGCATCTTTTCCAACGACGAGATCGACCGTCAACTGACCCGCTTCTTCTCGCGTGCAGGCCGCACCAACGACTTTCGGCGCTTGAAGACCAAGCTCACCCTGGTGGCCACCAACCTGGATAGCGGCGAGGCCGCGCCGTTTGGCCGCGCCGGCTGGGACCATGTGCCGATCTCCAAGGCCGTGCAGGCGAGTTCGGCACTGCCTGGCCTGTTTCCGCCGGTGGAAATCGACGACCACTACTTTGTCGATGGCGCGCTCAAGAAGACCATGCACGCATCTGTCGCGCTGGACGAGGGCATCGACCTGATGCTGTGCCTGAACCCACTGGTGCCGTTCAACTCCACCGAACCACTGGCCAGCAAGGTCATGCAGCGTGGCCTGCCCACGGAAAGGCGCCGCATTCCGCGGATTGTGGACGGCGGCTTGCCAGCGGTGCTGAGCCAGACTTTCCGCTCGATGATCCACTCGCGCATGGAGCTCGGCATGAAGCACTATGAGCGCGCCTACCCTGAAACCGACATCGTGCTGATCGAGCCCGACCACCGCGACCCGGAGCTGTACCTGGCCAATACCTTCAGCTACGGCCAGCGCCGCCAGCTCGCGGAGCACGCCTACCAGCAAACCCGTGTCATGCTGCGCTCGCGCCGGTCCGCGCTCTCGCACAAGCTGGCGCGCCATGGCATCACCCTGAACGCCGCGGTACTGGACGACGCCAGGCGCCATCTGGTGCAGCCTCCGAAAGTTCCCACCCGGGTGGGCCGCGCCATTGCCTCGCTGCAAGAGGTGATCGAAGACCTGGGCCACACCATGGCGCCAACCGCGGCGCGCCCATGAGCCGCCGGGCCGACGAGCAACATTCATGCGGCGTTTCACTTCTTTTAGTCCCACAGTGCGCGCGACTCGGTTAGAGTGCGTGTCATAAGCGCGAGTCATAAAAAAGGGGAAGACATCCATGGCGAAAAAAGCGCCACGCCGCACCGCAGAGCGCATCCTGGAGGTCACGCTGGACCTGTTCAACCGGTTCGGCGAACCCAATGTCTCGACCACGCTGATCTCTTCCGAGCTCAAGATCAGCCCGGGCAACCTCTACTACCACTACCCGGCCAAGGAAGAGCTGATCAACTCGCTGTTCGACCGGTACGAACGGTCCTTGAGCGAGTTGCTCAATGCAAGCGACGGCGTGCGCGATGTCGAAGACGCCTGGTTCTTCATGCACACCCTGTTCGAGCTGATCTGGCAGTACCGCTTCCTGTACCGCGACCTGAATGACCTGCTGAGCAACAACCGCCGGCTGGAGACGCATTTCCAGTGGGTACTCAAAAACAAGACGCGCTCGGTCACGGCATTGCTGGACGGAATGAGCCGCTCCGGCGCGCTGCTGATCGACTCGCGCGAGGTGGAGGCCACGGCCACCAGCATGGTGGTGGTGCTGACCTATTGGTTGAGTTATGAATACGTTCGCAATCCGCGCCACGCGCTGGAACCCGAGAGCGCCCAGCAGGCACTGCTGCGCGGTGCGCACCATGTTCTCAACTTGCTCGTTCCCTACCTGGAAAAGGGCCAGCGCATGCATTTGTTGACCCTGGCGGGTGCCTACAGCACCCCTGTTTCCAATACAGCGGATTGATGCACGTGCCTATCCATCCGCTTCGAATCAAGAAGGCATGACCATGGCTAAATGGACCACCTTTCCCCACCTGGGCGACTATGCGTTCGACGCCATCCGCGTCAAGAAAAACTGGGCGCGCCTGCATGCCGGCGATGCCGAGCCCTGCCCGCAGGAGCCAGCGGTGCTGGATGCCTGGGCCCTGTTCCACAATGGCGACTTTCAGAAAGCGGCAGAAGCCGGGCTGGCCCTGGGCGCCGCCGGCATCACAGTGGCGAACAAGGCCACCTGCATCTATGCCACCTACCTGGAAAAGAAGGAAAAGACCAAGCTTGAGCTGTTCAGGGAGGTTGCCGAGCGCGCCGAGGCGCTCGCCGCGAAGAACCCGCAGGACGCCAATGCACTCTATTGGCAAGCGTATGCCCTGGGGCGCTACAGCCAGGGCATCAGCGTGGCCAAGGCGCTCGCGCAAGGCTTGGGCGGCAAGGTCAAACAAGCGCTTGAAACCACCATCCAGTTGCAACCCAGGCATGCCGACGCGCACGTCGCACTGGCGGCGTTTCATGCCGAAGTCATCGACAAAGTCGGCTCGCTCATTGGCGGCATGACCTATGGCGCCAAGCGAGACGTCGGCCTCAAGCTGTTCCAGGATGCGCTCAAGCTCAATCCCGGCTCCGCGATCGCGATGATCGAATATGCCAACGGCCTGGTCATGCTGGAAGGCGACCAGAAAATGAAAGAGGCGACCCAGCTCTACGAGCAGGCCGCCGCCAGCCAGCCAGCCGATGCCATGGAGCGGCTGGATGTGGAGATGGCGAAAGCCGAACTCGCGGACTGATTAGGGCCTGTTGACAGGTCCTAGCAGCCGCGCACCCTGAACTCGACCCGGCGGTCCAGCGAATCGCGCAAGTCGTCGGTGCCTGAGCCCACGAGGTTTTCGCGCGAACCAATCCCTGCCGATTGAAGGCGCGTTGCCGTTTCCGGCGCCATCGTCTCGATGCGGCGCTGGATGGCCACCGCACGCTGCAAGGAGAGGCGGTCGTTGACTTGCTCGGCTCCGGTCCGGCTCGTGTGCCCGACGATCGACAGGCAGCTACCCGAGGCCGCTACTTCCCGTGCGACGAGGCGCAGCCACATGCTGTAGGGGCCGCTGATCTTCGGGTCCGCCAGAAAATCGGTCGAGCCCGGGCGGAACAGGAACTTGACGGAAAGGCTGTTGGTGGCCAGGCCCAAGGCCACGATCTTGGCGAATGCCTGCTCGGCGGCGTCGGTACGCCCGAGTTGCGTGTTGACCAGGTACAGGCCATTGAGCACGCGCAACTGCTGGCCATCAATGCGTGCCGAGGCCGACTCGTAGTAGCGCAGCGCCTCGGCATAGTTCGCCGCCTCATAGAGCCTGGCGCCCTCGGCGAGCAGGGCATTCACCGGCATGCGCGCCATGTAGACCCCATCCGCCTCGCTGCCGGCAGCGGCCTGCGCGGTGCGAATCTGGCCTTCGACGACCCGGTCCTTCGTCAGCGACGGACTGTCGCGAAAAAACTGGGTCGGCGTCGTGTCCACGCCCTCGTTGGCAACGCGTGCCGCCGATTGCGCCACCACGAAGCCGGTGCGGATGTCGGTCAGCGACAAGTTGATCCGGAATGCGCCGCGCGCCGAGTTGGGCACGGGTACCGGTGTCAACGTGCCCGCCAAAAGGAATTGCGCCTTGGACAAGGCATCGGGCGCGCCCACCGGAACCACGTCGAACTGGGAGAAGCGGGCAACGGCGCGCTCCAGCAGGCGCCTGTCCAGCAGCTTGGAAGCGATGGTCTGCTGCCCCGTGTTGCCGTCGATGGCGGGGTCCACCGCAATCACGCCACGCGCGGCTGGCGGTTCATCTTTCTTGAGCAAACCCGACAATGCGCCGGTCGGCGCGGCAGGCGCAAAGGCGGGCAGGCGCCGGGCTTGCGTCAGCAAATCGTCCACCGCGTAGTCGATGCCCGCATCAAAGACCACATCGGACGCGGGCGCGACCGGCCTCTCCGGCAGCGGTGGTGGCGGCGGTGCCGCGCAGGCAGCGAGCAGCAAAGGTGCAACCAACGCGGCCAGCACGAGGCGGCTCGCCAGGGTATTGCGCAAAGAGTTCATCGACATGCGTTTGCCAGCTCCTTTTTCTCTTCCGGTGACAGGGGCTCGCCAACGCCCGCCTTTTGCATGATCCGGCTGCATCTTAAGCTGGCTTGGGCCGAATTTGCGGGCGCAGCCGCTGGGGGCTCGGGCGCGACGGCCGGGGCTTGTTTCGGACTTTCGTCGGATTTGCGTACTGTGCGTGGCACAGCCGCCTGTGCCGGCCTGGGCGCGACAGCAGGCGCAGCAGGCGCCTCGGGAATAGCGGCTGCGGCGCTCGCCGGCGTGGGGGCGGGCGTGGCGGCAGGCGCGGGCGGCTGCTCGGCGGTGGGCTTTTGCGCCGCGGGCTCGGCAAGAACCGGCGGCGAAACGGTGGCGGGTGCCGCAACCGGCTCCTCATGGCCATCCAGCGCACGGGCGATCAGCACGGCAAGACCCGTCATCAGCACCAGGGCCACCAGCCCCAGCACCCATTGATGCCGGTACATCGGCACGGCCGCAGCCGCGGGCGGCGGCCCAATCGCCATCGGTGGCGCCAGCCTGTCCAGGTCGAAGTCCACTTCGACCTGCTCGGGCCGGGACGCCACAATCTCGCTTCGCAGCGTCGCGAGTACGGCCCCACTCGGCGCGAGCGAGAAGAGTTCGTGCTCACGGCCGTGCTTGTCCGACCGTGCCCCCAGATGCTGGAACAGGGCTGCGTAGGCCGCATCGAGATGGGCCACGGCCTCCACGAAGGAACGCGAGGCGGTGATCTGGCCGGGCTGCGCAAAATCCATGATGCGCTGGGCCGCGTTGATGCCGTCGCCCACATAGTTGGGCCGCTGCTCGACATCGATCGATTCCTTGACCGCGCCCAGGTTGATGCCGGTGCGCAGGTCATTGAGCGACAGGTTCGCGCCTTGGGCCGCCCGGCCCAGGTCCTCGGCGATCGCCAGGGCCAGGTACAAGGCGTGTTCGGGATTGGACAGAAACGAGATCAGCGCCCCGTCGCCGGTGTCCCGCAGCCGGTAGTCGCCGCGGTGCAAGGCGCCCAGGTGCCGGTGCAGCACCGAGATCAGGCCCGCCTTGAAGGCATGTTGCTGTGCGGCCGGAACCTTGGAAAAGCCGACGATGTCGACAAACAGGAAGCTGGCGAGCACCGTGCGTACGGAGGGATGGAAATCGCTTGTACTCACGGGGCGGTTCTTGTGCGTGGCCTGGCCGCTTTGGGGGCTCCGGGATGAGATTCCCCGCGGGCCTGTGGGGGC
>DATILI010000298.1:0-9476 GCA_035476635.1 Burkholderiaceae bacterium | reverse complement strand
GGCTCTTCCACCGTGGCCATGCCCGGCACGCGCTCGGCGCGGTCGCGCTGGTGCCGCGCGATGCGCTCGCGCATTTCCTCGTCCCAGGCTTGCGCAGTGGCGATGAAGACAGCGCGGTGCGACGGCGATTGCGCAAGCCAGGTTGCGGCCAAGGTTTCGGCGCGCCGCGACTTGCCGCTCCTTTGGCCACCCAGGATCAATTCGCTGCGCACCACCCGCAGCACGCAAGCCGGCTCAAGCATGGGCCTGGCTCCAGTCGCGCACGATGCGATGCAGCTGCTCCACACCGTCGGTCAGCGCCGCCGGGCCGGGCTGCAGGATATCGGCGGACTTGATCTCGAACAGTTGCCCGTTCTTCACCGCGTTCACGGCTTCCCAGCCAACGCGTGCCGCCACCTTGTCCGCTCGGAACTTCTTGCCGCACCAGGAACCGATGATGATGTCGGGGTTGCGCCGCACGATCTCGGCGCCATCCGCAATGATGCGGTTCTTGCCCAGCGACTCCTTGGAAAGTTCGGCAAAGCAGTCGTCACCGCCAGCAAGCCCCAGGAGTTCGGAGACCCAGCGGATCGCGCTGATGTGCGGTGTGTCCCACTCCTCGAAGTACACCTTGGGCCGGCGCGGCAGGGCCTGGGCAGCGGCCTCGATTGCCTGCAGGCGTTCGCGCATGCCTTGCAGCAGCGCCTGCCCGCGCTCGGCCTGCCCGACCATCGCGGCCACCTGGTACAGCACGGAAAAGATCTCCTGCACGCTGCGCTGGTTGAACACCGTGACCTGCACGCCGTGGCGGATCAGCGCGCTCGCGATGTCGGCCTGCAAATCGGAAAAGCCGAACACGCAGTCGGGCGCGAGCGCGAGGATCTTGTCGATCTTCGCGGACAGGAACGCGCTGACCTTGGGCTTGTCTTCGCGCGCGCGGCGCGGCCGCACGGTGTAGCCCGAGATGCCGACGATGCGCGCCTCCTCTCCCAGCAGGTACAGCCACTCGGTCGTTTCCTCGGTGAGGCAGACGATGCGTTGGGGGCCCTGGGCGATCTCGATCGGCATGCGGCGAAGCTTACTTGGGTTGCCAGCGCAGGGTGACAAACACCGCGCGCGGCGGCTGGTTGTAGCCGCGCACAGTCTGGTAAGCCCGGTCGCTCAGGTTGCGCACGTTGCCCTGCAGCGCCCAGTCCTTGGCCAGTGCGTACTCGGCGTGCAGGTCCACCGTGGTGTAGCCGGAGATGCGGAAGGTGTTGCCCGCGTCGTCGAAGCGATCGCCCGCATGCAACACCGTGCCGCCGAACTTCCAGGCCCCCAGCGTGTAGTCGGCGCCAAGCATGGCCTGCGCGTCGCTGCGGCGCGGCAGTTTGCGGCCGGTCAGTTCGTTGCGCGGATCCAGCGCATCGTACGAGGCGCGCAGCGCCAGCGCGCCGATGCTGCCCTCGTAGCTCAGCGTCCAGCCCTCGATGCGCGCGCGCGGCACATTCGCCGGCAGTGGCCCGGAGGGAATGAAGCCGCGGATCTTGTTGTCAAAGTGCACCAGCTTGACGGTGTGGCCCGCGTTGGTCCAGCTCACGCCGACATCGGTGTTCCTGCCGCGTTCGGGCTGCAGCGTGGCCGTGCCAAATCCGGGAAAGTACAGCTGGTTGAACGAGGGCGCGACGAAGCTGGTGCCGTGCGAGACGTGCGCGCGCCAGGCATCCGTGAGCTTGAAGCCGTAGCCGGCAAAGCCGGTGCTGCTGCTGCCGAACTGCGAGTTGCGGTCGCGCCGGGCGTTCAACTGCCAGCTGTGGCGGCCAGCGTTGCCGTTCAGCCCGATGAAGGCCGAGGAGATGGTGCGCTGGTTCACGGTATAGGCGGTGGAGCCCTCCACCTTCTGCTCCAGCCGCTCCAGGCCGAACAGGGCCACGCCTACGGGCGTGTCCACGTCGTTCTGCCAGAACACCTGGTCCTGCGAGGTCTTGAAATCGCTGGGCAGGAAGGCACCCACGGTGGTGTTGGACGTGTCGGCACTCTGGGACACCTGCAGCTGCGTCTTCCAGCCCGGCGTGAACTTGCCGCTGACACCCGCGCGCAGCACGTGGCTGCGCACATTGTCCTGCGTGTCGCGGCCGGGGCCATCGTCGTAGTGGTTGACGCCGTCGGAATACAGCGCGCCGAGGTCCAGCTTCCAGTCGGGCGCGATGCGCCAGCCCAGCGCGGCACTCAGCGACTGCTGCTTGAACGGGTCGCGGTCCGGGTTGTGATTGCCGAACTGCACGCTCGGGTTGGTGGTGGAGAAGCCCGTCTCGCGCAGCGCCTGCACGTCCAGCGCGTAGCTGATCGCGCCCTCGCCGCCGCTCAGGCCTGCGCCGGCCTGGCGAAATCCGTCGCCGCCGACGGAAACGAAGGCATTCGGATGAAAGCCTTCGCGGCCCTTGCGCGTGAAGATCTGCACCACGCCGCCGACGCCGTCACTGCCGTACAGCGAAGAGCCGGGGCCCTTGAGCACCTCGATGCGCTCGATGGCCTCCAGGGGCAGGTTGCTCCAGATCGGCGTTCCCGCGGTGGCCGAGCCATAGCGCACGCCGTCGATCAGGAGGATGGTGTGGCGCGATTCAGTGCCGCGGATGAAGATGTTGCCGCTCTTGCCGCGCCCGCCGTTGGTGGCCAGTTGCACGCCGGCCGTGCGCGCCAGGATCTCGGGCAGCGTGCGGCCGGCCAGCTTCTCCAGGTCGGCGCGTTCGATGACGACGACGTCGCTCACCAGGTTGTCGGCCCGCGTCGGCGTGCGCGTGGCCGTCACCACCGTTTCGGAAAGCGAAGTCTGGGCCAGGGAGGGAAATGCGGCGGCCAGGGCCAGCGTCAGCGCAGCCAGGCGCGCGGGGGAAACACAGGTTTTCATCGGTGGAGCGAAACAGAAAAAATGCCCTCGCCGGCTTCCCCGCCGGCGCATGGACGTTCACGGCCTTGGCCCATGGGCAAAGACCACCTTGTTGGCCGGTATCCGGGCTGGCGGAGCAACTTGCCAACGCCTTCCCAGTCGCTTGTTCAAGGCGTCCAGTGGCTTGTGTGTTGGCAAGCTGAATCTTGCGATTCGTCCGCTTGACCGTTGCGGGGGCAGCGCAGGTTGGGCTTCGCCGCGTGATGGGCGGTCCCTCCTGCTTCCCGTTGAACTGCGGCATGTGAACCACACCGCGAGCACCAACAGCGGGGATTTTAAGGTTGAAATCTGTCACAAACCCTACAATCCCTTTCTACTCCCATTTCTCCATGGCCCAACCGTCCCAAATCGACCAGATTGCCGAGCGCGTCGAGCGCCTTCTGGTGCGCTACGAGGAATTGCAGCGCACCAATGCCTTGCTTGCCGAGCAGGTCGATGCACTCACCCACGAGCGTGACTCGCTCAAATCGCGCCTGAGCGCGGCGCGCGCCCGGGTCGAAGCGCTGCTGGAGCGCCTGCCCGAGGTCGGCAACGTGGCATCACAGAAAGAAGCCTCCTGAAGCATGAAGCAGCTTGAAGTGCAGATCATGGGCCAGAGCTATCTGCTGGGCTCGCCAGAGGGCGGCGAGGCGCGCCTGCTCGACGCGGTGCAACGCGTGGATTCGGCCATGTGCAGGATCCGCGACGCCGGCAAGATCAAGGCGCGCGACCGCATCGCCGTGCTCGCCGCGCTCAACCTCGCCTTCGACCTGGCCGAGCGCCCCGAGGCACCCGTGAAAGCGCCGCCGGCCAGCGCCGCGGCCATTGGCGCCACCGCCGCAACCGGCAGCAGCACCGACGCCGGCGCCGATCCCCGCCTGGGGTCGCTGCTGCAGCGCCTGGACAACGCCCTGGGCGGCGACGGCCACCTGCTCTAGGTTTTGATCTCATGGCTGGCGGCCTGGTCGCCATCGTTAGACGCTAATATCGCGTCCGCGCCACTTGCAATGAGTGGTGCAAATCCAAAAAAATCTATTGAGGGGTAATCCATGCATCCAATGTTCAGGAATGTTTTCCTGTCCGCGGCCATTGCCGCGTCCGCGTTTCTCGTAGGCTGTGCCGGCCCGGCACCCAACTACGCGCCGTCCATTGACAATGTCGAAACGCTCAAGAAGGCCGGAAACGGTCCGGTCAAGGTGGGTGCGATCGGCGTAACTCCGGGCATGGCCGGTGCCAACTCGATCTCGCTTCGAGCCAACAGCATGGTTTCACCGATTGGCAGCCACTATGGTGACTACCTGGCCGCCGCCCTGCGGCAGGAACTGGAACTGGCAAAGCTGCACAACCCGCAATCTGGCGTCGAGATTACGGGCACCTTGCTGAAAAACAACATTGACGCAGGAGGCCTCAGCACCAACGCCGGGCAGATCGAAGCGCGCTTCGTCGTCAAGACGAACGGCCAGTTGCGCTTTGACAAAGTCAAACGGATCGACCATCAGTGGGAAAGCGCCTTCGCCGGCGCGGTGGCCATTCCGCTGGCGGCCAACAACTATCCGGTGATGGTGCAGAAACTGGTTGGCTCCTTCGTAAGCGACCCAGACTTCGTCAAAGCCATCCGCAACTAACCTGTCAAGAATCCTGAACCATGAAGCGCTTTATTTCCTATGCATTCGCCGTGCTGGCCTGCACAGTCCTCTTTGGCTGCGCGCACCCGATCAACATGAACTCCGACCTCGCGGCCTTGAAAACCTCGAGCGACAACAAGATCATTGACAAGCAAGTCGGCTATTACATGTCCGATGCTTCGCGGGCGCTGGAAGTCACCACCCCCGGCGGTGGCGGCGACAAAGTCCGGTATTTTCCGTACCGCGACCTTGAGCCTGGCTTGTACAAGGCACTGTCGGAAACGTTCCGCGGCGTAACCAAGATCAAGGACCCCAAGAACACGGCAGCCCTCAAGAGTGAAGGTATCTCACTGCTGATCACGCCAGAGATCGCGACGAACTCCTCGTCCGATAGTTTGGTCACTTGGCCTCCGACCCTGTTTACCGTGAACTTGGTCTGCGCCATTACAGACGGTGACAACAAGGTGCTGCAAACCGTGCGCGTCAGCGGTGAAGGCCGCGCAAGTTTCAGTGAGTTCAAGAGCAACTTCTCCCTTGCCGCCGTGCGCGCTTCCAATGACGCATTGGCCAAGCTGGTCAAAGCCCTGGGCGACTCCCCGGAACTGCGCAAGTAAGCCTCTTGCGACCGACCGGGTCAGAACCGATCCGGTTTCCCTGCATCGCTGCAGCGCCTACAATGGCGAGGTCTGCAGTGCTTGCCGGGCTTTATATTTCCTTGAACCAATGCTCTATGAGCCCGGGCTTGGAACATCGCTTGAGGAGCGTGATCATCTCGCGTCAGATGAACCCAACTTCAAGTTGACCTCGCCCACCTGAACCCCGGTTCAGGATGCCGGTCCGGTGGCACTTGCAGACACCTTTTTTTCTGGTTTGAGCGGCCTGCCTTGCACTCCTGGCGCAGGCCCTTCGCTCGACACCCAACACCCCGCCTCTATCCTCATGTCGCTCGAACCTCTGCTGATCGTTGAACTCGCCCTGCTGGGTATCGGCACCGGCTTTCTCGCCGGCCTGCTCGGCATCGGCGGTGGCATGCTGATGGTTCCCTTCATCACCATCATCATGTCCAACCGCGGCGTCGCGCCCGACCTCGCGGTGAAGATGGCCATCGCCACGTCGATGGCCACCATCATGTTCACCTCGATCTCCAGCGTGCGTGCGCACCACCAGCGCGGGGCCGTGCGCTGGGACATCGTCAAACGTCTGGCGCCGGGCATCGTGCTGGGCAGCATCGTGGCCAGCCTGGGCGTGTTCGCGCTGCTCAAGGGTTCGTACCTGGCCATCTTCTTCGGCCTCTTCGTCGGCTTCTCGGCCACGCAGATGTTCCTGGACAAGAAGCCCAAGCCCACGCGGCAGCTTCCCGGCACCGCGGGGCAGCTGGCCGCAGGCGGCGCCATCGGCTTTCTCTCGGGCCTGGTCGGCGCGGGCGGCGGCTTCATCAGCGTGCCGTTCATGGCCTGGTGCAACGTGGCGATCCACAATGCCGTGGCCACCTCGGCGGCCCTGGGTTTTCCGATTGCGGTGGCCAACGTGCTGGGCTACGTCATCAGCGGCCAGAGCTTGCAAGACCTGCCGGCCGGCTCGTTCGGCTACATCTGGCTGCCCGCGCTGGCGGTGATCGCGCTGTGCAGCGTGTTCACCGCGCCGCTGGGCGCCAGGGCCGCGCACAGCCTGCCGGTGGGCAAGCTCAAGCGCGTGTTCGCCAGCATCCTCTATGTGCTGGCCGCCTACATGTTCTGGAAGGGCCTGAACAGCTAGGCGACCTGGGCACGCAGCGTCTGCGCCGCCTTGACCATGTTCGCCAGCGCCGCTTCGGTCTCGGGCCAGCCGCGCGTCTTGAGCCCGCAGTCCGGGTTGATCCACAGGTTCCCGGCGGGAAACACCGCCTGCGCCTTGCGCAGGAGCCGCACCATGTCGTCCACCGTCGGCACGCGCGGCGAATGGATGTCGTAGACACCGGGGCCGATTTCGTTGGGGTACTTGAAATCGCCGAAGCCGCGCAGCAACTCCATGTCCGAGCGGCTGGTCTCGATGGTGATCACGTCGGCGTCCATCGCGGCGATCTCCGGCAGGATGTCGTTGAATTCCGCGTAGCACATGTGGGTGTGGATCTGCGTATCGTCGCGCACACCGGAGGCGCTGATGCGAAACGCCTTCGTGGCCCAGGCGAGATAGGGCTTCCAGCCCGCGCGCCGCAGCGGCAACCCTTCGCGGATGGCCGGCTCGTCGATCTGGATGATGCCGATGCCCGCTTGCTCCAGGTCGACCGCCTCGTCGCGGATGGCCCAGGCGATCTGCTGCGCCGTCCTGCTTCGCGGCTGGTCGTCGCGCACGAAGGACCATTGCAGGATGGTGATGGGCCCGGTGAGCATGCCCTTCATCGGCTTGTCGCTCAGGCTCTGGGCGTAGGCCGTCCACACCACCGTCATCGGCCTGGGCCGCGCCACGTCGCCGTAGATGATGGGCGGCTTGACGCAGCGTGAACCGTACGACTGCACCCAGCCGTTGGCGGTGAAGGCAAAGCCGTCGAGCTGCTCGCCAAAGTATTCCACCATGTCGTTGCGCTCGGCCTCGCCATGCACCAGCACGTCCAGGCCCAGCGCTTCCTGCTTGCGCACCGCCAGCGTGATCTCGCTGCGCATTTTTTCGCGGTACTGCGCTTCGGTCAGTTGCCCGCGCTTGAAGGCGGCGCGAGCGGCGCGAATGTCAGCCGTTTGCGGGAACGAGCCGATCGTGGTGGTGGGCAAGAGCGGCAGCTTGAAGCGCTGGCGTTGCAGCGGCTGGCGCGCGTCGAAACTTGAGGCGCGCTGGTCGGCCCGGGGGGCCGCGGCTTCCAGGCGCGCGGCCACGTCCTCGCGGTGCACGCGCGGGCTGGCGCGGCGTGCGGCGATGGCGGCGCGCGATGCATCGAGCTCGGCCTGCACCAGCGCCTCTTCGCCTCGCAGCGCACAGCGCAGCACGCGCAGTTCAGACAACTTTTCCACCGCAAAGGCCAGCCAAGACTTGAGTTCGGCATCCAGCCCGGTTTCGCCCTGCAGGCTGAAGGGCACATGCAGCAGCGAGCACGAGGGCGCCAGCCAGACCTCGCCGCCGTGCTTGTCGGCCGCCCGGTACAGCTTGGCAAAAGCGGCGTCCAGATCGGTCCGCCAGATGTTGCGGCCATCCACGATGCCCAGCGACAGCACCTTGTGGCTCGGCAGCCAGTCGGCCACGCCGATCAATTCCTCGCTCGCGCGCACCGCGTCCACATGCAGCCCCGCCACGGCCAGTTGGCAGGCCATGCGCAGGTTATCGGACAGCGGCGAGAAGTAGGTGGCGAGCATCACCTTCACGCCGCTGCGCGTCAGCCGCCAATAGACAGGCTCGAACGCATGGCGCCAACGGTCGGGCAAATCAAGGCCAAGGATGGGCTCGTCGATCTGCACCCACTCCACGCCCTGCGCCTGCAGGCGGTTCAGGATCTGCGTATAGACCGGCAGCAGTTTCTCCAGCAGGTCGAAGCGGTCGAAGCCGGCCTCTTTCCCGTTCTGCTTTTCCTTGCCAAGCCACAGGAAGCTCAAAGGCCCGAGCAGCACCACCTTGGCCTTGTGCCCGGCCTGCATGGCCTGGGCGACCTCGGCGAACAGCCGCTCGGACGCCAGGCGAAACTCGGTATCGGCACGAAACTCGGGGACCAGGTAGTGGTAGTTGGTGTCGAACCACTTGGTCATTTCCAGGGCGAAGCGGCCATCTTCCCCGCCCGCTTGCGCGCAGCCGCAGCCCTCGCCGTGCCCGGTATGCCCGGCCTCTGCGGCGGCCTGGGCGCCGCGCGCCATGGTGAAGTAGCGCGCCAGCTCGGGCTCGTCACCGCTGAATTCAAAGCGCGCGGGCTCGCAGCCGAGCAGTTGGATATGGTTGGCGACGTGGTCGTAGAAGGCAAAATCGCCGACCGTGACGAAGTCCAGCCCCGCCGCTTGCTGCACCGCCCAATGGTGCGCGCGCAGGTCGGCGCCAACGCCTTCAAGCGCAGCCGCATCGATCTCGCCGCGCCAGTGCTGTTCCAGCGCGGCCTTCAGTTCCCGGTGGGCGCCCATGCGCGGAAAGCCCAGGGTATGTGTACGGACCATTTCCTTTTCCTTCTCATGTTTCGATTCAGGATGGGCATGGTCGGGGAATTTCCAATATTATTCAAACGAAAGATATTGCCTTTCAACTTGAATATTTCTAATGATTCAATCCGTCCTCGAGATCCGCCACCTGCGTACCCTGGTCGCCCTGCGCGACAGTGGCAGCCTGGTGCGTGCCGCGCAATTGCTCAACCTCACGCAATCGGCGCTGTCGCACCAGGTCAAGCTGCTGGAGGAACGCTATGGCGCCGCACTGTTCGAACGCAAGTCCGTGCCGCCGCAGTTCAGCACCACCGGCCTGCGCCTGCTGGCCCTGGCCGACGCGGTGCTGCCGCAAATCGAAGAGGCCGAGCGCGACGTGGCACGCCTGGCGCTTGGCCGCGCCGGCCAGCTACGCATCGCGGTGGAGTGCCATACCTGCTTCGATTGGCTGATGCCGGCGATGGACTCCCTGCGCACCCGCTGGCCCGAAGTCGAGCTGGACATCGTTTCGGGCTTCCACCCCGACCCGATTGCCCTGGTGCTGCAGGACCGGGCCGACGTGGCCATCGTCTCCGAACGGGATGCCGGCGAGACGGTGGACTTCCACCCGCTGTTCAGTTTCGAGATCGTGGCACTGCTGGCCAACAGCCATCCGCTGGTGGCCAAGCCTTACCTGACCGCCAAGGATTTCGCGAAGCAAACGCTGATCACCTACCCGGTGCCCGACGAGATGCTGGACCTGGTGCGCCAGGTGCTCGAGCCGGCCGGCATCAAGCCGGCACGCCGCACCACCGAGCTGACCATCGCCATGCTGCAACTGGTGGCCAGCGGCCGCGGCGTGGCGACGCTGCCGGTGTGGGCGGTGCAAAGCTATCTGGACCG